>DCGY01000024.1:13826-14648 GCA_002314715.1 Lachnospiraceae bacterium UBA1766 | reverse complement strand
AATACAGCAATGAGAGAATTATTCCTCCAGATCGTTTACGGTAGAACACAGTCTGCGTTCTCAGAAGACGGACTTCCTATCGGAGCAGGTCTTGAAGACCTTGGAAAGGGTCTTAGAAGCCAGGTTGGTACTATGTACGGTACTTTAGCAAAGGGACCTCGTTATCTTGAAATGGCAGAAGGTTACGTTACCGGTATCGCATTGGATGCTGATAACCAGATTATTGGTTACAAGTTCGTAAGCCTTGGCAAGATGACTGACTTCATCAAGAAGGGTGATGATCCTACTACCGCATATCAGAAGGCTTGTGGCCAGTATGGTCGTGTAGCTGATGCAGTTAAGATTATCGATCCTAGAACTGATAAAGAAGTGAAATAATAGAGGAGGTAACGAAAATGGCATTATTTGAGTCTTATGAAAGACGTATTAAGCAGATCAATGAAGTATTAAACAGCTATGGTATCTCTTCTATTGAAGAAGCAGAGAAGATTACCAAGGACGCTGGTCTTGATGTTTACAATCAGATTAAAGGCATTCAGCCTATCTGTTTTGAGAACGCTTGCTGGGCATACACTGTAGGTGCAGCAATCGCTATTAAGAAGGGTTGCCGCAAGGCAGCTGATGCAGCTGCAGCAATCGGTGAAGGCTTACAGGCATTCTGTATTCCCGGTTCCGTAGCTGATACCCGTAAGGTTGGTCTTGGCCATGGTAACCTTGGCAAGATGCTTTTGGAAGAGGATACTGATTGCTTCTGTTTCCTTGCAGGACATGAGTCTTTTGCAGCAGCAGAAGGTGCTATCGGTATTGCTGAAAAGGCAAACA
>DCGY01000024.1:13613-13749 GCA_002314715.1 Lachnospiraceae bacterium UBA1766 | reverse complement strand
CTTGGAAAAGATGCAGCTCAGATTATTTCCCGTATCAACGGATTTACTTTCGTAGAGACCGAGTACGATCCTTACACCAACACTGTTAAGGAAGTATATCGTAAGTCATATTCAGAAGGACTTCGTGCAAAGGTTA
>DCGY01000024.1:13364-13510 GCA_002314715.1 Lachnospiraceae bacterium UBA1766 | reverse complement strand
ACCAACCCTACCAGATTCCAGCATCCCGTAGCAGGTACCTACAAGAAAGAGCGTACCGAAGCTGGTAAGAAGTACTTCTCCGTAGCTTCAGGTGGTGGTACCGGACGTACCCTTCATCCTGATAACATGGCTGCAGGTCCTGCATC
>DCGY01000024.1:0-13266 GCA_002314715.1 Lachnospiraceae bacterium UBA1766 | reverse complement strand
GAAATGATGGGTCTTATCGGTGCCGGTAACAACCCTATGGTTGGTATGACTGTAGCAGTAGCAGTTTCTATCGAAGAAGCTGCAGCAGCTGGTAAGTTCTAATTTTTGAATACGTTTGAACTTCTAAAGAGTGGTATTGGGTTTGACTCAATACCACTCGATTTTTTATATAAAAAAGATGGTAGTTTAGGATAAAGGACTTAGTTTAAATATGGTAAATTTTATTGGTATATGTGATGATGATTTAAAATGTGTTGAAAATCTTCAGGCAATACTACAAATAATTTTAAAAGAAGCAGATATGGAATGGAAAATAAAAACATATACGTCCGGGACGGATTTGTTAAAAGATATAAATAACCTGCGTATTGTTTTTTTGGATATAGAGATGCCGGATTTAGACGGTATAGAAACGGGAAAATATATCATTCAGAAAAATCCGGATTGTAAAGTGATTATTGCATCCGGTATTATTGAACGATTTAAGGAAGCATTTCATATAAATGCATTACGATTTGTTACAAAGCCATTTCAAATAGAAGAGTTAAGAGAAGCATTGCAAACTGCGTTAGGATATATGTATGACGATGAAATAGCTTTATATTACAATCGAGTTTCTTATGCTATAAAGGTAAAGCAAATTGGTGTAATACGTGCTATTAACGGATATACAGAATACCTGGTTTCAGGAAAATGGTACCGTAAAGATATTACTCTTGAAGAAGCTTATAAATATGTTAATCCAGATTTCTTTACTCGGATTAGTCGAAATGAGATTGTGAATCTTTCTAAGATTTCATCTTATAAAAACGATTTGATACGATTAGAGGATTATCAGACAAAAGCATCAAGAAGAATGAAGAAAATATTTGAAAAACGATTAGTAGATTTTGACTTAAAATATAATTAAAAGGGATACATATGAGTTTACAATTTATTATAATTATGATCTTAGATGTTTTGAAATATAATATAGTTTATTCTGGATTATATAACAAAGTCTTAAAGCGATACTTTATCTGTATATGCAATGTTGTATTGTTTGGTGTGATTTCGGTACTGTTTGCAGATTTGGGTCAAAGCATTTTATATCTTTTAGAAACGTTTCTGGTAGTGGCAACAGTTTGTTTGCAACAAGAGAAATACACTTCTAAAAGAATTGTTAAACCTCTTTTTTTACTGCTTATTATCAGTTGCTTCGATGCTGCTTTATCCTTTATTTATGTCATGTTTACGGGTATAAAATTGAGTTCCATGATGGATAATGTATATAAAGCATTCATAGGCAGTGTTATCCTGTTTTTCATATTTTTCGTTAAAAGATATGCGAAAAAGAAAATGAGTATCTTTTTTTTCGATAAGTTTATTTGGCTGTTATGTATTTTGTTGGCTATTATTATTTTGATTCCCGTATATAGTTTACATTTTTTTACATTTTATTTAGACAATGTAAAATACATTTTTATGGCCAGGAGTCTTTCTTTGTTAGGTGTTCTGGGATTATTGTTGCTAATGTTATTTATGTTTAATATACGGAATATTAATGAAATACTAAAAAATGACTTGCTTACATTGGAAGAATTAAAAAGAATGCAATCTAAATATTATGATATAGTACTTCAAAAAGAGAACCATACCAGACAGTTTCGACATGATTTAAAAAACCATTATGTTGTTTTAAAACAATATATTGATAACGAAAAATGGGAGGAACTTTATCAATATATCCTTCAATTAGATAATCAGTTGGAGAAAACAACAATCGCTTCGTATGATACTGGGAATATGGTAATTAATAGTTTAAATGCATATTATTTTGAACGAACATGTGCAACTGTAAAAACAAATTATACCGGTTTTATTACTGTTGATTTTCCTGAGATTAGTTTATGTACTTTGTACGGAAATTTATTAAGCAATGCAGTAGATGCGGTTAAAAACAATTCAGATGGAGTGTTAGATGTATCTTATAAACAGGGGAAGCAATTCTGTGAGATAATAGTTAAAAATTCCTGTAGTGATATGCAAATGTATCAAAATATTATAGAAAATAAAACCCATAAATTAGATGCTAATAATCATGGCTTTGGATTGAAAAATATACAATCGGCTGTGAAAGAATTGGACGGACAAATTGAATATTCCTATGAAAATAATGTAGTTTGTGCGCGCGTAATCTTGCCGATTAAATAGCCGTTTGGATTGTTTTCTAACCGTTTGGATTGTTTGTGTTGTAATCATGAAATGATCTTGCTACCTTGAGGTCAAGGAGGTGATTACAAATGTGGACATATGATGAGACAAATATTGATTGGCTAGAAGAACTATTAAAACTAATATTTGGTGGTAACTAAACGGAGGAAAAATGAGAGTAATTAAAAATAGTATATTATCAGTTGCTTTGATTGTTACATTATTAAGTGGACTTGCAGTTACTTGTAATGCTGCTACAATGAGTTGCGGTGAAAATCATTCATTTGATAGGCCATTAGGTTTTTTAAGGTATGAATCTACATCTGACGCTACAGTACATACGCATGATGGTCATCTTTGTGTTTACTATGAAAGAGTGGAAATTTGGCGTTATGCGTGTAGTGGCTGTGGTATGGAAACAGAAAAATATAGAAATCGTCAAATAATCCATACCAGAATCAACTAAGAAAAGGAAAACAATATGGGAGTTAAGTTAAGAAAGAATCTTTGTAATAATTATATATTTGTTTGCGTGATGTTTGTATTTTTCCTCTTTATTTCTTCTTGCGAAAAAAACCAAGAGCCCATAATCGAGGATAAAACAGAATATAGGGACACTGTATGGGATACTATGGTTACTCCGAATTTAACTCCTTTATTGAATTCTATGGATATGAATGCCAATGACAAGACCTTATCATTTCTAAATTTAAAGGATAACACTTATCAGGTTTATCAGATGGATTTGACAAAAGGCAGTAAACCATATGATATTGGATTTGAAACGGAAAAAACGGTTCTGGAGATCAAAAATGATGATGATTCTATTTATTGCATTTTAAGAGATGAAGAGAATCGTTTGTATTTGGCAGAGACGTCTAAAAACGAAAAGAAAGATAATGAGATAGCGTTTTCCGGCTTTACATTGGATACATATGTGGTTCGGTTTTTTCTTACGGAAGATTATATCGTCTTGTTGACGAAAAATCAGGTTGTTATATTCAATCGCTTGGGAGAATACTTGAATCAGTATGTGCAAAAAAATGTAGAAATGGTGGATTGTCATCTTGTTGATTCAGAAACTATATTTATA
The DNA here is from genome assembly GCA_002314715.1 of Lachnospiraceae bacterium UBA1766. GTDB lineage: Bacteria > Bacillota > Clostridia > Lachnospirales > Lachnospiraceae > Acetatifactor. Next base: position 9,980 of record DCGY01000024.1, on the reverse strand, counting down.
ACCTGGCGTGAAAAAGATGACTCAGTGAAGTTGATACAGCTAAGCTTGCCTTCCCTTCAAGTCGTAAAAGAGCTTGAACTTGAAGCAAACGGTATTTTTTACGATGAGACGAATTTGTTTTGTATAAAAGAGAATCAATTGTGTAAATATCATCTTTCTGATGAAATCTATGAATCAATTTTGGAATTGAAACAGTATAATATTCTTCCTTATCATGTTTTAGATGTAATGGAGACAGGGGAGCAGATTTATGTTTTGGAAAAGGACAGTATCAGTGGGAAATCCCCAATTTATTGTCACGTGTTTCAAAAGAACGATAAGCTAGAAAATGACAGTAAAGGAAATGAACCGGAATTCGCCGAAACGAATAGACAAACCATTAAAATTTTATGCATTGAAGCAATCACAGATGCTCAATTGGCGGATATCATTGTTGCATATAATAAACAAAGCAATCTGTATCAAGTTGAATTGGAAAACATTTCTATAAAGGGATCAAGCTTGGATGATGTATATCTGTCCATTAATACGCGACTGGTTTCAAAAGAATCGGCGGATTTACTGTATTTGTGGGATTATGTGGATATGCAAAGGTATACACATAATAATGTTTTTGCGGATTTAACCCCCTTTTTAGAAAAGGAAGGAATGGATAGATTCCAAGCTAGTGTTTTGGACTGTTTCCGTGAAAATAATAAAATATATGGAATTTCCAATCGGTTTTCTGTTCGTACATTATGCGGAAAAAGTTCACTTTTAGGTACAAAGACAGGTTGGACAACAGACGAATTTCTGGAATGGATAAAGCAAAATCCGGATATAAAGGCATTTGATGGTTTATCACACCATGCCATATTGGAGTTTTGTTTGAAGGGAGATATAAAAGAATACGTTGATTTTGAAAATAATGGATGTGATTTTACGGGGCAAGGATTTAAAGATTTGTTAGAAAAAATCCATAAACTTCGAACAGATACTACACCTTATTACGATAATTGGTGGGAGGTTTGCTCAGAAAATCAGATATTCATAGATGATTATGATTTATATAATTTTAATGGATTTATGCATTTGGAAAGAACTTATAATGATGTATGTAATTTTATAGGCTACCCTTCTTTGGATGGAGAACCGGTTTATAAGATTACCATGCCATGTATGTCGGTCCTTTCCAACAGCACTTGTCCGGAAGGAAGCTTTGATTTTTTGAAGTATTACATGGATAATGCATTAATTGATTTTGATACATGCTTTTATTTAGATAATGAACTAATGGAGCAGAGTATTGTTAATTCGAAAGAACCTGTTCTTTTTAATAATGAAGATGAGAGTACGATAACTGTTTATCTAACGGATGAGCAGAGAAATCGAATATTACAAATGATTCAATTGAGCCAAAGGGTTGACCTTCGAGAGAGAAGAGTACAAGAGATTGTCTTGGAGGAGTCAGATCAATATTTTCAGGATATCAAATCATTAGATTCTGTTTGTAATATTATTCAAAATCGTGTGAATTTGTTTTTGAATCAATAGGATATGTTAAGAACCGGGTTTTGCCTTTGCCAAGACCGGTTCTTACTATATATTGCTATATTTAGTCAGAAATAGCTGAAATACTACAAAATATGACACGAACAATCAAAAAAGGTTGACATATGAAAAAAAAAGTATATGCTTAAATTAGTGAATTTTTTGTAAATTTAATCCAAAAAATTCATAAATTACATTTTCCAAAAGGAGAACATAAAAATGAAGATTTGTCCCAGATGTCAGACTCAGGTAAATGACGATACTGTATTCTGCCCGAATTGCGGAAACAATTTCGCAGCTACCGAAACCACCCCTGTTACCGCTATGGTAGCTACTGCAGATTTTGATCATACTGCAGAATTTGATCCCAGAGATATCTCTGAAAATAAGGTTATCGCAATGTGCGTATATTTGTTAGGTGCAATTGGTATCCTTATCGCATTACTTGCAAGCAAGGAATCTCCTTACGCAGCATTCCATGTACGTCAGGGTCTTAAGTTTACTGTAGTAATTACTTTGACCGGTATTCTTTCTGCATTGCTTTGCTGGACTTGTATCGTTCCTGCTGCAGCCGGTATCTTAATGATTGCTTTATTTGTTGTAAAGATTATTTGCTTTTTCAATGTTTGCAACGGCAAGGCAGTTGAGCCTGCAATTATCAGAAGCCTTGGTTTCTTAAAGTAATTTTGAAACAGGACAAAATGTCGGCAGCTTCTTATTTCGGGGAGCTGCCGATTATATAACGAATATGAGAGAGATTTATGGAAGAAGATAGAATCGATTCGGAAAATATCATTACGGAAGTTCAAAACGATGATCCTTTCGCTGCTTATCGACAGGAGGATGATGAATTCTTTTTTGGAGATAAAGAGCAGTCTACAGACGAACGTTATCAGGATTACAGCGCGGACTTTCAACAACAGATGAATTCGTTTGATTATTATGAACAAGTGGAACAGAATAAGGGTCCGGGTGGTTTGGCCATAACAGCTCTTGTTTTCGGTATCCTGAGTATTACCTGTTGCTGTTGTACTGCTTTGTCCATTGTACTTGGGCTCGTGGGAGTGATTTTATCGATTATTGGATTCAATAAGCAAGATGTTACTCCTGAAGGAAGAAATATGCTGATTGCTGCTTTGGTATGTTCCATTGTTGGTATATTGATTGGCGGTATTTGTTTCCTTTTAGGAACTATGCCTAATTTCTTAAGATATATAGAAAAGAGTAAAATGGCTTAATGAAGACGGTAGAAGACGAATTGTTTTGGATTGGTCTTGGTATTCTTTTTCTTGGACTTCCCCTATTACTGGTATATGTGTTTTGGGGAGTAAATCGGTTCCCTATGGATTGTTATCTGTATTCTCATTTTGGAGTATATTGCCCCGGTTGTGGTGCTACAAGAGCGTGTAAGGCTTTATTTACAGGACATTTCCTGAAATCTTTGTGGTATCATCCTGTGGTATTGTATTCCGTTTTTATGTATCTGGGCTTTATGATTAGCAATGGTTGCAGATTACTACATATCAAATGGGTGAAAGCGTGGAAATATCATAATTGGTATTTTTATGTAGCCATTTTTTTGATATTCTTTAGTTTTATTTTTAAAAATGTTTTAAAGTTTTTATTTACAATTGAGATATGAGAGAGTGCTCTCGGAAAGAGGTTATTATGAATAAGAAAGCGACTGGTATTGTTGCATATATCACAATTATTGGATGGTTAGTTGCATATTTCGTAGGAGACAAGGAGAATGCAAAGTTTCATTTAAATCAGGGATTATCTTTAGGTATTATTTCCTTGATTTTCTGGGCAATCGGTTCTGTAGTCGGTAAGTTGGTTGGCTGGATTCCTGTTATTGGTTGGATCATCAGCATTGTTTTCTGGTTGATTGATATTGCTTTGTTAGTTCTTATGATTATTGGAATTTTAAATGCATTAAACGATCAGGACAAAGAGCTTCCTGTAATCGGAAAGCTTACTTTCTTAAAATAGTTGTTATGAATTTGCAAAGAGCTTATACCGGAGTGTATAAGCTCTTTTTATGTTTGTATTCAGATCAGATTCAAAAAAAGAGGCAACTGCAAAAACAGTTGCCATTTCTTATGTTATTCCGTTGTACTTTCACCTTTTACCATGGAGACAATTATTTTAATTCGTTTGTAGGCTCTTTCATAGTTGGCCTGTGCATATTCTGCACTGTATTGATTGTATTCACCGTCTGCAAAGGCATCTTTATAATATTTAACTGCTTCTTTCATATAATCGGAGCCTTCCTTGGTAAGAGGCTCCAAATAGTCGAATTCTTCCGGGAAATCAACCTCCGCGAAACGGGCAAAAAGCATGTCCAAATCATCCATATATTCCAACATATCCTTGGTGGCATTTGCAGAAGAGGGATCAATATTGTTTATTTTATTATCCAGAGCGGAAATGTTATCACACATGGTCTGGATTTCCGTTTTGAACTTTGATAACTCGGGATTTGTTGTTCCACAAGCGCTGAGACTGAAGCTTAATACAGCAGTTAATCCGAGGGCTAATAATTTCTTCTTCATATGAATTCTCACATTCCATATTTTTATTTTTTACAAACACTCTGTAATAGCATAGTGTTGTCTTGAAAAGTAAAGTTTTGTTAATAATAGAACCATATTGAATTTAACATAGATTGACAAAAAATACAAGAATACGATTTCTTTCCGGTTAAAACAATGGCTTGTGTTAAGTTTTCTACTATGTTATATTAGTTAATAATTTCTATATAAGCTAGGGGATTTATGCCCATAAAGCGGAATATTAATATAAGCAGATTACGAAATATGGAGATTTAAAATGAAACGCCAGGAATTTTTGGATTTATTTCAAAATAAAATTGTATATTTGGATGGTGCAACCGGTTCCAATTTGGTAAAAAGAGGAATGCCGGCCGGTGTATGCCCGGAAAAATGGATTTTGGAACATCCGGATATTATGATTGATTTACAAAAAGAATATTTACAGGCAGGTTCCGATATTATATATGCACCAACATTTACCGCAAATCGTGTGAAGTTGGGGGAATATGATTTGGCTGATAAACAGGTGGAAATGATCCATGGATTGGTTGCAATTTCCAAGGAAGCAACGAAAACCATAACCGACCGGCCGGTTTATATTGCCGGAGATATTTCCATGACCGGTGAAGCACTTCGACCGATTGGCAGCATGGAACTGGAGGATTTAATATCTGTTTATAAGGAGCAAATAATTGCACTTAAGGATGCCGGCGTGGATTTGTTGGTGGTGGAAACCATGATGAGCCTTGCAGAATGCAGAGCTGCTTTGATTGCGGCGAAAGAGGTATCAGACCTTGCGGTTATGGTGACCTTAACCTTTGAGGCAGACGGAAGAACACTCTATGGTACGGATGCAAAGACTGCCGCCATCGTATTGGAAAACTTGGGTGCCTGTGCAATCGGCGTCAATTGCTCTACAGGCCCTGCAAATATGAAGCCGATCATAGAAGATATGATTTCAGTTACTACCATTCCGATTGTGGCGAAACCCAATGCCGGTTTGCCCTTCCTGGATGGGGAGGGAAATACCTGTTACAGTATGGAAAAGGATGAATTTGCTGAGGAATTAGCGCTTTTGGTTGCGTCCGGCGCAACAATTCTCGGGGGATGTTGTGGAACCTCGCCGGAATATATCCAGACGATTCGAGAGAAGTTTGGTACCGAGATTCAAAAGGATACTCCGGAGCGAAGACCCGATGGTATTCGATATATTTGCTCCGAGCGTCAGACGGTTGCCTTTGGATTAAATGATCCTTTTATGGTGGTGGGTGAACGTATTAATCCTACCGGTAAGAAAGCACTTCAGGTACAACTAAGAGAAGGAACTATGGACAAGGTGTTGGAATTTGCGGAAGAGCAGGAAAAATGCGGAGCACGTATTCTGGATGTAAATATGGGAATGAGCGGTATCGATGAAAAGGCTATGATGCTTCGGGCCTTGGAGGAAGTACAGACCGTTACGAACCTTCCCATTAGTATTGACAGTAGTTATGTGGAGGTTTTGGAGGCTGCCCTTCGTCATTATCCGGGACGTGCCTTGATAAATTCCATTTCTTTAGAGACTGAAAAGTTTGAAAAATTGATACCTATCGCCAAGAAATACGGAGCTATGTTTATATTGCTTCCCTTATCGGATAAGGGCTTGCCGGAAAACATAGAGGAAAAGAAAGAGATTATACAAACCATCTATCAGAGAGCTGTGGAGCTTGGCTTACGGAAAGAAGATATTGTGGTGGACGGTTTGGTGGCTACCATCGGAGCCAATAAAAAAGCCGGTTTGGAAACCTTGGAAACCATCTGTTATTGTAAAGCGAATGGATTCGCAACTATTTGTGGTTTGTCCAATATTTCCTTTGGTATGCCGGAGAGAAGTTTTGTAAATACAGCTTTCTTATCCTTGGCGATTCGGGAAGGATTAACCATGGCAATTGCCAACCCTTCCCAGGAGCTTTTGATGTGCTGCGCTTTTGCTACGGATTTATTGCTGGCGAAAAAAGATTCCGATCTGACTTATATTCAATATGCGGGACAGGCAAAGGAAAATCGAGAGAAAAAAGAAGCTGCCATGCAGGAAGCATTGGCAAATGGTACAGCTGTTTTAAAGAAAAATACAGAGTCTTCCGGGGCTGCAAAAGAATCCTCCAAAAAGGAAATGCCTGTAGTTCGTGAGAATCTCTATCATGCGGTCATGAAGGGCAATAAGAATAATATAGGCAGAATTACCAAGGAAGCTTTGGATGCAGGAGAAAAGGCAGAAGATCTGCTAAATCAAATTTTACTTCCGGCCATAAATGAAGTGGGTGATTTGTTTGATAAAGGCAAATATTTCCTGCCGCAATTGATTGCCAGCGCGGAAGCTATGAAAAATTCCATTGAAATATTGGAACCGATTCTGCTGAAAGGCAGTAACGAAGAGGATATGCCTGTAGTTGTGATTGCTACTGTGGAGGGGGATATCCATGATATTGGTAAAAATTTGGTAGCATTAATGCTGAAAAACTATGGGTTTAAGGTAATTGATTTGGGAAAAGATGTTCCCATGGATGTGATTATTTCGGCAGCAAAAGAGCATCATGCAAAAATCATTGCTCTTTCCGCATTGATGACCACTACCATGCAACGTATGCGTGAAGTGGTAGAAGAAGTGAAGCGTATAGAGTTGCCTGTAAAGGTAATGATTGGCGGAGCGGTAATTACGCAGGAATATGCAGACGAAATCGGGGCAGATGGTTATTCCAAAGATGCTGCAGATGCCGTGAAAGTTGCAAAACTATTGAATTCCTAAAAGGTTTTATGTTAATATACTTATTTAGAATAAAACGTTAAGTCGTTCAGGAGGTTTTTTATGATTGGAGCAGAAGCCATTATCAAATGTCTGGAAGCAGAGGGCGTAAATACAGTCTTTGGTTATCCGGGTGTGGCAATTTGTCCTTTTTATAATAGTATCTTAAGTTCGGATATTCGTACAATCTTGATTCGTACGGAACAAAATGCAGCCCATGCAGCCAGCGGTATGGCAAGACTTACCGGAAAACCCGGTGTTTGTGCAGTTACTTCCGGTCCCGGTGCTACCAATGTAATTACAGGTATTGCAACCGCTTTTGCGGACAGTATTCCCCTTGTATGTATTACGGGACAGGTAAACAGCGCTTTACTGGGCAGTGATGTATTTCAGGAAGCAGATATAACGGGTGCAGTGGAGTCTTTTGTAAAATACAGTTATCTGGTTCGTAATGTAAATGATATTCCCCGTATTTTTAAGGAGGCTTTTCACATTGCCAATACCGGACGGAAAGGTCCTGTATTGATTGATATTCCTATCGATATTCAGAATGCTACCATTAATAATTTCCAGTATCCTACAGAGATTTCCATGCGTACCTATAAGCCTACCGTAAAGGGTAACGGCGCTCAGATAAAGAAAGTCAGCAAGGAACTGGATAAGGCGAAGCATCCCATTATTTGTGCAGGTGGTGGTGTCATTTTAAGCGAGGCGAAGGAAGAACTTCGTGCATTCAGCGAAAAATATCATATTCCGGTTGTTTCTACCATGATGGGCATTGGTGTTATGCCAACCAAACACGAGCTTTATTACGGTATGGTAGGTAATAACGGTAAGGCCTATGCAAACAAAGCCATGAATGAGTCCGATCTTTTGATTATGGTTGGTTGTCGTGTGGCAGACCGTGCGGTAAGCCAGCCCGGTTTGATTACTCAGAATAAGGTTTTGATTCACATTGACGTAGATCCTGCCGAGATTGGCAAAAATGCAGGTCCTTCCATTCCTTTGGTTGGTGATGCAAAGCATATCTTCCAGGAACTTTTGAAGGAAGATTTTGACGATGATTTTTCCGAATGGATTGAAATTTTGAACGGATACCGAAAAGATATGGCTCCCAAGCGGAATCCCAACCCGGATTATGTAGATCCGGCAGCATTTATCGAAATGCTTTCCGAGAAAATGGAAGAGGATGGTGTCTATGTAGCGGATGTAGGACAGAATCAGATTTGGTCCTGTGGTTACCACATTGTTAAAAAGGGACAATTCCTTACCTCCGGTGGTATGGGTACCATGGGATATTCCATTCCGGCTGCTATGGGCGCAAAATTAGCTGCTCCGAAGCGCCAGGTAATTGCGGTTTGCGGTGATGGTTCCTTCCAAATGTCCATGATGGAGCTTGCTACCATGCAACAGCATCATGTGCCGGTTAAAATTATTGTTCTGAAGAATAATTATCTGGGTATGGTTCGTCAATATCAGCATTTTACTTATAAGGACAATTATTCTGTAGTTGATCTGACCGGAAGCCCTGATTTGGAAAAACTTTCCGCAGCTTATGATATTCCATTCCTGCGTCTGACGGATATGAAGAACTGTGAGATGACGATTGAACAGTTCCTCGCTAAGGATGAATCCATGATTTTGGAATGTATTATCGATCCTATGGACCTTGTATAAACAAATATTCGGAGGATTGACAAGATGATGAAAAAAAGAATTTATTCCGTATTGGTTGAGAACCGCTCCGGTGTTTTGTGTAAGGTTGCAGGATTGTTCTCAAGAAGATGCTTTAATATTGACAGCTTAACCGTAGGAGAGACGGACTCCCAGGATATTTCCTGTATGACCATTGTTTCCAGCGGAGATCAGCGTACTATTGAACAGATTGAAAAACAGTTAAACAAAAAACTGGATGTCATAAAGGTAAAAACCTTCGATGAGCATCAGTGCATCAATCGTGAATTAATGCTAATGAAAGTAAAATACAATAAGACCAATCGCAGGGATATTATGGAAATCTGTGATATCATGAAGGCAACCATTGTGGATATGTCCAAACATTACATGATGATTCAGATTTGTGATGAACCGGAACGTATTAAATTAATGATTAGCATGTTTAGTAGTGTAAGCATCGTGGAGGTAGCCCGTACCGGAACGCTGGCATTATCTAAATGTATAGAAAATGACTGATTATAAAGGGCTCAGAAGTATTGACATTCCGAAAAATCATTGCTATATTAAAAGTTGTGGTTAAGTAATTGAAAGGTTTTGGGTGTATTTATGCAAAAGAAGGTTTTCCAGCTTTTAGCTGATAATACCTCTGGTGTTTTGAGCCGTATTTCCGGTTTGTTTTCACGAAGAGGATATAATATTGAAAGTATTACTGCCGGCGTAACTGCTGATCCCAGATATTCCCGTATTACCATTGTTGCCAGCGGTGATGATGAGATTCTGGAACAGATTGAGAAACAGGTTGGAAAGCTCGTAGATGTACGCGATATTAAGGAATTAAAACCTGATGAAAGCGTATATCGTGAATTGGTTCTGATTAAGGTAAAGGTAACGACAGCAGAACAGAGACAGGATATTATTTCCATTAAGGATTTGTTCCGTGCAAAGATTATTGATGTTGCTACTGAGAGCCTTATGATTGAGATGACCGGTACGCAGAGTAAGATTGAAGCATTTCTTGGAATGCTTGAGAATTACGAGATTTTGGAACTTGCCAGAACCGGTATTGCCGGTCTTGGACGTGGTACCAAGAATGTAACTATTTTATAATTCGTTAGCTCTAGGGAGAGAACCCTATCAGTTATAAACAAAAGTTAAGCTATATGGAGGAAAAGAAAAATGGCTAAAATTTTTTATCAGGAAGATTGTAATCTGTCCTTGTTAGAGGGAAAGACCATCGCTATTATCGGTTACGGTAGCCAGGGTCATGCACATGCATTAAACTTAAAGGATTCAGGATGTCATGTAATCATTGGTTTGTATGCAGGTTCTAAGTCTTGGGATAAGGCAGTTAAGCAGGGATTTGAAGTATATACCGCAGCAGAAGCTGCAAAGAAAGCTGATATCATCATGATCCTTATCAACGATGAGAAGCAGGC
>DCGY01000072.1:225-12439 GCA_002314715.1 Lachnospiraceae bacterium UBA1766 | reverse complement strand
TGGCGGCTTTTGTAACCGGTTTGGATAATGGAAATAACTATTATATTGCTGTCTATGCAAGTGATAGAAATTATAATTATGGAAAAAGCGGTTATGGATGCAGTACATTTTTTACATACGATGCAACATTTCTTCCGGAGGTTCAAAACATTGCCTGGGGTACCGGAGCAAATGAAAAGGTGCTGACCTGGTCACCGGTGGAAGGCGCAGTGAGATATGACGTATCCGTGGGTGCCGGCGGAGGCTGGGTTACCGAGACCAGATATGATGCGAAAAATATTATCACCCAGACCGGTACTTATAATACAGACGTTACGGCTTATGATGAAGACGACATTGTAATTTCCAGAGTTACTACCGGTCCTTCCAAGGATTTTGTAGTCACTCCATTGGATACACCTACAAATGTTCAGGTGGTAAATGGAGTCGCTACCTGGCAGGCAGTTACAAATGCTACAAGATATATGGTTAATTTGTATCGATATGATTCCGAGTATCCATATTCCTATGATTTTGACAGGGAAACATGGGAAACGGCCAACACAAACTCCTATAATTTAAGTGATTTTGCGAGTAGCATTGAAGACGGTCATGATTATTATCTGGGTATTGTCGCATGGGATGATACGTATACTTACGGGGACAGCGAATATGGATATGGTACCTATTTCACATACCATATCATTTATCAGGTGAATACCTCCGTATCCGGCAATGGCGGAACGGTAACCGCCGGCGGTTCGGTAAATAAAGGGGATAGCTATGCGATTACCTGTACTCCCAACACCGGATATCTGGTTAGCTATGTCAAGGTAAACGGACAGCTTGTGACCGACCAGATGGTAGGTAACGTATATACCATTACAAATGCAAGTGACGATTATACGGTAGAGGCAGCCTTCACGACCTGTACGCATTCCTGGGGTTCCCCGGTGGTGAAAAAGGCAGCTACCTGTGGTGAAACCGGAATCAGGGAATACACCTGTAGCGTATGCCATGATACCAAGACAGAAAATATTGCCAAGTTAACAAACCATTCTTACGATGCCGGCACAGTACAGAAAAGTGCCACCTGTTCGGAAGATGGTTTGAAGGTATATACCTGTACGGTATGTAATGCAAAGAAACAGGAGGCTATCGGAAAGACCGGAGTACACACATATGGAGAATATGCGGTAACCAAGAATCCTACCTGTATTTCCATTGGTATTAAAACACGCGCATGCTCTTCCTGCGGTTTAAAAGACGAAATATCAATTGATGCGCTGGGACATGTTTGGAACGCAGGAGAGGTTACAAAGGTGGCAACCTGTGCGGAAACCGGTACGAAGCATTTCTGCTGTACCAGAGCAAACTGTGACGGCACCAAGGATGAAGTGATTGCCAAGGACATGACCAATCATGTCGGTGGAACCACCCTTAAGAATAAAAAGGACGAAAACTGTACAGAAGACGGATATACCGGTGATGTTTGCTGCAAGGGTTGCGATACAGTATTGACTGCCGGAAAAACCATTGCCGCAAAAGGTCACAAATTTGAGAGTGGCAAGTGTATTACCTGTGGGGAAGCCGATTCCAATTATGTTCCGGTTGATCCTGTAGATGTTACCATAAACGGAATCTATATCGCTGCAAACGACCATGAGCATTTCGTGGCAGGAGTGGTTGCGGATTCCTCCGATAAATCCAAGGTGGAATACAGCTGGTGGGCTTACAAAGAAAGCCTGGGCTGGTTTTTGATCAGCGATTGGAAGCTTGCCAATGAATGGGTTGACTGGACACCGGATGAATACGGTGATTATGTGATTGCAGGCAGAGCGCGATCTGTAGGAGACAGCAAGACAGAAGTGCTGGAATATTCCAGTTACTCTTACCATCCCGAAATCAAGGGAATCTGTCAGATTCCTTATGAAGGAGAAGGCGGAGGATATTTGATTGGTATTGAATCCTATACGAATCCGGGAAATACCTATCGCTATGAAATGATGATTTTGGACTGTACACTGTATGCACAGGGCCTGGATGCATGGGTTTATACAACAACCCCTTGTGCAACAGACGGTACCTGCTTATGGACAGTATGGCAGCCCGTGTACGGCTATTATTGGACCTTGTTCCGAATCTATGATGAAAACGGTGTGCTGATTGATGAGCAGTGCTACGGTTTCGCAAATGTCTAATACGTATATCGAATAGAATCATTTGAAAAGAAAGCATGATAAAAGGGCGTCCGATTGTTAGATCGGATGCCCTTCATTTTGTATCTTGCTACGTATCTGTCACAGATTCCCTATTCCACATTTTTTTGGAAATGCATATAGCTTTTTTGGCCGTTCCAATCACCGCCCCAGGTAAAGCCGTGGGCGAGAAACGTCTTATAACACAAATCGTCGGAATCGATTTTGTAAGGGAAGTTTGCGCTTCGATCGGTGGTGTCGAAAGTTTCGGTTTTGCTTTTTTGAGGATATACAGTGGAATCGCCCATAGAGGTTTCTGATTCCAAAGAAGCGGTGAAATCCTTTGCTTCGTAACAAATATAGGGATTGTACACCGGATTAATGTCAACAGCCAGCCCCTGTAAGTGAAGCCCTGAATCACAGACGGAGGTGTTCTCATCATAATAGCAACAGCTGTTGTTGCTGTTCCAACTGTTTGCGGCATCGCCTTCATACACATCAGCCGTCATTAGTTTACTAATCTGATATTCTTTCTGATACAGTTCGTAGAAAATTTCCAATAAATCGTTGGCAATGGCTTTGTTACACAAAAGCTCTCCCGATTTCAAGTCGCCCTCAAAATCATAATGTACCACGTGAAGCAAAACCAAATCCTGCTCACGGGCTTCGCCATAAAAGTAAAGGCCCGGATTCTTCCGGATATTTGCCTTTGTAAGAGCGTTTTCATTCAAGGTATCCAATGTATCGTCTTTGTCCTGTTTAGCCTGTTCCTGAGCCGATGAAAGGCTTTCGGAGCCCGCTTCGGAAGGGGAAGAAAGTGCTTCCGGATTTTTCTTGGCATAATCGCTTAGGGTTTGGGAATTCTGCATGATGGTGAATCGCAGCGCAGCCACGAAGATAACAATTCCGAACAGGATCAGAAACATTTTCAGTAATTTTTCTTTGTTTGCATGAAAGTCCATAAATATCCTCCAAGACTGAAACATACACGCATTTTATCATGTTTTGAGTAGGAATACAAAGGCTTTTGTTGCAAAAAACTGTTTATAGAAAGTTCATAGTTGTTTTTTGGAAAAGGTTGTATTATGTGGCCAAATTTAGTACAATGGACCATGGAATAGATAAATCGAGTGAATCGGCGTTGGCCTCGGGTACATATGTGGAAAAATCCGAAACGGCTGATTGACAAAGAGGATTCAATGAAGACTGTAAAAGCAAGAAATGTTGTATTTGAATATATCAGACGCGATGAAGAAGGCAACGTGGAGGGAATCAATACCGCGGTTGACCATGTGAGCCTGGATGTAAATCCCGGAGAATTTATCGCGATTTTGGGTCACAACGGTTCCGGAAAGTCTACCTTTGCCAAGCATATCAATGCAATTTTATATCCCACAGAGGGTAATTTGTGGGTAGATGGCATGGATACTTTGGACGAGGAAAAGCTATGGGAAATCCGACAAACGGCCGGAATGGTATTCCAGAATCCGGACAACCAGATCATCGGTCAGGTTGTGGAAGAGGATGTGGGCTTCGGTCCCGAAAACATGGGAGTCCCCACCAAGGAGATTTGGGAACGGGTGGAGGAGAGTCTGAAGGCTGTAGGAATGTACGAGTACAGAAAACATTCCCCCAACAAGCTTTCCGGTGGTCAGAAACAGCGAGTATCCATCGCAGGAGTTCTGGCGATGCATCCCAAGTGTATTATCCTGGATGAGCCGACTGCCATGCTGGACCCCAACGGACGTGCAGATGTCATCCGCGCAGTGCGGGCCTTGAATGAAGTGGAAGGCATGACCGTTATCCTGATTACCCACTACATGGAAGAAATTATTCATGCAGACAAGGTGTTTGTCATGGATAAGGGCAAAATTGCCATGGAAGGAACCCCCAAGGAGGTCTTTTCCCGGGTGGAAGAGCTGAAGGCGTTGCGTCTGGATGTTCCCCAGGTTACTTTGTTGGCTTATGAATTGCAGAAACGGGGGCTTCCGATTCCCAAGGGCATTCTCACCACGGAAGAGTTTACTCGAGAGATTCAGAAATTGCGAAACCCCGTGAGGAGAGCATAGGAAATGCCGATTATTTTAGATCATGTGAATTATGTATATGACAGTGATTCGCCTACATCCAAGAAGGCGCTGAATGACGTGTGTCTAACCATTCCGGACGGACAGTTTATCGGAATTATCGGTCATACCGGATCCGGTAAATCCACTCTCGTACAGCATCTCAACGGCCTGTTAAAGGCTACGGAGGGCCATATTTATGTGGACGGCGAAGATATTTACGACAAAGACTATAACTTAAAAAAATTGCGCAGTAAGGTGGGCTTGGTATTTCAGTATCCAGAGCACCAGCTGTTTGAAATCGATGTATTCAGTGATGTTTGCTACGGTCCCAAAAATCTGGGACTGGAGAAAAAGGAAGTAGAGCTTCGGGCTTACGATGCACTTCGTAAAGTAGGCCTTCCCGACGATTTGTTTTATCAGTCTCCCTTTGAACTGTCCGGTGGACAGAAGCGACGTGTGGCGATTGCGGGAGTTTTGGCCATGAAGCCCAAGGTTTTGATTTTGGATGAGCCTACGGCCGGTCTGGACCCCAAAGGACGTAATGAGATTCTGGACCAGGTGAAACAGCTTCAAAAGGAAACCGGCATTACCATTCTTTTGGTATCCCACAGCATGGATGATGTAGCCGAATACGTAGATCGTATTATTGTTATGAATAAGGGTGCGGTCAAGTATGATGATGTACCCAAGGAAGTATTCAAACATTACAAGGAGCTGGAGGAAGTTGGACTGGCTGCACCCCAGGTAACGTATATTATGCGGGATTTGGCGGCAAACGGAGTTCCTGTTGGAACAGATGCCACCACCATTCATGAAGCCACAGAGGAAATTCTGCGGGCACTGGGCAGATAAGTGCATGAAATTTGCTCCCATAGAGCAAAGAGAAAGGTAGAAGTATCGTGCTTAGAGATATTACACTGGGACAATATTATCAGACGGCATCCCCGATTCACGACCTGGATCCCCGGGTGAAATTGACGGGTACGCTGTTGTATATTATCTCCCTGTTTTGTTTTAAATATTATGTCGGCTATTTGATTGCTGCATTGTTTTTGGGACTCATGATTCTGGTTTCCCACGTTCCCTTTCGTTTCATGATTAAGGGAATGAAGGCAATCCTATTTTTGCTGGTAATTACGGTAATGTTTAACTTGTTTTTGACGCCGGGTACACCTTTGGTAACGTTTTGGAAGCTGAAAATCACCATAGAAGGTATTCAGATGGCATGTACCATGCTGTCTCGTCTGGTACTGTTGATTGTAGGTTCTTCCCTAATGACATTGACCACTACCCCCAACCATCTTACCGATGGCATGGAGAAGATGATGAACCCTTTGAAGGTAATCAAGGTACCGGTTCATGAGGTGGCCATGATGATGTCCATTGCCCTTCGTTTTATCCCTATTTTGCTGGAGGAAACGGACAAGATTATGAAGGCGCAGATTGCAAGAGGTGCGGACTTCGAAAACGGCAATCTGATTGCCAGAGCCAAGTCCTTGGTGCCCTTGCTGGTTCCTCTGTTTATTTCGGCCTTTCGTCGTGCCAATGATTTGGCCATGGCGATGGAAGCCCGTTGTTATCGAGGGGGAGAGGGTCGTACAAAGATGAAGCCCCTGATGTACAAGAAAGCAGACTTTGTAGGGTATGGAATTTTGATTTTCTATATGGTTTGCAGTATCGGACTGAGCAGAATCGATTTCATCGGATTGCTGGCTCGGTAGGAAAAAATGAAATGTGAGAGTAGCCATGTGTGTAAGACGAATTTGTCTGATTGTCGCCTATGATGGAACCGAGTATCATGGCTGGCAGGTGCAAAATAATGCCGTTACAATTGAGGAAGTGCTGAATCAATGCCTGTCCGATTTGTTACAGGAAGAAATTCAGGTTAGTGGAGCCAGTCGTACCGATGCAGGGGTACATGCCCTTTGTAATGCGGCGATTTTTGACACCCAGACCAGAATGCCTGCAGATAAAATTGCTTATGCTTTGAATGCCCGTTTGCCGGAGGATATTCGCATTCAGAAATCCATGGAAGTGGCCCCTGACTGGCATCCCCGCTTTGCAAACAGCAAAAAGACCTATGAATATCATATTTATCGTGGCGAGTTTGCCATGCCCATTGGGCGTCAGTACCATTTGTTTACTTATCGCAAGCCGGATGTGGCGCTTATGCGAAAGGCAGCAGATTATTTTTCGGGAGAGCATGATTTTAAGAGCTTTTGCCAGTCCGGTGCCCAGACGGAAACCACGGTAAGAACCATTTACGGATTAGACATTCGGGAGAGCGGACCGGAGCTTGTGATTCGGGTTTGCGGGAACGGCTTTCTCTACAATATGGTGAGAATTATCGTTGGGACTCTGTTGGAGGTTGGTGAAGGAAAACGTACACCGGAGTCTATGAAAGAGGTAATAGACGGAAAGGATCGCAGTCTCGCAGGTCCTACCGCGCCGGCAAACGGTTTATTGTTGGCCGGATATGATTTTGAAAACTTAGGAAAATTTGGGAGAGTTTATGAAGAAAAGAATGATTAGTGCCTTTCTTCTACTGATGTCGTCAGCGCTTCTTTTGACCGGCTTTGGCAGAGAAACCTATATCGAAAAAACAACTCTGACCGTGGATGCAAAAGAGATATCCGCTGTGGATTTGGAAAATGAACCGATTCCCATGGTGGACATGCCGACAAGTCTTCCGGAGACAGATGTGCCGGAGCCGGCTAGCTCTGCAGTGACGGACTTTGGCCAGGGCATTTCCGTTGTGGCGGGAATCGAGGAAACCATGCTTTGCTTTGGCAGTTATGTTTATGATCTGTCAGAGGAGGAGTTGACAGAGCTTCAGGAGCGTGTGGCCCGCGAGAATGAGTATGCGAAGCTGGCGCTTTGCAAGGTGCCCGGATATGTAAACATTCGAAGCATCCCCAGTACAGACGGAGAAATTCTGGGAAAGATTTACCAGGGTTCTGTAGCAGAGATTTTGGAAGTGGCAGGAGAGAATCAGGATTGGTTTAAAATCACCTCCGGGTCCGTGGAAGGATACATAAAATCCGACTTCTTTTTGTCCGGTCAGGATGCGGTGGCATCCATTGATGAATATGTGAAGCGCTATGCCCAGGTACAGGTTACCATGCTGAATGTGCGCAGGGAAGCGACTACCGATTCGGAATGTCTGGGTTACCTGGAATTAAATGAAAAGGCCCCCATTTACGAAGTCGGTGAGGAATGGGTTCGCATTAAGTATAATGACAAGCAGCAGGGTTATGTGGCTGCAAAATATGTGGTGATTGTGGAAGAGTTCAGCTATGCCATCTCCATTGAGGAGGAACAGGCAGAGCTTCGCAGGGTACAGGAGCTGGAAGCGCGCAAGAAGGCGGCCGAGCAGGCAGCCAGAGAGGCAGAAGCAGCCAAGCAAAAAGCGGCAGAGCCAATAGTCGTGAACACCCAGTATGAAACGGTGGACGAGCTTCGTGAGGCTATCGTGACCTTTGCCTTACAGTACGTGGGAGGCCCTTATAAATCCGGTGGAAACAGCCTGACCAATGGTACGGACTGCTCCGGTTTTACATCCCTGATTTATGCCCAGTTTGGCTATTCTCTGAGCAGAACGCCCGGCGGTCAATACTCCGGAAACGGACGAAGCATTGATTTGGCCAATGCCAAGAGAGGTGACATTATTTGCTACGGAAGCGGCACCAATTGTACCCATGTAGCGATTTATCTGGGAGATAATCAAATTGTGCATGCCGCCAATAAGAGACGTGGTATTTGCGTAAGCTCCGTGAATATGGAGCCGATTATCGGAATTAAGAGTATTGTGGAATAAGAGAATTGAGAGCATGAGAAAACCCCTGCACAAAGAAAAGTGCAGGGGTTATTTTTGTGTTCGGTGTTTATTTGCCCGGATTCAAGGCTTCTTCCAGGGTCATCTGATAGTCTCCAAAGACCTCATTGCTCCACTGTACCAATTCGTCGTAGTGCAACGTCTGCTTACCGTAATTTTTAATACCATGGGCAGCGGCCTGCTCAGCGGTATAATTTTCCAGGAAGTAAACCGTATCAAATCGAAGCGGCGGGCAGTTGTAATGGGCTACCAGGGGCAGTACACCGCTTTCGGTAGCATTGATGGCCAATCCGTCCTCGGTCACATCAAAGGTTACCCAGGCCATTCCTTCCAGCATACAGATGGGTTTCATCTGGGTGGAAGCATAGTTGCCAAGGGAATAATAACAAAGAGATACATTTCCGTTATCGGCGGTAATCCATTCTACCGGCTGAATGACATGGGGGTGGGTTCCGATGATAAGGTCCGCACCGGCTTCTGTCATAGCCAGGGCAAATTCTTTCTCGTAACGGGTAGGAGTGGTGGTGTATTCCACACCCCAGTGAGGGAATACGATGACAATGTCCGCGATTTCCTTTGCGGCCTTAATATCCTCCAATACCTGAGGATTCAGCCTGGTGAAATCCAGGACTCGGTCCTCGCCGTATTTACAGAGAATATTCATATACCCTTCCGCATAGGAAGGAAACTTCTCCATATTGGTGCCGTAAGTATAATTGAGGATTGCGAAGGTGTAATCTCCGATGGTCATAAGTGGAATCTTACCGGTATTGTCCTCGCCGATTCCGGCTACCAGTACATTGGGATGACTCTCCCAGAACTGCAAACAGTTTTTTAAGCCCTCCAAACCTTTGTCCAAGGTATGATTGCTTGCCTGCAGTACCACATTGAAGCCGGCCTTGGCCACGCTGTCACCTACTGCGGTAGGAGAGTTGAAAGCGGGATATCCGGAAAAACCCAGGTAGTCGCCACCCAAAATAGTTTCCTGGTTGATTACTTTAATGTCCGCCAGGTCCAGTACTTCGGTCATATTTCGGAAAAGGAAATCGTAATTATAGGTTCCGTCGGATTGTTTACCGGTTCCAATCAATCCCATATGCATCAGGTTATCGCCTACGGCCAATAAACGGATGGAATCCTGTTTTTGGCTTTCCAGTCCTTCGAAAACAGTAGGAGAGATGTTGGGTAAGTCCAAATCTCCCAAATATGCGGATTCGGTGGAAACTTCCGAAGAGGCTTCCGTGGATTCCGTGGAGTCGGTTTGACTTTCCTCTGAGGAGGCTTCCGTGGATTCTGCTTCAAGGGATTCGGAAGGCTTTAAGTTTGTCTCCTCGATGATAATGGGGCTTGTTACGGTGGAACCGTTTCCCTCGGCTTGGCCACAGCCGGCCATAAGTACGAGACAGGTTGCAAAGAGAAGCCCTTTTGCTTTTAACTTTAAAAATTTCATAGTTCGCTCCAAAAGATTTCAAAACACCCGTGGATTTGAAATCACGAATACCGATTGAAGACATTTTATTCGCACGGTTCAAAATTCATATTTGGCATATAGAAATGCTTTCCATAAACCTACCGGTAAATAATATCCTCACGGATGCTTCCGGTGTTTTGGATATCACAACCTTCACAGTAAATATAGTCCAGATTCTGCAGGTTGGCAAGAGGAGATAAATCCTTAACACCTGTATTATCGATATAAAGACTGTTCAGGTAGGTCAAATTCCTTGCGAAAGATAAATCGGAGATACCGGTATTGCTCAGATATACATACATCAAATCCTGTAAAGCAGCCAGAGCATCGCAATTATATAAGTAGGGATCCTCTTCGATGCCGAATAAATAGAGCTTTTCACAGGAAACAATGGGTGTAATATCCTTTACACTGCAGCTGTTGAGATACAGGTAAGTAAGCTCCGGCATATTTTCCACGAATCGAATATCGGTTACATTGCCAAATAATTGAAGCTGTGCCAAATCCGTCAGCTCTTCCAGACAACTGAAATTGGTGACGGAACCGCAAACCAGGCCAACATATTGAAGAGATTTCGGCATGGTAAGAGAATCGATGTCTGTAAGCCCTGCTCCGTTTGCAAAAAAGGAGGAGAGGTTTTCGAAGGATTCCAAACCACGCAAAGAGTTGGTGCTGTTGCATAGATAGATTTCCATTGTGGAAATATTGGAAGGATTGGACAGAATGTCAGCCAATTCTTCGGGAGAATTGGCACTGGAAATATAATACAGCTTGGGCATCAGGCCAAGGTCGCCTGTTTCCAAATGCACAGAAGGAATGCAAAGGTATTCCAATTCCCGGAAGTAACTTAAGTCCTTCGGATTCAAATAAGAAGCAAATTCAAGATAATCATTGGTACCATCTTCCAATTCATAGTTGATAATCGTACAGCCTTCCGCATTGCCAGAGTAAATCTGTAGAGCGACCACGCTGTCCAACTGGTCCTGGGATGCGGAAGAAAGATCCGTACCGAATACCGCAGAGAAGAAATCGTTCATTAACTGGCCTTTGGAAGAAGTATTCATTAACGGAATGGCATATTCGGAATCGGAATATACTTCTTCCTCATAATAAGAAGAATTCGTATCCTCTCCAAGGAATTCCGAACGAAGCCAATTTAAGAGATCCGTTTGGGCAAACAGGGCGCGGATTAACTGTATGATAACCATAAGAATAATCAGGCGAACATATATTTTTGTAAACTTTTTCGCACCCTGCTTTGCCTTCGCGTTTCGGGAGGCGGAGGATGCCGGTGCCGTTGTTTTGGCCGAGGAAGTGGTTACGGTCGTACGGTAGGTATCGGAGGATGCATATTTGGAATTGTCATCGTAATCCTTTGTATAGCTTGTATAGCCGGTGGAAGCGGTAGTATAGTTGGAATGTGTGTGATTATCATTATCGTAGATGTTTCCGTCATAAGAGTGGTCACAGTATTTATATCCGCATACCGGGCATATTTTTTCGTGATTGACCTCACGCATTTTGGTCATACAGAGCGGACACTTTGTTTTTTGACTCATATCAATTTTCCTTTCCTTAAAATATAGGAAGATTTTGGGTTGCAAAAAAGCGTTCTTTCCTATAGAATTAGAACACAGTTATTTTATCACATATGGTATGAAAATGCACGAAAATATTGAAAAATAAGTATTGACACGGCCAACATCCTATCATATAATATACAACTGTGACAGTGTTTCAGAGTGTTGAACCAAAGCCCCGGTGATACACTTGAGATAGACAATCGTTTTGAAGCGTTTTATTTCGTAGCCGGACATCTGCGGGATAGAGAGGCGACAGAACAGGACAAAAGTAAGATGGAGGAAACATCATGAAAACATTTATGGCTAGTCCAGCTACAATCGATAGAAAATGGTATGTAGTAGATGCTACTGGCATGACCCTTGGCCGTTTGGCTGCAGAGGTTGCTAAAGTTTTAAGAGGAAAGAATAAAGCAATCTTCACTCCTCATATTGACACCGGAGATTACGTAATCGTAATCAACGCTGAGAAGATTCAGGTTACCGGTAAGAAGATGGATCAGAAAGTTTACCATCATCATTCAGACTACGTAGGTGGTATGAAGGAAACTACTTTGAGAGAGAAACTCGCAAAGAAGCCTGAAGAAGTTATCGAGATCGCAGTTAAGGGAATGCTTCCCAAGGGACCTTTAGGAAGACAGATGTATACTAAATTATTTGTGTACGCAGGACCTGAGCACAAGCATGCAGCTCAGAAGCCTGAAGTGCTGACATTCTAAGGGATAGGAGGATATAAATCATGGCTAAAACTGAAAAGTACTACGGAACAGGTAGAAGAAAGAAATCCATCGCTAGAGTATATTTAGTACCCGGTAAAGGTGATGTAGTTATCAATAAGAGAAGCATGGACGAATACTTTGGTCTTGAGACCCTCAAGGTTATCGTTCGTCAGCCTATGGTTCTTACCGAGACCGCTGAGAAGTACGATGTAATCGTAAACGTTCATGGCGGCGGATACACCGGCCAGGCTGGTGCTATCAGACACGGTATCTCCAGAGCATTGCTTCAGGTAGATGCTGAGTACAGACCTGCACTCAAGAAAGCTGGTTTCTTAACCAGAGATCCTCGTATGAAGGAAAGAA
>DCGY01000072.1:0-176 GCA_002314715.1 Lachnospiraceae bacterium UBA1766 | reverse complement strand
CCTCAGTTCTCCAAGCGTTAATCAATTCCTATTGGAAATCCTTTCTGTTGGAAATTACGCTCCGGAAATTATTTCAGATTTTATTATCCCAGAAGTCTTATGGCTTCTGGGATTTTTATCTATCAAGGATTTACTATCTATTATCTAATTTTCATCTTCCGCTAGTAGGAATCCCG
>DCGY01000077.1 GCA_002314715.1 Lachnospiraceae bacterium UBA1766 | reverse complement strand
CATCCGCTTCATGAATAACAAAAAAAGCAATGAGAATTTTTCGGCTCATTGCTTTTTTACTATTTTTTCATTTTATTCAGTTCTTTATTTATTTCTGCAATATGATTCTTTTCACTATCCAAAAGCATTAACGAAATAACTAATAACCGCCTCGCATCTTTAGGAAATGCATTCATTTTTCCAAGATATTACGATATGTATAATTCCCGTAAAAACAATCATCCAATTCTATATATGGATTTGGGTTGTTTGTTCTTTCAAACAAATAATCCATCGATACATTTGTTATATCCGCTATTTTAACCAATATATCTTCTGTTGGCATATGATTTTTGCTTTCGTACCCTGACATAGTAGGCTGCTGAACCCCTATCATATCTGCCATTTTCTTCTGTGTTATTCTTGCGCTTGCTCTAGCCTCTCGAATTCGATTCCCTAAACTCATGATTATCACCTCACCCATAGTGATTTTGATAATCATAAAAAAATTCAATATAGGCTTCAACACTATATCGAGAATCTCTATTTTTTTGATATATTTCCGCCTGTTTATATCATAGTTCTCGATATTTTATACAATCAAAGAACGAGATTCTTGATATTTCACATTTCACTTCTTGTAATAAAACATCATTTCCACAACATCACAGAAAAATCGCTCAAAATTAGTCGCAATCTTCCCCTCATTCAACAGTGACCGTATACTTATTTCCTGTAAATCAAGATTTCTAACTGTTCCTTCCTGCAACATTATACCAAATATGCTTACATGCATACCAACTACGCAATATCCATTTATTTATACTTCTACCAAATATATAATCAAGAGTGAACGGAGGTAATAATGATTCATAAAATTTCTTCTTCATTCAATGGTTGATACAAGAACAGCTTATCCAACCTTTCGAAAAAGAGTATTACTGTTACGGAATAGAAATCACTATAGCAAACTTTATAGATCTTTTTCTAGCCTTAGCTATTGGATATCTATTTTCCGGTTTTTTCGAAATAATCTTATTCCTAATAGTCTTTATCGGGTTAAGGTACCTTACCGGAGGATTACATGCCCAAACATATGCATCCTGTTTGGTTATTTTCCTTACCAGTTGCACATTGGCATTATTGCTGATTCAAACATCTTTCCCAGGTTATGAAATAATTCTGTTGCTTATAGGTTTCTTAATTTCACCAGCTTTATTTTTTGCCCCAATTGTAAATGATAGACATCCCTTAAGTGATGACAAAATCGAACTATTTCACTTACTGTCAACTGTAATTGGATTCTGCATTTTGTTTATTTCAGGTATTTTGTTCATCACGCATTTGAAGAAATCCTTTCATTGCGTAATCATTGCTTTTATTACCGTAAATCTATTTATACTCATTGAGAAAAGAAACTAACATGAAAAAGCAGGTACTTATTTTAATCAAAAAAATTGCTGATGCATCAGCAACAAGAGCTAATGGAGTAGCATCTGAGTTTTCCACCTATCAGCCTAAAACAGTAAAAAAAACAGTAAAGTAATAATCACGAAACAAAAAATACAGAAAAAGGACGTGTGAAAAAACGAAAGTTTTTTCACACGTCCTTTTCTCTTGGGGACCAAATAGGATTTTTTATATAAAAAAGTGCATAGTTCCCCTTACCCCATAAAACTGATAGTTATCAGCCTTATACACAGCATATCTTACTTCACGCAAATATACAGAGTTTAAAAAAACTTTTATGCTATATCTGGAATGCATGCGATAATTCATAAATCCAAAAGTGGTTCTACTTTTCATAAAAGACTTCCACACCATTTATTACTGTAAACTTATTTATACTAATCGAAAAAAAGAGCACAACATAAAGAGACCTGTAAAGTAATTGTTACAACATAAAAGATGCAGAAAAAGGGCTTGTGAAAAATCTTTCACAAGCCCTTTCCCCTATTATTGGCCTAGGAACACACAACAGCCATTTTTCCGTTATTGATTTTTCATTACAGTATCAATCGTACCTCATGAATAAAATAGCCATTCTCTTCTCTTACACCATGGAATCCTTTGTGCATCTTACAATGATACTCAATACTTTTTACTCCAAGTCCGTGGTTTATAAAATCTTTTTTTGTAGTCCTTAAATTCATGTTATGAACGAGAACGGATTTGTCAATTCTATTTTCTACAATACAGCAAAGGTATGCCCCTTTTTTCATTACCTTTAATCGAATTTCCCTTCTTTCCTTTTCCCCACGCTCCGCTTCAATTGCATTATCCAATAGATTCGCCAGGATAATTCCAAAGGACATAATCATAGGCTCGGGGATTTCGGATTGAATTGTACAGATGAATTCGATGTCGGAATTCTTCATTTCCATTTGGCGTGTTCCGACTACCGCATCAATGATTGGAATGCCTGTGTACAAATAACTTGCTTTGATATCTTTTGAATAATTTTCATATTGGTTCAAAAAGGACTCCGCTTCCCCATAGTTGCGGTCTTTCATCAATTCTTTCAACGTATGCATTGCCTTATCGGAATCATGCTGAAATTGTCGTAATTCTGTAATCTTTTCTGCTGTCAATAATAATTCCGCGGATTGCTTTTCACTGGTTATTCCGACCAATCGGCTTTCTTCTTTCTGTCGAATCAGGCTTCCGATTCGCATAGAATAATACATTACTACAAACAACAGGAAAATCAGAACCATAGTCATTATAATCATATAATTATCTGTGTTGAGTTTAGTATCCAACATATTTTCATGTCGAAAAACAGACATTCCTATTCCGGACACCAACATAAATAAAATACAACAAACCAGCTTATCCATTGAGCTCTGTTTGCCTAGTTTACGTATGGAAATAATAATAGTCACCATCAATAACTTAGCAACTAGATTTAAAAACAATGCAATCGTTTTCTGTGGATTGCCAAAAAGCAAAATATCTCTCAGGCTCCCCTCTTCAAAAAGCATTAATGCAGACGCCGCAATAACAGAAGAACTAAGTGCAATGCTTGACCAAGTAATCCCCATAGCCAAATAGTCCACCCATTTTGCTACAGTCAACACAAAAGCAGCCAAACATCCGGCCATCGCATACACAAGAATTCCTACATACCCGTCAAATCGAAACACATAATTCATCATCGTCACCAAGATGAAGTAGGTCATCAAAACACCCAGGCAGCCTCCCAAATCTTTTTTCCCACGAAATCGCGGGAATAGTGCTCCTCGTATATACAGCAAAAAAATACATGCACCCAAAAAATTCGTACTCCACTCTAACACGACCATCACTGAAATCCCCCAAAGCGTATCATGTAATCTTCAACTTCTTTTAATCGATATCTGCTAAGCGGCAGTTCTATATCTCCATCCAGAATTACCGATTTCTTCTGAATAGAATAAATATGTCTGGAATTAACCAAATACTTATTATGCACACGTACAAACCCATATTTATTGTATTCCTTTTCCAATTCTACCAAAGAACCGCTTGCACTCCGCTCATGGTCCTCCGTGCAATAGGTTAATTTATGTCCATTACAGCTAATATATAAAAGTTCTGACATTCGTATTTTTTCTGTTTTGAAATCCTTGTCCATATCTCTGTATGTGATTGTCACCAATCTTTCTCGATTAGCAATCAATCGTTCAATCTCCGCAATCGCATCTCCCAAATCTGTATCCAAATTTGCTTTTCTTACAAACCAAATAGGATGATACCGAAATGATTCAAAAACCAACTGTTGAAATTCCGTAAAGAAAACAATAAATACAGCCGGTAGAATACTGCTTATCCTGTCAGCAAGTTCAAAGCCATCCATTTGAGGCATCGAAATATCCGAAAATACAATATCATATTGCTTTTCTTCGCATTTTTCTATCAGCATTTGCCCGGACTCATAACAATCTACTTCCACTCGAATCCCTTTTCTTCCGTACAATGCTTTTATCCGATTATAAATTAGATTTCGATAAGCTTCCACATCATCACATACAGCCACTCTCATACTCTCACTCCTGTACTATACCATGTCTTCTTTCCTATATTCATGTTAGCATAACATAGAATCTCTGCAATAGGTAGTTCCTGAATGGTAAGGATTCTTTCCTGAATGGTAATTCATTTCATATAAAATAGCAAACGGCAGGATCAAATTCCTGCCGTTTTTCATTCTGTATTCCTTATTCAAATGCGATTCCCGCAATCTTCCAATAACCGTCCATGCATACAAAGTATACATTTAAGTCTGTTACCAGCATTTCCGTCTTCTTGGAGAAAGGCACATACATGTACTGCTCCAGATAGATTCTTGCACAGAAGGCTTCCTCTGAGAATGCGGTAAAGCTTGTCATAGCCTGATTCTTGATTTCGGGAGTCAAATGATAATCAAACCATTCTCTCTGGTTCTTCTTAATACCCACCAAAAGCTCAGAGCCTTCCGGGAAGTACTTATCCAATGCGCCGTAGGATGCATCGTTGGACACATACATAGCATAATCCATAACTGCCTGGATTGCGAACTCTTCTACATTTTCCCGTAATTCCTCATATCCGCCGAAATCGGCAACATAGCATTTTTTTGCTTCATCGAAGGTCACTTCCACCTCTTCGCCGGCAATGTTCTTTGCCGTAATCACAGGTGCTCCGTAGAAGCATCCCAGACTGTAGCGACTAATGGAAGGAATGGTGGCATACCCGTTAAAGTGCGTCGCTCTGGCATCGGGAAGATTTTCTTCCACCACACGTTCCTGGGTAAGAGGCATTCCGTTTACTGTAATTTCCAGAGAAGTGGGAGCCTGAAGAAACAACTCCTCTCCCTGATTGATTAATAATTCAGCCTGATTGATTTCCCACAAGGGATGTCCATACTGGGCAGTCTGGGACTGTTTCTTCAATCGAATCACCGCAAAGGGCTCCTCATCTACTGTAATGACATAAGCAGGTCTTTCTTCAATATGCTCTCCGGCCTTGGTTCCGTAGGAAATAGACTTTCCGGTCAACTGCTGTGACAGGTAATCCTCCAGCTGTTCTCTTCCCTCAAAGGTGCCAAGGGGTACGGAATCGACAATCGCCAAAATACGATCGGTATCCGGCTCCTCGAACAGGGGAACGATTTTTTCCATAAACAGGGCGGGTCTGGTCTCATCATAAACCTTTTGATAATCTCCCAGGAAATCATAAAACCAAATCAGTGCTGCCGTTAACGCACCAATCAAGAGCAACGACCAAATAAACAGGAAAATCCAAAAACCTTTTTTCTTTTTTGATTTACTCATGAGACACCTCCAATCTTTCTACCACGAAGGCAGTGGGCATATCACGAGCTCCCTTGATGGAACAGTTATTCACGATTTCCTCTCCCTCATAGGCCATGGAAGAAGACATACCGCCATCCAAATTGGCTGCATTGATGGCACCGAATTCCAACATAATATCAATCAAATCCAGATAGGTAGCTCCCAGAGAAGAGGTCTGTCTTCCTTCAATTACCAGAAGCAAAACCGCTCCGTCCGCTCTCTGGCCGATGGCGGTACGGGGATTCAATCCTCCGCCGGTACCGGTAGAAGGCACCGCCTCTCCGTTCACAACCAGCGCCGGTCCAAAGGTAACTGCATCGCGGAAACCTCTGTCGATTGCCTGCTGTCCGGTCATTCGACCGCAGATAAATACATCATTATTGTCAAAACCATAAATGTTATAAACTCTGTCCAAATCGCCGTAAACCAGCTTGCCCTCCGAAAATACAATACCCTCCGGAAGTCCACCCTTACCGAATCCGTTGTCATCGTTGTATCGTCCACCGTTAATTCCGGCAATTGCATCGTACTTGTCTACGATTTCCAAAAGAGGAAGTCCGGCCTTATTTTTGTCAAACTCATCGCAAATGCCAACCTTGATACGGGAAGGATCCTTTACAATCATCATCTTGCCCTTATACAAGGCACCTCGTACGTCC
The DNA here is from genome assembly GCA_002314715.1 of Lachnospiraceae bacterium UBA1766. Classification (GTDB taxonomy): domain Bacteria; phylum Bacillota; class Clostridia; order Lachnospirales; family Lachnospiraceae; genus Acetatifactor. Next base: position 38,926 of record DCGY01000077.1, on the reverse strand, counting down.
ACAATCTCAATATCTTCAATCGTTTCATCCTCAACTGCCGGCTCATCAAAGGTCACCTTCGTCACATCCGTACTGATTGTTCCTACATCGATAACATTTGCCGCGGTAATCTCCTGAATTTCTTCCGGAGTCAGGAAAATATCCGCCAAAAATCCTGCCGCACTGGTTTCCCGCACGGAAGTTACAAACAAATTTCGAATCTGGGTAGAAGGTCCTTTGGTTATCATATATACCATAATCAGGAAGCCACCCAGCACCAATAATAAGGTAACCAAAAGCCATAGGAAAAATTTACCAAACCAACTTAATACTTTCTTCATGCAATCTCTCCAAACAAATAAAAAAACCATTCCTATCTTGCGAATCACTTTAAGCATTATACACTATCTTTAAGAAATTGCAAGTAAATACCTCTATTCTTTTTGAGGAAGATACAGTATAATGAAACGGTAAGCAACCTTTCATTTTGATTATCGGAGAGCATTTATGCGACGTAAACATATTGCAGCTTTTTGCACGGCTCTGTTAAGCGGACTTTTGTTCCTCACCAGTCCCTTAAGCGCCCTGGCGGAAACACCGGATGAGCTGGTGGCCAGAACCCGTGAAAAAACAATTGAATCCAATGAAATATCCGGCTGGCCTCAAGGTCCCGTGGTAAGTGCCGAATCGGCCATCCTAATCGATGCCAATACCGGCACCATCCTTTACGCAAAGGATATTCACCACCAGGATTATCCGGCCAGTACCACCAAAATATTAACCACACTGATTGCCGCCGAGAAGAGCAGTCTGGACGAAATCGTTACCTTCTCCAAACGCTCCGTATTCGGCATTCCGGCGGGCAGTAACCATATTGCCATGGATGTAGGAAACACCCTCACCATGGAGACCTGCCTAAACGCAATCCTAATCCGTTCGGCCAATGAAGTAGCCTACGCTGTAGCAGAGCATATCGGCGGAAGCTGGGAAGATTTTGCAGATATGATGAACGCCCGGGCCAGGGAGCTTGGCTGTGTAGATTCCAACTTTGTAAATCCCAACGGTCTTCCGGACGAAAATCATTACACCAGTGTATACGATCTGGCACAAATCGGACGGGCCTTCTTTGCAAACGACATGCTTTGCAAGATTACCACTACCCCAAGGCTGGTTGTGGAAAAGCCCAAAGGGACCTTAATCGAAAACAACAAAATGGAACTTCTTCCCGGCAAAAAACATGCCTATCCGTATCTGGTGGGTTGTAAAACCGGATATACCCAGGCTGCCCGATACACCCTTGTATCCTGTGCAGAAAAAAACGGCATGAAATTAATCTGTGCCGTTCTTCGAGATGAATATCCTTATGTATATGAAGATACCATTGCATTATTTGATTATGGATTCGCCAATTTCGAAAAGGTAAATATTGCGGAAGCCGAGACCAAATACAATATCGACAATATCGGTTTGTTTTACGATGCGGACAGCCTGTTCGATACCAATGCTTCTCTGCTTTCCATCAGCGACCAGGATTATGTGCTTCTTCCAAAGACACTCTCCTTTCAACAGCTGACTTCTGCTATTTCCTATGACAGCACCGAGCCCGGTCGAGCCGCTACGATTTCTTACAGCTACAAGGATGTATATTTGGGCTCCGCTACATTAAATGTAAATGTACCTACGAAAGAGCATTTCAGCTTTGACGATGCGGACGAGGTGGAAACGCCGGCCTCCGTAGAGGAGAAGAAATCCTCCTTTTTCTTCGTCAATATTATGAAAATACTGGCTGTTCTCGGAATTCTTGCAGCCATTGTCTTCGTCATTTTCATCATTCGTTCCATTGGAAACAACTTCCAGATCGATTTTTCCGATCGAAGAGGTCGCCGCTATTCCAAGGAACGCCGTCGGGAAATCCGGCGGGCCAAAACCCGATATCGTTCCAGATTAAAAAAACGCAGAAGACGTTAATGTCCTCTGCGTTTTTTCATTTCACTCATATGCTCTTTTCTCTTTATTAACTGATCCTTTTCCTCTTCCGTAATCATACGGGAGGTTTTCACTACGAACACACCCCCGTCAATCGCCTTTTGCATACGAATTTTGTAACGGATATAACCATGTTCTTCGCATTGGGCCAAAGAATAGTAATGCTTGTTATTTAAGCTAAACCACCTTAACTTCTTTCGAAGATTTTTGTGGCACAGATAACATTTTGTGGAACTGACTTCCCTATCAAAAAAGGCCTCCCGCTTATCTCGAAACACCCTGGAAATATATTTGCTATAATCCTCAAAGGTAATTTTAACCTCATCTTCCCGATTCCTGGGTGGATTGAAAATATCGAAGGAGACATTCTCAATGGCTTTCGGATTCTTCTTTTGAATATATCCGAATACCTTGGCGGTATAATAAGCGTCGTTATAGGCTCTGTGCAAGGGTTCGTCCTTGATGATTCCCAGATAATCGATTGCATATTCCAAAGCTCTGCGCGTTCTGCGCTCCTCATAAGTAATCGCAAACAATTTCTGAATATCCAAATAGACAAAGGGCTTATCCGCAAGCCTGGGCATCCCGTAATACAACATATTCTTTTGGAATTCCACAATATCCTGAGTGCCCCAAGTACAGAAAATACTATCTTCACCGCACCATTCCAGGAAATCCTTGGCCACCTTCGGAAAGCTGTTTCCCCGATCCAGCTCGGCCTGGTCGATGTGCACCAGTTCCCCTACGATAAAGTGCATCTCATGATAAATCTGCGGTTTGATGACTTCATGAAACATTCCCAATGTATTTCCGCCGGGGCCTACTTTCACTGCACCGATTTCAATTATTTCAAAAGGAAGCTTCTGTTTCGTCTCTTCCGATGCAATTTGACTTTGGTTCCACTCCAGATCCAATACAATGTAGTTCATTCGTCACCTCATATTGTCTAGAAAAGGGAAGCTTAGTACGCTCTTCCCCAATATACCATTTTCTTTGCAGGCTTACCGCAACATACACAGGTAGATGCGATTTCTTCCTGCTCAAAAGGCATACAACGGCTGGTTACACTGAGTTTTTCCTTGATGATATCTTCGCAAGCCTGTTCTCCACACCACATAGCCTTTACGAAACCGGACTTCTCACCGAAAATCTTTTCAAACTCTTCCATATTCTTAGCTACATAGGTATGCTCATCACGATGTGCTCTCGCTCTCTCAAGCATTTCCTTCTGAATGGTGTCCAAAAGTTCTGCCGCCTTCTCTTCAAGCTCTGCCAATGCAACTTCAATCTTTTCTCTGGTATCACGACGGCAAATAACACACTTGCCTGCCTCGATATCCTTGGGACCGATTTCCACACGAATCGGATAACCTCTCATCTCAGCCTCAGCAAACTTATAACCGGGAGTCTTCTCGGACTCATCCAGCTTCACACGGAACTGCTTGGAAAGACGATCCTTTAACTCTCTGGCGGTCTCTAAAACGCCTTCCTTTTTCTGCTGAATCGGAATAATTCCAATCTGAACAGGTGCAACTCTGGGAGGAAGTACAAGTCCTTCGTTATCACCGTGTACCATGATGATAGCACCGATCAAACGGGTGGTCATACCCCAGGAGGTCTGGTATACATGCTTTAAGGTGTTATCCTTATCTGCGAACTGAATATCGAAGGCCTTTGCAAAACCATCACCAAAATTATGGCTGGTTCCGGACTGAAGAGCTTTTCCGTCATGCATCAATGCTTCGATGGTATAGGTAGCCACTGCACCGGCAAATTTTTCCTTATCGGTCTTCTGACCCTTTACTACAGGAATTGCCAGAACCTCTTCACAGAATTTTGCGTAAAGGTTTAACATCTGAATGGTTCTAGCTTCTGCATCCTCTGCGGTAGCATGTGCAGTATGACCTTCCTGCCACAAGAATTCTCTGGAGCGAAGGAAAGGTCTGGTTTCCTTTTCCCAACGTACAACAGAACACCACTGATTGTATACCTTGGGAAGGTCTCTGTAGGAATGAATATCATTCTTATAAAAATCACAGAATAAAGTCTCTGAAGTAGGACGTACACAAAGTCTTTCCTGCAAAGGCTGTAAACCACCATGGGTAACCCATGCTACTTCCGGTGCAAAGCCTTCTACATGGTCCTTTTCCTTCTCCAAAAGTGATTCCGGAATAAACATAGGTAAATATACATTTTCTACGCCGGTTTCTTTGAAACGAGCGTCCAACTGCTTCTGAATCAACTCCCAAATTGCATATCCTGCGGGTTTAATTACCATACAACCCTTTACGGAGGTGTAATCAATCAGTTCCGCTTTCTTTACCACATCGGTATACCACTGGGCGAAATCTACGTCCATGGAGGTAATGTCTTCTACCATTTTCTTGTTGTCTGCCATCTTTTTTCCTCTTTCCTATGAATAAATCTTTTCCTACTTCGCGACTTCTGCTTCGCAGCCGCTTGTTTTCGTTCTTTTCATTCACAAACGCCCACTGCTTCGCAGTGCCGTCGCCTGTTTTTCCATTCACAAACGCTCACTGCTTCGCAGTGCCGTCGCTTCGCGACTTCTGCGTTTGTTTCATGTACGTTCGGGCGAAAACAAATGTCTGCTTCGCAGCCGCTTGTTTTCGTTCCCTCACTACAAAAGCCTTCGGATCCCTGAATAAGGGACCGAAGGCTCGGCGGTACCACCCTAATTGATGCACATGCATCCTGCTTTTTTATCGCTAACGTGGATAAACGTTGCGCTTCTGCATTCGCATCGCGCAATGGCTCCAAGGCAGGTTCCAAATCCTTCACATCGAAACCTCTCAGCATACGGTTTCTTCTCTGGAGATGCTACAAAAATGTACTAACCCTCTTCAACACCTATATTCTGTACTAAATTGTAAGCATCCCCCTCCGGTTTGTCAAGTTTTTCTTCCGAAGCCCTTTCCACTATGTTACAATAGGGGCAATTATTTAAAAGGACAGGGATTCTCATGGAACGCACCATCGATTACCGTATTACCTCAGACCAAAGCCCCATATCCGTCAAAGATTTTCTAAAGAGCAAAGGTTATTCGACGCAAAATTTGATCCGGCTGAAAAATACAACCGGTTGTATAAAAGTCAACCACATACCGGAGCGGATGAATGATCGGTTATCCACAGATGACCTGCTTACGGTACACATTGTGGAAAACGAAAGCTCCCCCAATATCGTGCCGGTGGAATATCCGTTACAGATTGTATACGAGGACCCGGATATTCTGGTTTTAAATAAACCGGCCGGGTTACCCATTCACCCCTCCCAAAATCATTACGATCACTCCCTGGCCAATGCTCTGGCTTGGCATTATCAGGCCCAATGCATCCCCTTCGTCTTTCGCTGCATCAATCGCCTGGATAAAGATACTTCCGGCCTGACCATTGTGGCGAAGCACTCTGTCAGTGCCGGCATTCTGGGGACCATGGTTTCCGAAAAGAAAACCTTATCCCGGGAATACCTGGCCATTGTCAAGGGGACACTCCCCCAAAAAAGCGGAAGCATTGACGCCCCCATAGCCCGAAAGGAAGGCTCCATCATTGAACGGCAGGTCGATTTCGAAAAAGGAGAGCATGCTCTTACTCATTACAGCGTCTTAAAAGAAGAAAATGGGTACAGCCTGATTTCCCTGAAATTGGAAACCGGCCGTACCCACCAGATTCGTGTCCATATGAAATATCTGGGCTATCCCCTTATTGGAGATTACCTGTATAATCCGGATAATGCCGACATGTCCCGTCAGGCTCTCCATTCCTATCGCCTGGCGTTCGTCCATCCCATGACCGGACAACCCATGGAATTTACGGCTCCTCTTCCCGAGGATATGCACAAGCTCTTTCCTACCTGGTAGGACGGAGCTTTTTGATTGCCTGCTCTTCAATCAGACATTCCGCATGCTCTTTCAGGAAAAGCATCTGATTTTCGTTGGCACCAAAGCTTGCGGAAAACTCCATTGCCTGAATGCAGGCTCTGCTGTAGCGCTCATAGGAGGCACCACCCTTGGCTAAATAGAGATAATACATATCCTTCTCTGCATACAGTTTGCTTTCCACTCGTAAATTCTTCGGAAGCATTTGGGCAAATTCCATAATGTCGCCAATACTTGAGAAACAAAAAATTGCTTTATCCGGCTTCGCCTGAGGCTCTTCCTTTCGGGCCTTTTCTTCTGTTTTTTCGTTTTTCTCTTCCTTCGATGCCGCACCCTGTGTAGCGAATTTCTGCATCTCTTTTAAATATTCCAGCAGATTGCTTCCGTCTTTTCCCTCCAGGGGATCCTTTTCGGAAAAGGTCAATAAAAGACCCTGCTCCGGCAGTACCATAATCTGCAAATCAAAAGCAAACTTGGGCGGAGTATATCCCACCTCTTCCTTCGCCTGCTCCATAATTTCATGTACCATTTCTCTGGCCTTGTCGGTTCTGGTCAAAAAATCGCTATAATTTACTTTGTGCTCACTTAATTCCTCATTGGAAATAAAGCACTTCACTGTTTTGTCGTCTACGCGTTCAATTCTCATATTGCAAATATCCTTTCAAATACATTCAATTCATAGGGCAATCAAATATATTTTCACGGATAGTATATCATAACTGCCTGACCTTTGCCACAATGATTTTTTTGAGAAAAACTATCATTTTACAAGGGATTATGTTATTATATAGATTAGTGTATTATGCTAATTTACTGCAAGGAAGGAAATCAAGGCCATGTGGATAGATGAAATCGTCCCCGGTGCCAAGCTGACTCTGATTACAATGTTGGGAACAGAACGGTTTGAATTTGAGTCAATTGCCCAGGAAAGCTACCCCAAAAAACACTTGATTCTGGCTGATGTGGTAAGAAAGGACGAAAAGGTGATATCCTTTCATGCCAAGGGTCTCATGGTCAACTTACTGACCCAGCCGGAAAATGACGCCCCGCAATTATTTAAGAATGTCACCATCACTTTGGTCAAAAAGCCGGATAATACCGTATGCTACAGCATCACCTCTCTGGCACAGTCCAAGGTATACAATCGTCGCGAAGCCTTCCGTTGTTATGTAGGCACCGGCACTACGGTTCAGTGCGGCACCAATAAATCCGCAAAGGATGCCATTCTGAAAGATGTAAGTGTCACCGGTTTTTCTGTCAGCTGTATTGCAGACGAAACCAACTTTCACGAAAATCAGGTTCTTCACGTGGTATTAAACGACCACCTTGAAGAGAGTGGGGAATACTTTAATTTCCATCTTTACGGTATTATCGTGCGAATTGAAGAATTAGAAAACGGACGTATCGTATACGGCTGCCGTCTAAACCAAAAAATCAACGGGTTGGACAGCTATATTGTCAAAAAAGAACGGGCACGTTTGAAAGCGACCCACGGCAGCAAATAAATCAATAAAAATGTGAGGATCGATCAATGAATATGGATGGCGCTTCACGCAGAAAAAGAATATATGAATATCTGTCAATCTGTACTTCTCCCGTCAGCGGAACCGAACTGGCAAAAAAGTTAGGGGTCAGCCGGCAGATTATTGTACAGGATATCGCCCTGCTTCGAGCCAACAACCGGGATATTCTTTCCACTAACAAAGGCTATCTTTTATTTCAGCCTGCGGAAAAAAATAATCTCTGCACTTCTGTTATTATGGTTCGGCACGAAGGCAATGAAACACTGGATGAAATGCAAACCATTCTGGATTACGGCGGTTCCATGCTGGACGTATCCATCGACCACGATTTGTACGGACAGATTCGCGTGGATCTGGTCATCAATACGAAACGGGACGCAGAGGAATTCGTCAAAAAGATGAATCAAAGCACCTCCAAGCCCTTAAAAGAACTAACGGAAGGCTGTCATTACCATACCATTCAGGCACCCTCCGAAAAGGCTATGAAGTTAATTAAAGAAGAATTAAAAAACAAGGGCTATCTGGTTGAATAGATAGCCCTAATCTTTTTTATCCGTTTATTCTTTCCAATGTAAGCGGTGCAACTCACCTGCGGTTTCCATTCCGTTAAAATTGTTTTGGCGAAGCGCTTCATACAAAACAATGGCTACGCTGTTGGACAAATTCAAGGACCGAATTTGAGGCAACATAGGAATACGAATACAGGTTTCTTCATTCTCTACCAAAATCTCTTCCGGAATTCCGGCACTTTCCTTGCCAAACATGATAAAATCATCCGGTCCGAATTCCACCTCTGTATAGGAATGCTTCGCCTTTGTGGTAGCCATCCATATCTTGGCACGGGGATGCATGGACAAAAATTCCTCAAAGTTCATATAGCGATGAACATCCAAATGCTCCCAATAATCCATTCCGGCTCTTTTCAAATCCTTCTCCGTCAATCGAAAACCCAAAGGCTCAATCAAATGAAGACTGGTGCCGGTAGCCACGCAGGTACGTCCGATATTACCGGTATTTGCCGGAATCTCCGGCTGATGAAGTATAATGTTCATTATTTCTGTTCTTCCCTTAATTTGTTTACGAAACGAGCCATACGCTCCATTGCTTCTTTCAATCGTTCCAAGGAATATGCATAGGAGATACGCAGGAAGCCTTCTCCGCAATCACCGAAAGCTGTGCCGGGTACAGCAGCCACTTTCTCCTCTTCCAGGAATCTGGTGGCAAACTCGTCACTGGTCATGCCAAACTCCTTGATACAGGGGAACACATAGAATGCACCATAAGGCTCAAAGCACTCCAGCTTCATCTCCCGGAAAGCATTCATCAGAAATCTTCTTCTCTGATTGTACTCATTACGCATCATCTCTACATCCGGATCGCCATTCTTTAATGCCTCTACCGCAGCATACTGGCTGGTAGTAGGAGCACACATAATGGCAAACTGGTGAATCTTGGTCATCTGTCCAATAATATTCTTGGGACCACAAGCATATCCAAGTCTCCAGCCGGTCATGGCATACGCCTTGGAGAAACCGTTAATCAAAATGGTTCTTTCCTGCATACCCGGAAGACTGGCAATGGAAACATGCTTTCCCTTATAAGTCAATTCACTGTAAATTTCATCAGACATGACATAGATGTCATGTTTTAAAATAACCTCACGAATTGCTTCCAAATCCGAACGTTCCATAATGGCACCGGTAGGATTATTGGGGAAGGGCAAAATCAAAATCTTGGTTTTCTCCGTAATGGCTTCTTCCAATTCCTGCGCAGTCAAACGGAATTCATTTTCCGCCTTCAGGTTAATAATTACCGGCTTGGCGCCTGCTAAAATCGCACAGGGCTCGTAGGATACGTAGCTGGGCTGAGGAATCAGCACTTCATCCCCGGGATTAATCATGGCACGAAGTCCCATATCAATTGCCTCGGATCCTCCTACGGTAACCAAAACCTCCGTAATTGCGTCATACTGGATATTTTGGGTTCTGGATATATAATTACATATTTCTGTTTTTAATTCTTTTAATCCGGCATTGGAGGTGTAATAGGTCTTTCCTTTTTGTAAGGAACCAATTCCCTCCTCGCGAATATGCCATGGTGTATCAAAGTTTGGTTCACCAACGCCCAGGGAAATCGCATCCTTCATTTCGCTTACCACGTCAAAAAATTTACGAATACCGGAGGGCTTGATGTCAACAACCTTGTCTGCTAAAGGGTTTCTCATACAATCATCTCCCTTTCATCTTCATTATTGGAATTAAACACCGTACCGAAATCCTTGTATTTCTTTAAGATGAAATGGGTTGCTGTACTAAGGACGGACTCCAGGGTAGAAAGCTTGTAGGATACAAAGTTGGAAACCTCCTTTAAGGTTTTTCCTTCCAAAATCAACATCAAATCATATCCACCGGAAATCAAATAAACACTCTGTACCTCAGGATACTGCAAAATACGCTCTGCGATAGAATCAAAGCCCTGTCCTCTCTGGGGAGTCACACGAACCTCAATCAGCGCGGTAACCTTATCCACATTGGTCTTCTCCCAGTTAATCAAAGTCGCATATCCGCAAATCACTCCCTCTGCTTCCAATGCAGCGATTTCATTTGCCACGGAAATTTCATCCTTTCCCAAGAGTACCGCGATTTCATTTATGCCCAAACGGCTGTTTTTTTCAATTAATGCCAATAATTCTTCTCTCATTTTTCTTCGTCCTTTCTCTCTGAATAACGATCTATTTCATCCCCTCTGGGTCTGTCCATAAAACGAATTTCTTCTCCGTTGTACAGCACCCTTTCCTTTTTGTCTGTGGTCTTTCCCACAACAACCGCAAAAATCTGCTCTTTGGCCAGCTCCTCCACCAGCTTTTCTCCATCGTCTGTTGTCAAAATCAGACTTCCACCGGACAAAAGCTCATAGGGATTCACACCCAAATGCTCACACACTTCCACAGTTTCCTGCTTTAAGGGAATTTTTTTCATATCAATTTGGAGTCCAACGCCGGCGCTCTCTGCCATCTCCCAAAGTGCTCCGAACACACCTCCCCGGGACATGTCATGCATTGCGGAAACGTCGGACTTACCCGCGGTTGCGGCCTCCGGTACAATGGATAGATATCGATCAAAGTCCATTGCCCCATGAATCAAATGGGCCGGATAACGGGTACACAGGCTTTCCTCATGTCGTCTGGCCAGAATTGCCGTACCCTCCAGTCCAATCCATTTTGTGATTATCACATCCTGATTGGGCTTGGCATTTTGGGTTCGATACTTTTTCTCCCCGGATACTTTTCCATATACCGTTATGGTCAAAACGATTTGTTGGATTGCCTGATTTACGGTTGTCTGTCCGCCGCTTATCTGGATATGCTGCTCCTTGCAGTTTTTCTCCAACACTGCTACCAGTTGTTTTAAAAAAGACTCTTCTGCTTCTTTGGGCAAAATCAGTACCGGCATTGCCGCGAAAGCCTCCGCACCGGCACAGGCCAGATTATTTACAGCCTTCGTGACGGTATTGGCAATCCCGCGAAACCATTCCTCTTCCTTGTCTGCCGGATTTGCTATCCATTCCTGCACACAGCTTACCAACAACTCATCCCCGGAAATTTGAAAAAAAGCGCAGTCTTCCCCAAAGCCTGCACCTGCAATCACTTCACTTCTTTTGGTTTTCAGTTGTTTCAGCACCGAACGTTTCAAAACGCTTTCGGATATCTTCCCTGTGTTCATTAAAATCCCCGCATTCCGCAACCCGGATTGAATTAAGCAAAAAAGTATGCTACAGTTGGAACTATCATAGCAACAATGATAAAGATAATCAAAACCGCAGAAATAACCTTCTTGGTTTTCTTACTATGCATATTAATCATAATCATTCTCCTAAAGCCATATGGCTTTTTCCTAAACTCTGAAAGGAATTATATATGAAATTCTATGTTTTGGCAAGTTTAATCCTCTTTTCCGGATCCATCTATTTGGCAATCCGAAGCAGCAAAAACAAACAAAAACAAATCGAAGACAGTTTCTGGGACAAAGAGCTTCGTGCCAATTCCGTCCGAAAGAAAAGTTTGGATAAACTGGCATACGTAACCATCCCTCTGGACAAGCTCCCCACCTCCTGCGTTAATGACAACAGTGTCATAAATGAGTGTTTGGAAACCTTGCAGTCCTTGAGTACTCAGCCGATTGTAAACCTGACGGGCATGAGCAATACCGATTTAAAATTGGAATATGGTACCGCAAATCTTACAATTCTTTCCGAGTACGATCAAAACTACACCGTTCTGGTGCGCACCCTGCAAAAGTGGGCCGATGAATTGAATCGTCTGTCTATGACCGAGGAAGCGGTAACGGTATTGGAATACGCCCTGGAAATCGGCAGCGATATCAGCAAAACCTATTACGATCTGGCCGCGTATTACCGAAAGCAGGGAAATCCTTTCAAACTGGAAGAGCTGGTGGAGAAGGCCTCACACCTAAATACCATCCAAAAAAACGTTATCGTCCGTACGTTAAAAGAATCTTATCTGTATAACGACTAGCTTCGCTTTTGGTCATTTTTTCTACATCGATTTCCGGTGTAATCTTATGGAGATCTAACAGCTTATATAATCGCTCCTTCTGGTGTGCGGTGGCCGGACAGTCTCTTTTCACATTAAATTGCAACAAATGGGGTGTAAAAAGGGGCTCTTTTTCGTCATAAAACTGCTCCGTCAAAAGATTATACACGGCAATGGTTGCCTCCGCATCCGCCAAAGCCCGATGGGCATGATGGGGTATTTTATAGTATTCACACAGATAATCCAACGAGCGGTGTTCCAAATCCGCCAAGTATTTCCTGGCCAGTTTCAAGGTATCCAATCCTCTTCTTTCGAAGGGGATTTTTTGATTTACACAGGCTTTCTTCAAGAAGGAATAATCAAACAAAACACTGTGGCCCAAAAGAGGCCATTCCTCCAAAAATGCCAACACCTGCGGTAAAATCATCTCTATGGTAGGAGCATTTTCCAAATCTTCATCCCGAATACCGGTTAGTTCCACAATGCGTTCTTCCAGCTTCCTCTCGGGATTCACAAAGGTCTCAAACCGCTCCACAACAATTCCGTCAATCACCTTGCATGCGCCGATTTCAATTATTTTATCCTGTTTGGGATTTAGTCCCGTAGTCTCCAAATCCACACAAATATAGGAATCCATTTCGTACCTCTTTTTTATTCTGTATCGAACTGACTGTAGGTGGCAATCTTATCCAAAATCCGCTGTCCTTCCAAACCTTCCGCCACAGTGGGCCGGTAGTCATTCCGTTCATTTACTGAGCTGATTCGCACCGGAGTCAGAGAAACATTCAAATCCTCCTGCAAAACACCGTTCACAAAAGTGAAGGTCTGCGCATAAATAACCGAATCCTTATCCGTAGGATTCTTGTTTGCCCCAAAGCAAAAATTTCCCAGACTGTAAATAATATTTTTTCCTTTATACGCTTCTATTCCCTGAAGCACGTGGGGATGATGGCCAATGACCAAATCTGCCCCCAAATCAATACACATTTTTCCCAACTGTCTTTGATAGCTTTCCGGGTAATAATCCTTTTCTGTCCCCCAATGGCAGCAGGCCAGAATCAAATCCACCTGTTTCTCCTTCAGGCTTTCAATATCCTGGGTGACCCATTTCTCCACAGACTTTCCCGAAGAGGCTTCATTTACAGAGAAAAATCCTACTCGAATTCCATTCTTCTCAAATACTCCGATGTTTCCGTCATAGGCATAGACAATCCCTTTTTCGGTTAATGCAGAAATCGTATCCGCCACACCTTTCTCTCCGTAATCCATACGGTGATTATTTCCCATGCTGACCGCTTCTACGAAACTGTCGGAAAGAATATTGACGTAATTGGAGGGACCCTTAATATTAAAGGTTCTGTTGGGGGTAGCCTGATTGCTGTCTGTCAAAACACCCTCCAGATTGACAATCGTCATGTCGTCGGCTTCAAAAATATCCCGCACATCCGCAAAGAAATAATCCGCCCCCTGCTGGTCGTACATCTGATAGAAGGAGCCCGGATAATCTTGTTTCATATGGTTTCCAAGACTGCAGTCCCCCACACAGGTAATGGTAAAAGTGACCACTTCGTCCGAAAGAGTTTCCTCCGTACTCGGCAGCGTTTTCACCTCTTCCACCACGGTATACTCCACCGGTTTCGCCTCCACAATAATCGGAGAAGCCTCCTGTTTTTCAGAACATCCGGCAAGCAAAAAAAGGATGCTTAATCCGAATAGCATTCCCATGACTCTTTTCATTTGTATCCCCCATTTGCCAAAAATTGTCACACCGATAAGTGTCACGATTTTCTATCCATAATTATGCTATAGCAAGTGTCAAAAGTCAAGAAAATCGGGGACTTTCGGGCTTTTCCGGATCTTTTTTCCCTTCCTTTTCCCTTTCATTTTTCAGGCTCAGAAAGGCCTGCCAAATCACCACAAAACCAAGAGGGCCCTTTAAAATCCCCACCACTCCGAACAATTGGATTCCCGCATACAAAGACATCAGCATAAGCACCGGCGAAACCCCCATCTGCTTCCCCAAAAGCTTGGGCTCCAACAGTTCTCGCAGAAGAATACAGGCAACATACAGTACCAGACAACCCGCCCCCTTCCCATACGCACCGGTCAGAAAACCACTTAGGGAAAGCGGTACCAAAACAATGCCCGTCCCGATAAAGGGAAGGGCATCCAGCACACCCGCCAACAAGCCAAAGGCAATCCCCTGGGAAACATGAAACAGAGAAAGCACCACCATACACAATAGGGAAATCAGGCTCAGTATAATCAGCTGACTTTTCAAAAAGGTAACAATATATCGAATTACTCCACATAAAATATTCAAAATCACATGGCATTTTTCTTTGTCCAAAAGAAAATTTACCGCCCTGTCGTAGTCCTTGGCCAAAAGAATAACAGCGATAAAAAAAGTAATCCAGAAGCCTCCCATGCAGGCCAAAACCTTGGCAAAGCGCACAGAATTATCCACCACACCGGGTACCATTTTCTCCTCCAGCGATTGCATCGCATTTGCAAGACCCTCCTGCAGAATTTGCTCCAGATATTCCGGATGAATGCCGAACCATCTCTTACACAGCATTCCCAATTGCTCCATCCATTCTGTCAGATTGCCTTGTAACTCCTTAAGTTCCTTCGCCCACATGGGAATATTCCCCACAAGCCAATAGGAAAGAATCCAAAACAATGCCAGCAGAATGCCCAGAACAATCAATAAGTACAACACGGCCGAATATTGTCGTTTGATTCGAAAATGCCTTTGCACAAAACCCATGGAAGGACCAAACCCCGCCAAAAAAATGCAGGAAAGCAACAGTGGTCCCAAAAGAGGAGTAACAAATTTCAGCAAAAAAATTACTGCTCCTGTCAGCAGAAGCAGTAAGGTAATATCATTTTGAAGTATCTTTTTCCACATCTGTTCGGCATCCTTTCTTCCATACGAATCGGTTGTCTATAGATGTTAGTGTGGACTTATTTCGGAAAATTTATACCAGCAAAAGCTTTTCCCGAAGGCTTACAGGCAAAACACATTTTCTTCCCGGTAACGGGATGCAAAAATTCCAAACGGTACGCACATAACGCCACATAGCGTACCATCTGTTCCGTGCTCGTTTTCAATGATTTTGGCGTGCCGTATTTTTGATCTCCCAGCAAAGGAAAACCTGCGTGAGCCATCTGGCAACGAATCTGATGGAAGCGACCGGTGTCAATCTGAATATCCAGGCAGGAAGCCTCTCTCCCCATCACCTGTCTCGCAATTACAAGATAGTGAAGAACCGCCTCTTTTGCCTCCGGCAAAGACCTGTCCACAACCTCTGCCTTTTGTTCCTTCGTTTTTTGCAAATAGTCTGTCAGGGTATCCTCCGATTTGGGTAAATCTCCACATACCACAGCATAGTAATGTTTATTTAAGGCCCCTTTGGTCAATTGTCCGCTAAGCCCTGCGGCCACTGTTTTGTTTTTTGCAAAGACCAGAAGTCCCTCTACCGGCTGATCCAATCGATGAATGACACCCACATAGGTATTTTCCTTCTTCGCCGCCAGATAATTTTTCAACTCACTGACTACATCCATCTGCCCAATCTGTCCGCTTTGGGTCGCCAGACCCTGGGGTTTTCGAATGACCAGCAGATCCTTATCCTCATAAATAATTTCTGTTTTCAAGGTTTTCTCAAGCCTTTCGGATAATGATTTTTCATAATATTTCCGGCCAATTTCCCCCATCCCAGGCTAAACCCGTTGACGGAAATAATATACCAGCCTTTTTCTCCTTCCATGGGGAAGGTCATACCATTCAAGTAATCTGCCACCAGACGCTCCTCCTGCTTTAACGCGCAGGAATAACGCACCTCTTTTCCGGATAATGCAAGAGCAAGGGCATGGGCAGGTTCAAAACGATTTTTCTTCTCCGTTCCCAAATGCAGTCCCGGCCGAAGCACCTTCAATCCCTTAAGTCCCGGCAAAAACTCCGGTACCAAATACAAATTCTCGCCAAAAGCCAAAAACTTGGAAGGCGCAAAGATTTCCTGAACAGGCTGCTTTAAGGTATCTTTCTCAAATTCTGTCCAAACACCGATATCCTTCTTGGAAAGTCCTGCCGACAATCCGGTTGCCGCCACATATTCTTCCACCCGCTCTCCCGACTTATTTAAAACCGCCAGGAAATGGCCTTCCCCTTTGATTTGATGGGGATATAAACGTTTTTGTTTCTCTAACGAAAACTCCGGATGCCTTTCCAAAAATTTGGAAATACTTTCCTCATTTTCCTGGGGTGAAAAGGTACAGGTAGAATAAACCAGGCGTCCTCCCGGCTTTAACATCTGCGCGGCACAGTCCAAAATCTCCGCCTGCTTTGCAGCACAATTGGCTACATTTTCAAGGCTCCATTCAAATACCGCATCCTCATTCTTGCGGAACATTCCCTCTCCGCTGCAAGGTGCATCCACCAGAATTTTATCAAAATACACCGGAAATACGGATGCCAGTTTTTCCGGCGTCTCATTGGTCACGCAGGCATTCCAAATACCCATACGCTCAATATTCTCCGAAAGATTCTTGGCACGAACCGGATGAATCTCATTACACAAAAGCCAGCCCTCTCCCTGCAGTTTGGATGCAATCTGGGTACTTTTGCCTCCGGGCGAGGCACATAAATCCAGTACCCGCTCTCCGGGCATCACTTGTAATTGCTCTACAGGGGCCATAGCACTGGGCTCCTGAATATAATAGACGCCTGCCTCATGAAAGGGATGTTTGCCCGGCTGATCTTCCTTTTGATAATAATATCCGTTCTCTGCCCACTCCACCTTTTCCAAGTGAAAAAGAGCGGAAAGAATGTCTAACGCATTCTCGCCACTCTCCGATTTTTTTAATCCATTCAGGCGAAGTGCCTGATATCGATCCTTCTCATAGCTTTCCAAAAATGCAGGAAATTCCTCTCCAAGCATTTCCTTCATACGATCCAAAAATTGCTCCGGAAGCATTCTCTCCTCCTACTCAAAGCACATTTTATAACACAGAAAAGCCCTTTGCAGCCAAACAGTTTCGAACCTCTCCCGCATCCTCGCAGTGGAATACCATAATCGGCTTTCCGGACTCACGGTTAAAGGAAAGATACAAATAATCCACATTAATATTGCTTTCCTGCAAACTCAATAACAGATTGTGAAGATTTCCAACTTTATCCTCTACCTCTACGCCGATTACCTCGGTAAGCTTGCAAATATATCCGGCACCGGAAAGAGCCTCATAAGCTGTGGTAGGATTGGATACGACCATTCTCACAATACCGTATTCCGCACTGTCATTGGTTACAGAGCCAAGAATATTAATTCCTTTTTCCAGGAGAATTGCGGTAATATTTTCCATGGTACCTTTTTTATTTTCTGCGTAAATTGAAACCTGACGAAGCATTCTTTATTCCTCTTTTCATTTCTCTGAAGTCATCTAACAACAAAACCTATTGTAACTGTTCTGTTTTTGGAAGTCAACGAAAAAACAGATTACACTTTGAAACGATATCCTACGCCCCAAATTGTCTCAATGTACTGTGGTTTAGAGGTATCCTTTTCAATTTTTTCACGGATTTTCTTGATGTGAACGGTAACGGTTGCAATATCGCCGATGGAATCCATATCCCAAATTTCACGGAATAATTCCTCCTTGGTGTAAACATGGTTCGGGTTTTCGGCAAGAAAAGTCAAGAGATCGAATTCCTTGGTGGTAAATACTTTTTCTTCCCCCTCCACATATACACGACGGGCAGTCTTATCGATGCGAATTCCTCGAATCTCCACCAGGTCATTTTGCTGTTTTGCATTGGTTCCCACCAATCTTTCATAACGTGCCAGGTGTGCCTTTACTCTGGCCACCAGCTCACTGGGGCTGAAGGGCTTGGTAATATAATCGTCCGCACCCAGACCCAGGCCGCGGATCTTATCTATGTCGTCTTTTCTGGCAGAAACCATAAGAATGGGCACATTCTTTTCATCACGAACCCTTCTGCATACTTCATAACCATCCATTTCCGGAAGCATTAAATCCAGAATAATCAGGTCATAATCCTTTTCCATGGCAGCCTCATAACCCGCTGTTCCGGTATGACGAATGTCCACCTCAAAGTCACTCAGCTCCAAATAATCTTTTTCCAAATCTGCAATTGCAACTTCATCTTCCACAATCAAAATCTTACTCATAACATACCCTCCGTACAATCCTTTACTTTTGATTTAAATCCACATATTTACGAATGACGAAGTGAATACAGGTACCCACTCCTTCTTTTCCGGTGGCCCAAATATAACCGCCGTGGTCCTCAATAATTTTCTTTACGATGGAAAGTCCGATTCCGCTGCCACCCTGCATCGAATTGCGGGAAGCATCTGTTCGATAAAACCGTTCAAAAATCTTTTCCAGGTCCTTCTGCGCGACTCCCCGTCCATTGTCTTCGATCTCTACACGCACGGAATCCTCTTCGTCCAGCAGTCGAATATCGATTTTTCCTTCCGGCTTATCCATATATTTTACACTGTTTCCGATAATATTGTTTATTACCTTTTTGAGCTGTTCCGGATCTGCAATAATAATCACATCACTGGGAATCATATTGGAGTAATTCAACTGAATATTATGGGATTCCAGGTCTAAACCAACCTCCTCCACACAGTCTCCAAAATAATCAGCCACGTTAATCTGTCGGAAATTATAAGGAATTTTATTGCTGTCAATTCCCGAGTACACCGACAACTCATTAATCAGTCGGTCCATATCATTGGCCTTGTTGTATATGGTTTTGATGTACTTGTCCATCTTTTCCGGCGTATCCGCCACACCGTCCATGATACCTTCCACATAGCCCTTAATTGCGGTAATCGGTGTTTTCAAATCATGGGAGATATTACGAACCAATTCCCGGTAACGCTTTTCCTGATCTTCCTTTTCCTCTGCAGACTCCTTCAGGCGAAGCCTCATGTCCTCGTAATTTCGATATAAATCGCCGATTTCTCCGCCTTCATTGCCGGTTTCCAGTACATAGTCCAGATTGCCGGATTTAATCTTATTCATAGCATTGTTTAAATCACACAAAGGTCGGAAAACCGATTTATGAATCCATTCCGTCAGCATAAAACTGGTGAATACCAGAATTGCGATGATGGCAATAAACATGGAAATCAATAATCTTCTGGAAATCATAGCGTTGGCATTGGTAATAACAAATACGGAACCTTTGCTTCCGTCCGAGAAATCAAAACGCAATAATTTTACATATTTATCATATTCCTCCAAAAACAGGCCACCGTCTCCGGATTCCATTACGTTTTCATATGCAGGCAACTTGGATAATATTTTTTCTGCGCCACTGGGATTTCCGGTATAATAGATTTCTCTGTCTTTCTTAACGATCAGATAAGTGGACTTTCTGGCGACCTCTGAATTAACTTTTTCCAGGTATCCTTTATCTTCCAAAAGCTTTGGATCGCTGTCAATCTGCTTTCTGAGATAATCGTACACATCATCGTTCATGTGTATCAATTCATCCATATTTTCCGTAAACATGGAGTAATTCAGTTCCCGAACGCCCTGCCCTTTTTCAATATTCATCAGATAGATTCCGATGCACAAAAAAGCGATAACCGTCAAAAAAAGAGGAATTACAATAATGGTAATAAAGGTAATCTGTAATCTGGTTCTGAGTTTCATACAGTTTCTCCCTGGGATTCTCTTTTTTACAAATGTATTCTTTTTTATCCATTTGTTTTATTGTCTAATGGTATTGTAACACACCTTTTCAAAAAAGGTATTAAAACAAACGAATAATCCCCTAAAAAAAATATAAACAGCCCGTTCTTGACGGGTTTTGGAGCCCCATGATACAATTATTTCCGTAAATCGTTCCGTTTTTAAGGAACTTCTCAAAGAAAGGCTGCCTACTTATGAAAAAAGTATTATTAAATCAAAATAATGTGAAACTGATTGGCAGAAGCCATGAAATCAACGAAAATCTCTGGTTGACCTTTTCTGCATCCGGAATTGCTTTTACTTATACCGGTAAATGCTTAAAAGCAACTGTTTTGGGCGGTATGATTGCCACCGCCAATCATGATCCTTTGAATCATGCCCGATTAGCCATTTATGTTAATGACACTCGTGTCATTAATGATATGATTGACGCACAGAAAAAGGAATACACCATTTTCGAAAGCGCTGCCGTCGAGACCGTTTCCGTACGAATCATCAAATTGTCCGAGTCCGCCATGTCTGCTTTGGCAATTTGCCCTCTGGAAATCGGAGATGATGAAACCATTTCCCCTGCTGCAAAAAAATCCCACCTCATCGAATTTGTCGGCGATTCCATCACCTGTGGTTACGGTGTGGATGACGAAGATCCCCTGCATCCTTTCACCACCAATACAGAGGATCCCACCCGTGCCTATGCATACAAAACCGCCATGGCTTTGGATGCTGATTACAGCCTGGTTTCTTACAGCGGTTACGGAATCATTTCCGGATACGTGGCAGAGCCCAAGGAGAAGCTGCTTTCTCATTTGGTTCCCAAGTATTATGAATCCTTCGCTTTCAGTGATGATGTTATCGGAGTAACCGAGGCAGAAAAAATACGCCCTGCCGATATTCCCTGGAATTTCCAGAAAATTCAGCCGGACGTAGTGGTTGTCAACTTAGGTACCAACGATGACAGTTATTGTCAGGACTTTACCGATCGCCAGGAAGACTATTGTCAGGAATATGTCAACTTCCTGAAAGTCATTCGCAAGCATAACCCCAATGCAGAAATCTTCTGTGTACTGGGTCTTATGGGAGATCGTTTGTTCCCTTATGTATGCAAGGCAGTAGGCACCTACAGCCAGCAGACAAAGGATATTAAAATTCATTCCATTCTTTTACCGGAACAGGACGGAAGCATCGGATACGTGTCCGATTACCATCCTTTGGAATCCGCACATCAAAAAGCTGCCGATGTATTGGCACCCCAAATGAAAGCGATTTTAAACTGGTAATTATTGGTACAGGTACATAACCCCCTGCACCTTGTTGATTTGATATTCCGAAATATATCCGTCAACCGAATCCTTTGCATCGAAAGTCGGTACTGCAGTCTGGAGCAATACGCCCCAATTGTAGTTACCGGCTTTTTCTGTGTGAATTTCTCCAAAAGAGGCTACCACATTCATACGGTTGCTGTGTTCCCCATATGCTCCGGGTTCGAAACCGTTATCCAGTGCACCTGCCTTATTCTGCGCAGTGGTAAGCTTCAAATCTGCCTCAATAACACCGGAAGAAAGCACAAAACGAACCTTGTCCACATATTCCGCCCTGGGCACCAAATATTCCAGGACTCGGTAATTGACACCCGTGTCATTTTCTTCCTTGTAGGCCTCCACAATGTCTACCCGTTCAAAGTAGGTATCGAAATTATCCATGGTCAATTCCACCTTTTGAAGGCTGTCCAAATGAATATATCCGGCATCCTCCCGGGTAAACTCCACGTCCTTGCCCACTAAGGTACCCACATTCAGAATTTTACGATATCCGTATTCCACACCCGAAAACAATTGCACCTGATACATACGATTGTCTCCCTGAAACAAATCCAGCCGTACCACCTGATCGGACCAGGTTTTTCGATATTTCCAGTTGTATTCTATTCCATGGAGAATACAGGTTCCATCCTCTGCAAACACAATTTCCTGATCCGGTATCTCCGGAATCACCCATTTTCCGATAATCATCCGGGGATGAAAAACTTCTCCGTCAATGGAGCTATCCCCGCACCCGCAGAGAAACAGACAAAACAGCATTCCTATGAAAAGACATAACGTCAAACGTTTCTTCACCAAAATCAATCCTCCAACTCCGTTATGTCCCATATTATACATTCTTTTCTTCGGTTTGCCAAACAGATTTCATCGCATACTAGCGATAAAGTAAAACCACTTTTCCGCAGGTAATCTCGTCTCCCGGCTCCAATTCCTTCCTTTCGTATGGTTGTAAACGTTCATTGTTAATAAAACTTCCGTTGGTACTGTTCAAATCCTCCAGGAAATTCGTGTTTTCTCCCCGAATGATTCTGCAATGCATTCTGCTTACTGTAAGGTCCTCCAGATAAACATCTACCTTTCCTTTATTTTTTCCAATCAGATATACATCGTTTTCAATCGACGTCATGATTTTACCGTCCTTACTGTATATCCTATGAAGGGGTTTTTCCTCCGGCTTCCTTGCATCCAAAAACACGGTCTGCCCGTAGCCATCCTCCTGATAGGCCGTCTCCTCCGCTACCGCCTGTCCCTTTTCAATCCCCAAAAATGTAGTGTTCTGTTGTTCCGAGACAACCGTTTGTCTCCCTTTTGCTTTTTTCCCGTCAAACCGAAAAAAGAATTTCTTTTTTTCCGTCTCCTCCGGCAGGGAATTTTCCGGTATTATTTCCGATATGGGCGTGCCAACCGGGATCTCCGGCTGTCCCGCTCCATCCTTTTCCGGTTCTATCGACGTTTTCGCCTCTTTCCTTTCCATTGGTAACTCGTCTGTTTTGTTTTGATCTACTCCCTCCAGCCGAGACATATCCTCAAAAAATTTTTCCTGCAAATAGACATTTCCGTTTTTCTCCGTCTGCTCATAGGCATGGTACACACACTCTACCAATTTTTCGTCGGAGTAATCGATATGCTCCACAAAAAAAGAAAGCAATTTCAAAAAATCGTTGTCCCCCTCGTAATAGGGCACGTACAAAAACGAAAACTCGTTTTTTTCCAGATCCTGAAATACCTGCACCGGTTCCCATAAGATACAGTTTTCCTGAAGTAAAAAACGATTTAATTCCTGTCGAAGCCGTTTCATGCTCCATACAAAATCCAAAAGCCATTCTCTTGTAATCAACTCTCTTTGATACAACAGCTGAAGATTCTGTTTGGAGGTAATGTCATAGTACAAATAGGCAGAACCGTTGATATAGCGTAAGTCGCAATTCAAAAGCCCCTTGATTCCCCCTCTGCTTAACATACAAAACTGATATCGATTTTCCTTTGGTTTCCCGGACAAACAAAGGCGCTCATAATTACTGTGAAGACTGCGAACATATTCTGTCTGATACATTTTTTTCAACCTGCTTTCTTCGTTATTCTTCTTACCAGCCTCAGAAAAAAAGCCGGTTCAATACGTTTATTTCGATAATGGGCGGTCATTTCCCACTTGGGACCTAAACGAAAAACATCCCCCATCCACAGAGCCAGGGAGGCCTTTTGTTCCAACTCCACCGAAAAACCCTTTAACTGCAAGTTCACGGCTTCCCTTTTTAAGGCAACATATTTTTCCGTATAGATTTGCCCTGCTTCCACAATCAACCGATTCCCGATTTCCTCCTTATCGCCCCCATCAACGGTTCCGCGAAGGGCCAGGATTCCAATGTCCTGCTCCAAAAGCAAACGGTCGTAGCTGTAAAACATACAGAGAAAGACAAATAAGATAACCGCAATGACTATGGGAAATAATAGAGCCGCTTCCACGGTGAAATACCCCAAATTTTCTTTTTTCTTTTTCACACGAATCCCCGCATTTCGCAATCTGGTTATATTTAGCCTGCCACTCTACGAGCAAAGATGCTACAGATTGCATTTTTCCTAATTTAGCAGACAAATCAAGTAGCCTGCCGTCAAAAAGGGAAAGAATGGTATTTTATATCGCCTTCCGTTCCAGCCCTTGCACAGGGCAAAAATACCAAATAAGGCAGAGAATAACAGACCAAGTCCCATGGTTTTTAGGCATATTTCGCTTCCAAATCCAAGTCCCAGACCAATCAAAAAATAACCGTCCGCCCGTCCCACAGATGCTCCCAGAAAAGAAAGAATAACAAATACCAAACCCGGAGTCAGGCAGGCTATCCATTCCCAGACACTTTCCCCACAAGTAAACATCCGAACAGTCCCCATGCCGCAGAGCACCATTACTCCCGGAAATAAAATTCTTTTAGAAACCGTTTTTGTTTTGAGATCGCTTATGGATAGCAAAATCAGATAAAGAAAGGTAACAATTTTCATGGTTGATTTTTTTCACACCTTTTACACAACGGAACATTTTCAATCTCCTTTTCCGTAACCGTTCGGATGGTACGCTTTAGGCCGGAACAGTCCTTTTTTAAGTGATAGCATTCTCCCGTATCCGTAATCCAGATTCTCCCCAAATAAGGTGTCCCCTTGCACAAAACACATTCCCGATAGTAGTGCCCGGACTTGTTTTTTTGTGTAAACACCAAAGGAATTGCCGTTTCATGGATGGTAAGCAACAGATGGGTACATTCTTTGGACAGATGATATACCGTCCCCGTTTCCGTCATATAATAAACGGCCGAAGTTTCCTCTGCATTCTTCGGAAGTTCAAACCCGGTCCACATATGTCCGTAATACCGGTTTTCCATCCAAAATCCAAAAATATATTGATTTCCCTTGGATGCTGCAACGGGATAACTGACCACCAAATCGATATAATCTTTGTTGCTAATAATGTCCGAACCCAGAAACTGCAGACTCATGGCTCCGTAGGACAAAGGGGAGTTTTCGTAATAGTTCACTCCCCGATAGTCCAACAGATTCTTCTTTACGTAGGTGTAAGAAAGCGCTACATCCGCCAGTTCCTTCCAAAGCTCCCGGTTTTCCCCATCCTGATTCGAAAGTACGGAACCGGTTTGCAGTGCGGATCCCACCACACTTAGGTGATTTCCTGTCTCCCACAACGCCATTTCCATATTTCCATGAAGTCTTAACATTTCAATCCCCGAAATCAGGTATAGGAAAAAGAACAGAAACAACGGCAACAGTATGGAGGCCTCTACCGTCATACCCGCCTGCAATCGTTTCCCTTTGGCAGTGCCCGGCAATGTCTTCTCTATGAAGCTTCTTTTGTGGAAATGCTCTCGGGTGAAAAGACATTTCCGGGATTTTCGCGAAGTATGGGCGTACTCCGCATAGCTTATTTCATGGTTTGGAGAAGGATTTTGTGATGTGGTTAATAGTTTCATTTCAAATCACTCCATAAAGAAGACATCGCCGGACACTCCCTAATACTGTTTTTTTCGTTCAATCATGAACTCATATCCATATGTACTTTTTACCGTTACCTTTGCCTGTACAGACACATAGCAGGCATCCAGACGAAAATGACTGTTTCCCGAAGTTTGTCGAATATCCGACTCCACCAGATTCATGGCTCGTCCAACAATGACATTCGGATCCTGTAAGGCACTCAGAAGAATCAAATAGTCCTCATAACAAAGACCTGTGGTCTTCATTTCCTCCGTCTCCATTTCACCCCGCAAGGCCCCCAAAAGCCCCGAATGCCAGGTGGTAGATGTTTTCAATAGCGGAACCCTTTTTCCATTGTATAGTTGCTTCAAGTCATAGATAGATTCCGCATAAGCCCACCCCATAATAACCAGTGCCTTAAAAAGCTCCATGGTTTCCGGCATCAGGATGATTGCAGCCAAAACCTGTGCAATGGCTTCCGCCTCTTTGTTTTTGACAGAGTCCTGGTAAAGATAGATCATGTTGGCCATCTCCCGAAGGTCCCCAATCAAAAGCATTACATCCCGCAAATTGTCTGTATCCTTTTGTTTGCCTGCCAGTAAATACTCCATCTGATATGTCAAGGCTCCTGCCTGCTTTTCCTGCCCATAATGTCCAAAATACCTGGTACAATAGGTAAAAAACAAAAACTGCTCCAACAAATCCGACCCAAGTATTGCAGAAGGTTTGGACGCATTCCCCACACTTACCGCATTTTGCTGCATGCGGTCATATATCATTTGGACTCCGCTTAGTTCCTTTTGCGACAATCCGGAGGTATCCGAAAAAACCACCTGCAGAATATCCGCTTCTCTTTGCTCATCCAATTGCTGTGTGGGATTATCCACCTGCAACTCTTTCCAAAGGTCCTCCTCTATCTGTACTTCCTTACCGGTATACTTCGCCAATTGATCCAGGATGGATTTTCGTTCCTCCTTTGGCTTTTGGTTTTCCAAATCATTTATCTGAATGACCTGCAGCCACTGGCAAAATTTCAAAAAGGCTTCCATTCCCACATCATCACAAATTGCTTTCGCCGCAGCATTTCGAAATACCTGGCCATTATAGTCTGTCAAAATCGACACTTCTGTCATTTTTGGTGTTTCCGAATACATACAAAGCAGATTTCGAAACCATAAAGAGGACAGAATGCCAAGATTTTCATAATGTGGCGTCATATTTACCATGAGATAATCATCCAAACGCCCGGCAGTATGGTCCATTCCTACCACATCGGTACCATAAGAGGAGTCAATTGCCAGAAGATTGTACTGGTGAAACAACTCCCGATGATATTCCGCCATTATGCTGTTCATCGAAATATCCATTACCACCTCCGTTTCTGTCCGAATCGTGTTTCGACGGGCACCCTCGAATAAGGTCAGAAACAAAGACAAAATAATTGCCAGCACAATACTCAGATACACAGTGAGATATCCTTGAATTTTCCCACCCATTAGATTTTGTTTGCCTGGGAAGTAATCTTCTGGAAAATCGTATTTACCACGTTTGTAATCTGGGTTTTAAAAATAAGGACAAGACCAATCAGTACAACGATAATCAGAATGATCTCCACTGTACCCATCCCCGTTTTTTCCTTTAATTTCCCATTGATTTTTCGCATAAATTCCATATTCTTTTCTCCTCTCAATTTATATTCCAAGGCCCATGAATGCCGGAATCATAATCATAATCATGACCACTCCAAGCATCATCACCATTGGGATTAACATCTTTGTTTCCGCTTCTTCACCCAGTTTCTTTCCATTTTGAATTCGTTCTCTGGCACTGTGTATGGCTTCCTCTTCCAATCTTTCCAGCAAAGCACCGGTACCTCTTCTCACATTTTGAATCAGCAAGGTACTTAATTTCATATATTCCTGAAGTTCCGTTCGTTTCCCAAACCGTTCGTAGGCAGTCAGTTCGGACATTCCGGCTTCCATCTCACGGTATGCATACAAAACCGGTTCATACCGCTGTGACAGTCTGGCAAATGCATTCCGAATGCTTAATCCTGCCCCCAAATACAACACCAACTGATGAATAAAATCCGGGTACTGATTTCTCCATTGCTGCTTCCTTTTTTCCGCATCCTCGTGTAGGTCCTTATCCGCAAAAAGAAAACTTCCAAACGCCGTAGCCTGAATCAGTCCAAACAGAATCCACAAATCTCTTTTTTCTGAGAAACTTCCGGCAATTCGGGCCAGAAAAAACAAAAGAATCCCAAGTACGGAAATCAGAACAGATAAGGTCAGTTTCCTGCAATAATAGATTTCTCTTCGCTTCTCCTGATCCCCAATTGGGAACAAAATTCGAAGGTCCTTTGAAACCTGGTCCCTCCAAAAATAACGATTCTCCAATGATTTCCATAATTTTCGAAAAAAGGAATAAAGCTTCCCCATCAGCCCGCCGGAAAAAGGCTGGGGCTCCTTTTTCATTTTTCCAACCAATTCTCCGGACAGTTCCGCCTCCACCCGTTTCAAAATTCTTTCCCCCAGGTATACGCCCAGAAGATAAATTCCCAGGCAAAAACTCATGATTCCAACCCCTACTGCGTTGTGATACAGACAGTCAAAAAATCCTACATACAACCTGCCGATGTAAAACACAATTCCAAAAGGAATTACCTGCATAATGCGCTGTTCCATTCGTTTTCCTGCCAGCATGGTATTCACTTCCTGCTTTGTTTGAGCCCGTTCCGTGGATAACTGGGCACAGGTTTGAATCATTCCGGGCATATCTCCGCCACTTCGCTTGGCAATCCCAAACACCTGCGAAAACTGCTGTATTTCGTTTATGTCACTTCTTTTTGCAAAATCATTCAGCAATTCTTCCAGGGTGATATTAATAATAAGTCCCCGGCGAATCCCTTCCAGTTCTTTACAAATAAAAGATTGATTTCCATAAAGATTTCGCATTTCCTCCCGACTTGAAACAAAGGCATTTTCTACTGCATAGCCTGCAAGCAATCCCGCTGATACGGCCAACAGGCATTCCCGAAACTGCATTTCCAGCAGTTCCTTGTTTCTGCGTTGTTCCCTGTCCAATTTCAGTCGATAAAATAAATAACCTACCACCGCACCGGGCAAAAGCCCAAAAACACTTCTGTAAAAGAACCAGGCGAAAAATACGGCAAGCAGAACTGTTTCCAAAATCAGCAGAATATGCTCCCGACCCACAGCCGGTGCCTTAACATAATCCGGCCTCTTTAAGTTTTCGGTCACCGATCAAATCCCCTTTCCGTAAAAGCATACCCTCCACCTGTCCCTCCCGGTTCTCTCCTGTTTCCTCAAAAACAAACAATGGATTCAGGCAATATTCCCCTTCTACCAAGGGACATATTTCATCAATTTCCAACACATGACGTGTTTTGTCCCGCAGTCTTCCCAAATGAACCAAAATATCGATACCGGACGTAATTTGTCTTCGTATTGCGGGAAGTGGAAGGTCCATCCCCATCAAAATCATGCTTTCCAGTCGGGATAGCATATCCTCCGCAGAGTTGGCATGCCCGGTAGACATACTGCCGTCATGACCGGTATTCATACACTGCAACATATCAAATGCCTCTGCACCGCGAACCTCCCCCACAATAATTCGGTCCGGTCGCATACGCAGAGAGGCCTTAATCAAGTCCCGAATGGTTATTTCCCTACAGCCCTCCACATTATTGTTTCTTGTCTCCAAACGAACCAGATTGGGAATATCCAACAGCTGCAGTTCCGCACTGTCTTCTATGGTAATGATGCGTTCCTCTTTGGGAATAAATGCAGATAATACATTTAAGAAAGTGGTTTTTCCGCTTCCGGTACCGCCACTGATAAAGATGTTATAATGAGAAAGAACCAGCTTTTGTAAAAAATCTGCCGCTTCTTTTGTGATGGATTTCATCGATATTAATTGTTCCATAGTGATTGGATTTTCGGGGAACCGTCTGATGGTAATGACAGAGCCGCCCAGAGATATGGGGGACAGCACCACGTTGACTCTGGAGCCGTCTTCCAAACGTGCATCCACCACAGGATTGGCCTCGTTTACGACACGATTGCAACCGGCAACGATTCGCTGGATGACATCATTTAACTTTTCTTCCGATTCAAAAGACAAGTCCAGCTTACTGATTCTGCCTGTCCGTTCCACGAAAATATTGTGGATTCCGTTAATCATGATTTCCGTAATAGAAGGATCTTCCACGAAAATCTGCAGCAAATCCAGTCTCCTTAGCGAATCAAACAATTCTTTTCGCAGTTTTCGTCGAAGTTCCACAGGACATAGCATCATTTCCTCTTCTTCCAAAATCAGATTGTCTATGACCTCCTGGATTTCTTCGTCTTCCCAGTCACGCCCATAATCCAGTTTTTCCTGCACTTTTCCACGAAGCGTATGCTTTAGCTTCGCATAGTCCATTCTTCTACCTCCCGGCCCGTTTCGCCAAGCTGTTCCTTAACATAATTTGCCAACTCACTTCGGTTATACTCTTCCAGGGTATCCGGCATTCGACTCAGTACCGGCAAGGTGCATTTACTGGTTCTCTTCCAGACATCCTCAAATCCGTAGGCTGTCAACAGTTGCTCATAAGAGAGCATTTTGTTCCGTGATACCCGTTCTCCCCGTACTACGGTAAAGATTTTTTCACAACAACGCAGCAGTTCAAACAAGCCCTGCATACTCTCCGACAAATCCAGAATCACATATTCATACTCACCGATTTCTGCCAGTTTTTGCACCAAACCCAGCCACTCCTTTGTGGTAATCGTCAATAAATTTTGGCCGGATTTCATAGGGGGAATATAGTCCACATTTCCCACGTGCTGTATCATCGTCTGCATTCTGAGGGCAAACTTGTCCTTCTCAGCCACCAGGAAATAGATAAGGTCCGATAAATCCTTTCGCGAAGCATTTCCCGTCAATTCCGCATATCCGCAATAATGCTCAAAATTCAGGTATAACACTGCATGTTGCTGTGCCAAAACCTGGGCCATGGTCATGGCAAAGGTGGTCTGGCAGCATCGATGAATGGGAGAATAGAATCCAAAAAACTTGGTATTGGAGTTATTCTTCAGTCCCGGCAGGGGAATGTCTGATATTTCCATAAATATTTCCAACAGCTCCTGAAACACCACATCTGCCGCCTGATACTTTTGGATATTTCGGTATTGGCCCCACTTTACAATTCCGCTTTCGTTCAATATTACGATGCGTTTGGCCCCCAGTTCCTTAAACTCCTCCAAAAATCCGGACTCGGCTGACACCAGCATCCCTATATTTTCCAAATGCTCCTCCAAAAGGGAATTACTATCGGTATAGGTATGCACCTCCCAGGGAATATTTTTCTGCTCCTGCAGATAATTGCCCATCAAAGCAGCATACTCCCCCTCCGGATCCAATAAAATCAAAATCATTTTTTGTCTCACAAAAATAAGACCTCCTATGTATCGCAGATTTTCCTGAATCAATCCATATCAAATTAAGTTGGTGAAAAATTGGCGAACTGCCAAAAGAATTTTAAGATGATTGCATTATACGAAATGTGGTCCGTCCTTTTCAAGCCGTAAAATGCACAAAAAACACTTTTGTGCATTTTACACATATAACCTATACTTTTCTATCAATTAACCTGCCTACAAAAGCAAGTACAATTCATACCCATATAATGCCAGCAATCCGGGAAGTCCCAGAAAACCAATAAAACCAAGTGTAAAATAATTCACTCCCACGGCCATAATAATTCCCAGATGGTTCAGGAAAAGATTCACAAAATGAATGACCAGGGTCCCGAATACACACCGAAGCAAGAAGGTTAAAATATGTTCCATCTGTTGAATCCTTGCTCTTTTTCCTATTTCTATTCCACAGTCCCAAAGAATATTCGCTTCTTTGGTATAAACCGGTAAACTTTCGGCGATACTTCAGGTAAAGAAATGAAATGCGGAGATTGATATGAAAATGTATTTTAAAACCAATTACCCCGAAGAGATTTTTTTAGATATCAAAAGCCCTGCCCCCTCTCTGGACCGGGCCATCGAAAAAACCCGCGACGCCCTGGACCGGGCATACACGGGTTTTGATAATGCATTGGAATTTCATTTGATTGACAGTTATATTTACCAGATCAACAGTCTCCAGGAACGCTACGCCTACCTGTTGGAGCGAAAAAAACAGGAGGCCGCCCTTCCCGAAAAACAATTAAGCAAACATTCCTCGATTGGAACCCTGGTCAGCCAGGTTTTCGGTTAACTGATTTTTCCCATAGGTCAGACCTGCATAAACGGTCTGTGAGTTCCCCATAACAGGGCCTTCCGGATTCTGCATTGCCACTTTGGCATATGCATCCCGCAAGGGACGAAGAAGGCCTTCCACTTCCTCGGTAACCGTTCCGTCTTTTTGGTAAACTCCCTTGGCAATTCTACGAATACAGTAGAAATACAGGGATAATGTGTTTTTACCGATTTCTGTCTCCAGATTCAAAGAAGCCATAAGCTCACTTATGGTGCTTCTTGCTTTTTCCAGACTGGTGCAAAAGCTCTCCCAAAGTGCTTTTTCCGAAGCCTCTTTCGCCTCCTCCAGATAGCAGAACAAAATATCATACAAAACAACAACCATTTCCGTCCTGTTGGCCTGTGAAATGCGAAGGGTAAAGTCCTGTTTCATTTCCGCTGTCATAGATTATCTCTCCTCTTACTGTAATAACTGCAATACCTGAGAAGGTCTCTCATTTGCCTGTGCAAGCATAGAGGTACCGGCCTGGGTGAGAACCTGCGCTGTGGTGTACTGGCTCATTTCTTCTGCCATATCCACATCCATGATACGGGAATAAGCGGATGTCATATTTTCACTTGTAATACCAAGACTGTTTACTGTAGACTCCAGACGATTCTGATAAGCACCCAAACGTCCTCTGTAAGCAGACAAGGTATTGATTGCATTGGTAATGCGATCGATTGCATCTGCCGCGCCGTCATCCTTCGTCACATCTACCTTTTCAATTCCTAAATTCACCAGATTTACTGCAGGAATATCCATCTCCAGCACCTGTCCTTCATTGGATCCCACCTGCAAACGCATGGGACCCACACCATCCAGCTCCAGGTTCACCTGACCGGAAGTAAAGGTATCGGTTTTGACAGAAGAAAGATCCAGCTCCACATGGAAGCCCTCACCTGCATCGATGGAAATGATGGAATCCTTCATGGTAGCGGTAGCATCCTTGGGGAATGTATTTGTATCCAGACTAATATTATCCAGAACATATTCCTTTGTGGTTGCATCCTTATGAATGGTAATATTATTGATTACATAATCCTTTGCCTGTACCTCCATGGCATAGGCATTTACTTTAACATTTAAGTTGTCGGTATAGCCTTTGCGGGTAAAAGTACCGTCCAAAAGCTTCTGTCCGTTAAATTCGGTGGTGTCGGAAATACGTGTAATTTCCTCCTTCAACTGACTGATTTCGCTCTGAATAATCTGCTTGTCCTCGTCGGTCATAGTGCCGTTTGCGGCTTTTACGGACAATTCATTCATACGCTGTAAAATATCATGCACCTCAGTCAATGCGCCGTCGGCGGTTTCGATAATCGAAACACCGTCGCTGGCATTTTGGCTTGCAACGGATACGCCTTCAATCTGTGCATTCATTCTCTTTGCCATTGCCAAACCGGCCGGATTGTCCTTGGCATTATTGATTTTTAAGCCGGAGGACAGTCTCTGCAGGGACTTGGTCAAAAGGTTGTCATTATTCGCCAAAGCATTATTGGATACCATTGCGGATACGTTGTAATTAATTCTCATACGATTACCTCACATTCTCCATTCGCTGATTTTCCTTCGCGAATGATTCTTCTTGCAGAAGCCTACATGGCCTGTTTCATGGCACGCAGGAAAACCTTTGTCAATCGATACAGTTCTCCCGATGTGGGCATTTCTTCTGTTGAATGATCTTCCACCAAAGATGCTGCCATATCCTTGGCAAACATCCCATTCCCAACGGTCTTTTTGTTTCCACCCTCTATACGGGTCACAGAATCCATAACCGTCAGTTTCGCATCCATGCTCCAGGAATTATCCTCCTTGACGAAATCATATAATATATCGGCACATTTTTGCAGTTTCATAACCTTCCCCTCTCCATTTGTGGAAAGCAATCCGGTTATTTTTCCTCCCGAAAGAGAAAGGTTTGCCTCTACCTGTTCCTCCTCGGAAAGCTGAAAGGAAATGTAAATTTTGCCTTTTTCCTCCTTGTCATGACGAATGGTCAGGTGAACCTGAGCCGGCTCATCCTCTAACATCATAGGGAAAACATATTCCTCGTTTGGCGCTATATGCTCCAAAATCGTCATCTGTTTTTGAAGCAGCTGCATGCTCCTTACATCCAGGTAATTGTCTAGGTCTTCCACCTGCGCCAAGAGCTGTTCCTTCCCTTTTTCCAGCATATCCCTGTAATTCTCCCGGAAGGTATCTTCTTCCTCCAGGCTTTCCCAAACTTGCACCGCCTCGTCTTCTTTTGCCAGCCTTTTGGCAAGTTCCCGATCCTTTGCATCCACCAGGTTCATGGCTGCCTGCAAGTTTTCTGCGGTGGTGGGAAGTTTGGCATTTTCCAACAGTTCTGCTCCCTGTTGCATAGAAGAAGCAGTGAGTGTACGAAGCTCCTGCACCCGTTCCCTTGCATATTGAAGTTCTGTCTCGTCATTATATGACACTTCTGTCATAATCGTTTGGATATTCTTTCGAAAAGCGCTGTCAATTTGATTGGAAATCGACTCTCCTTTGCTAAGCAAATCCTCCAGCATGCCCGTCTCTTTCGAAACTTTTATATCTAGGGAATGAACCTTTCCGGTTCGCACAGCACTCAGCAGATTCTTAAAATCAAGCTGCGCTCCCGAAGCAACCAGGGAACCGATTGCCGCTCCATCTGTTTTTTCAATCTGATGAAGGAGGCGATAGATACCGATAAACGAAGCCCTCTCGTCCTCCGTAATCTCTTTTTGCTGTTCCAAACCGTACAAAAAGCGACTGTATTCCTTTATACCGTCCTCCTCCGAGGTTTGACGGTCCAGATAAGCATTTAAACTGTCAAAGCTTTCCTCCAACGGATTTATCTTATCCCGAATCATTTTAAGAACTGACGAAGGTGTCATTTTTTCAATTACGTTACTTACTGCCTTGTCTGCCTGCTTTATCTGTTCCAGGTTCTCAACGGTTATCTCCTGACGGTTATATGCCAATATACGAACAGCCCTCTGATTATCTTCTGTTTTTTCATATCCCAGATCCTCCAGAATTTCTCCCACATTTCCAAAGGCCTTTTTGATACTGTCACCCATATCCGCTCTGGGTGCCGTCCAAATGCTTTCATAACGGTCTCGTGCCGCCTTCTGTCTTTCCTCCGCCAGCCTTGCGCCGTGGGCGAACTCTTCCAAAGAAATCGCCGGTTTTTCCGCAAAAAGCTGTAAAGAGGATACCGGATAGCCGGGCAGTTCCTTCACAATCCGGTTGGTTTTTTCCATGATACGGTAGGAATCTACCGCATCGGAGGTCTCCCCGAAATATTGTTTTGCAATCTGTTTTTCTGCCTCGTCCAAATTCTTTAGGAATTCTTCCATTGGTTTTGTATCAATTGCAAAATCCTTCTTCAAAAGCTTCACATTTACCTCTGCGGTCATTTGAAGTCTTGCTTCTTCCACATCCTTATATTTTTCCAACAAGGCCACTGCCTTTTCGTAAACGGTTTGGGTTTGTGTCAGATTGGCATGTAAAGGATTTTTTCCCTGCAAGAGTGCATTTACCACTGCCCCTGCAAAATCTGTCGACTCCATAGGAAAGGTAATCTCTTTTAACTGTTCATAGGACAAGAGGCTTTCTTCGGTTAGCGCAATACCATTTTGCAACAACCATTTTGCATCCTCTCTCGTTTCCTCGGTTAACGCAAGTCCGGCCTGCTCCACCACCTTATCCATTTGCTCTCTTAAGGGATCGGTAACCCCCTGCACGCTCTTTGATACATATCCGGACTCATCGGCAAAATAAGCCATTTCCCCGGATACGCCTTCACTTGCGCCACTGTTTTGTGCCAGATAGAAATTCCAAAGCTCCGGCTCCATATGATTCTTTAAGAGATAACCCATGGATGCCTCGGTCGGGGACTGCAATTGGCCATATACACTATATGCCTGTCCCAATTGCCGGAACTGTTCTGAGGAAGGTGTATAATCCACAGTGGCCATTGCATTCATCAAATCTCTGGCCATTGCTTCGCTTCCAACCACCTGGGCCAATGCTTCCACGCTTACATCATCGGTATATCCTTCAATTTGTTTTCCGGACTTCACCAATTCCGCTTTGATTTTATCCACGATGGTCACCGCTTCCTCCG
Organism: Lachnospiraceae bacterium UBA1766; assembly: GCA_002314715.1. Lineage (GTDB taxonomy): Bacteria > Bacillota > Clostridia > Lachnospirales > Lachnospiraceae > Acetatifactor. Next base: position 3,551 of record DCGY01000077.1, on the reverse strand, counting down.
GATCCAATTCCTCAAAGTGGAAACCATCCTTTTCCATTTTTGCAAAGTCTTCTGCGGACATAGTATGTGACATTACTGTCATATAATCCTGCATTGCGTCCACATCCATATACTCTGCCTTCTCACGAATGTCGATGAAAGACCCTTCTTTGGCACCCCATTTTGCAGGCACACCATCTGCACCGGTCTGTCTGATCCAAGCAGGCGAAAGCTCCTGCAAAGAAGCGGATGCTCCTGTTCCGATATTTGATTTATTAATTGATTGTTCCAACGTATAATCCTGGGTATTTGGGAACTGAATTCTCACTGACATTTCCTCTGTATTCTTGTGCCGTCAGTTACATTCCCTTGCTTCTGAACGGAAGTAATAGAAAAAGGTGAGCGCAATCCTTTGCACTCACCTTTTATTTCGGTTCATTTATAGAAAATCTTTACCTTTTTAGAATACAAACACGCAGGCTGCGTAAGGCGGTAAATCTACGGAAATGGAATAATTCTTGTAATGGTAAGGCACCTGCTCTGCCATAATGGTCTCAGGCACTTTATTTCCAAAACCGCCAAATCGCTCATCATCGCTGTTTAACAGAAGGGTAAATTTCTTCTTTTCCGGTACGGGAACACGATAATTTTCACGCTTCATGGGTGTCATATTCAGTACGAACAGCAAATTATTTTTGCCGGTGGAATTCTTTCTCACAAAAGAATAAATACTGTTGTCGGTATCATCCGCATTCATCCATTCAAAGCCTTCCCAACTATGATCGAATTCATACAATGCGGAATACTTATTGTACATCTTCAGAAGCTCCTTCATATACTCATGAACGCCCTTGTTATTTGCATTCTCCAGAAGGAACCAATCCAGCTCTCTTGCCTCGCTCCACTCTCTCTCCTGGCCAAAGTCCTGACCCATGAAAAGAAGTTTCTTACCGCAATGACCAAACATATAGGTATAGCCGGTCTTTAAGTTGGAGTACTTGTCCACCGGGTAGCCGGGCATTTTATTCACCATAGAACACTTCAAATGTACGACTTCATCATGAGACAAGGGCAAAATATATCTTTCGCTTTCATTGTAGCTCATGGCAAAGGTCATTGCATAATGATTACCCTTACGATACAAGGGATCCAGCTTCATATATTCACAAAAATCATGCATCCAACCCATATTCCACTTGTAAGTAAAACCAAGGCTGTCCGTACCGATATCACCGGTTACATTGGGCCATGCGGTGGACTCTTCCGCAACGGTGAGGAATCCGGGGTAAGTACCTCTTACAACGGAATTTAAATGTCGGAAGAAATCAATGGCATCCAGGTTCTCATGTCCGCCGTATTTATTGGCAACCCACTGGCCTTCCTTTTTGCCGTAGTCCAGATAGAGCATGGAAGCCACAGCGTCCACACGAATACCATCGATATGGAACTCACGAATCCAATACAAAACATTGGAAATCAGGAAATTCTTAACCTCTGATTTGGAATAATTGAAAATCTTGGTACCCCAATCCGGATGCTCTCCCAATCTTGGGTCCGGATGTTCAAAAATACAACTTCCGTCAAATTCTCCAAGGCCGTGGGCATCGGTAGCAAAGTGGGCAGGTACCCAGTCCAGAATAACGCCAACACCAATCTTGTGCATTTCATTTACCAGGTACATAAAATCCTTTGGCGTGCCATAACGGGAGGTGGGTGCATAATATCCTGTTACCTGATATCCCCAGGAACCGTCAAAAGGATGCTCTGCAATACCCATCAATTCAATATGGGTATAGTTCATCTCTTTTAAATATTCCACCATACGGTCCGCAAATTCCCGATAATTATAGAAACCATCCTCGGTACCATCGGGATGCTTCATAAAGGATCCCACATGGCACTCATAAATCGCCATAGGCTTCTTATCAAAGTCTTTGGTGTCACGCTGGTTCATCCAACGCTTGTCCTTCCATGCAAAACCGCTTAAGTCCGTAACGATGGAAGCAGTATCCGGTCTCATCTGTGCATAATTCGCAAAAGGATCTGCCTTGTAAAGCTTTCTTCCATCCTGGGCGGTAATCAGGAACTTATACATGGTTCCCTCTTCCACGCCGGGAATAAACAAAGTCCAAATACCGATTGGGCCGACTTTTTTCATTTCATGGGCATCTTCCTTCCAATCATTGAAAGAACCTACCACATGAACCGTTACCGCGTTTGGTGCCCACACTCCGAAAAATGTACCTTCCACACCATCCTCACAGGATAAATGTGCGCCTAACTTCTTGTAAATATCATAGTGTGTACCCTGTCCAAAAAGGTACTGATCGTCCTCTGAGACAAAAATCTTTTCACGCTTTGTTGCCACTTCGGATTTCCTCCTTATGAAAAATCTTTTTCAGATAAAATAATCATATCCTCATCATCATAGCGCTTGCCTACCAACACATCGATGAAATGCCCAATGGATTTCTTTTTTACATGATGAATCGCTTCGTCAATAATCGCCTTTACATCGCTCACGGTTACTACATGGTCACTGGTCTGAAGCTCATCAATTCGTGTATGCAATGCCAGAATACCGAAATTATCAATTGAAAATTCCTTGCTTCTTGCATACTGCTTAGCAATCTTTACCAGCGCATCATCACTTAAGGCCTCCAGGTCAATTCGTGCGGTGAAGCCGGTAGCAAACTCCGGATTACTATCCAGGAATTTCTTCATCTTCTTTTTGGTATCCAAAATAATCAATTCGATTCCCTGATTTTCCTGCTGAATCCATTTATCGATATTTTTAACAGTTTCCTCTGTTAAATCAGACACATGTTCTACGATTAATGCACCATCTTTTACCTGTTCCAAAACGGAAGGGATTTCCTTGCGGTTTAAGGTCTGTGCTGAAATCTTTGCTACTTTACCGGTGAAGTTTCCGTCATTGTTCTGCAACTCGCTGGCTACACTCTTGGCCAAGCCCAAAATATCCAATCCTTCTTCTCCGGTAATAATCAGGTTTCCGGTATAAGAAGCCATACTGGTATTTTCCAAAGCATTTAACAGCTGTTCCTTCGCACTCTTGGTATAAATATAAGGAGCATAAAGATCCTTTTCTTCTTTGGTAAACTCACGCAGTTTTGAGGTGGCGGATTCTACGGTATCTTCCTCCGTTGCCGGCTTGGAATCCTCCTCTTCCTTCTCCTCGTCTGTCGTTTCCTCTTCTGAATCTACGACATCTTCTTTGGAAGAATCTTCCGGAACTTCTTCAGCTTCCGGGGTCTCCTCAAAGGTTTCTTCCGGCTCTGTACTTTCGCTTTCCTCTTCCGGCTCTTCTTCGAACACTTCCTCATCGTTTTCCTCGGAAGTCTCTTCTTCGAATTCTTCTGCTGTTTCGGATTCTTCTGTATCCTGAATCTCTTCCAATTCTTCCACTTCATCTTCGGAAGAATCATCTGCCTCTTCTTCGCTCTCGGTATACTCCTCAGCGTCTTCTTCTACGTATTCTTCATTGCCTTCTGCGTATTCCTCAGAACTCTCTTCTACGTATTCTTCATCACCTTCGGCGTACTCTTCAGAGC
>DCGY01000033.1 GCA_002314715.1 Lachnospiraceae bacterium UBA1766 | reverse complement strand
TTTCCTGCAGAAGCTGTGGACATGTTATGAAATGTCCTCATTGCGATGTTTCCCTGTCAGAACATGAGGGAGACAGACTGGTTTGTCATTATTGCGGGTTTGTCACCCCAAAACCTACCAGGTGTCCGGAGTGCGGTTCTAAGTACATTATGGGTTTTCGGGCAGGTACGCAAAAAATTGAACAAAGTTTAAAAGAGGTGTTTCCTCATGTGAGAACACTTCGTATGGATAAGGATACCACAGGCACCAAGGATAGCTATGAGAAAATATTGTCTGCTTTTGCCAATGAAGAGGCGGATGTGCTGATTGGTACGCAGATGATTGTAAAAGGACATGATTTCCCCAATGTGACTCTGGTGGGGGTTTTGGCGGCGGATTTATCTCTTAGTGTGGGGGATTACCGAGCCGGAGAACGTACCTTCCAGCTACTTACCCAGGCGGTGGGCAGAGCGGGAAGAGGAAAACTATCCGGGGAGGCGGTTATTCAGACTTATCAGCCGGATCATTATGCGGTGATTTGTGCGGCTGCCCAGGATTATGAAAGTTTTTATGAGGAAGAAATCGTTTACCGGGATTTGGGTGGTTATCCGCCCACAGCCCATATGCTGGCTGTCCAAATCTATTCAAAAGAGGAAGCTTTGGGGCTTATGCTTGCGAATCGGCTTGCAGATGTGGTAAAATTGAAAGGTTACCAAGATACAAAGGATGTTTTTGTTTTGGGGCCGGCCAAGGCGGGAATCGGGAAAATCAACGATATTTATCGCTTCGTGTTTTATGTAAAGGCGAAGGATTACAGTCGTCTGGTTGGAATAAAAGATTTATTAGAGGAAAAAATGAAAGAAAACGATGAGAAAAATCTATTGGTTTTGTTTGATTTTGACCCCATGAACATACTATAACAATAAAGGTGGAAAACAAAAATGGCAATACGTAATATTCGAGAGTACGGAGATGAAGTGTTAAACAAAAAATGTAAGGAAGTAACCGAAATTACCCCCAGAATTCGTGATTTGATTGAGGATATGCTGGATACCATGTATGAGGCCAACGGTGTGGGACTTGCAGCTCCCCAGGTAGGTATTTTGAAGCGCATCGTTGTGATTGATGTCAGCGAAGACGGCAGTGAACCTCTGATTTTAATCAATCCCAGAATTGTGGAAAGCAGTGGAGAGCAGACCGGTTCCGAAGGTTGCTTAAGCGTACCCGGAAAATCCGGTATTGTAACCCGTCCCAATTATGTGAAGGCAGTTGCATTAAATATTGATATGGAACCCATAGAGATAGAGGGAACAGAGCTTTTGGCCAGAGCAATTTGCCATGAGCTGGACCATCTGGACGGCCATTTGTATGTAGAAAAAGTGGAAGGCGATTTGATTGATAACGCTGCGGCACAGGCTGTGGAAGAAGAGGAATAGACGAGCTGTTCACTCTTTTGTTGGAGAGAGGTTTGCCGAAGGCAAAGAGAGGAGACTGGGAATGAAGATTTTATATATGGGAACTCCCGATTTTGCGGTTGCTGCACTGGAAAGTTTAATTGCGGCAGGACATGAGATTGTAGCGGTGGTTACACAGCCGGACAAGCCAAAGGGAAGAAGTGCGGAGCTGGTCTTTTCGCCGGTAAAGGAATGCGCACTTCGTCACAATTTGCCGGTAATGCAGCCGGTGCGAATCAAACGTCCGGAAGCAATCGAAGAGTTAAAAAAATATGAGGCGGATGTTTATGTGGTTGCCGCTTTCGGTCAGATTCTTTCGCAGGAAATTCTGGATATGCCGAAATACGGCTGTATCAACATTCACGCTTCTTTGTTGCCCAGATTTCGCGGTTCATCCCCTATTCAGCATGCGATTATCGAGGGGGATGCCAAGAGCGGTGTAACGATTATGAAAATGGATATCGGCGTAGACACCGGAGATATGCTGTACAAAAAAGAAGTTGCCATTGAGGATACCGATACCTATGAGACCTTACATGATAAGCTGATGGTAGTAGGCGGAGAAGCAATTGTAGAGTATTTTGAGCTGTTTGAGCAGGGAAAGATTACCCCCATAAAGCAGGATGACAGCCTCAGTACCCATGCCCCCATGATTGAAAAAAATATGGGAAAGCTGGACTTTACGAAGTCTGCAGTCACTTTGGACCGTTTGATTCGAGGTTTGACGCCCTGGCCCAGTGCGTTTACGTATTATAATGGCAAGCAGTTGAAAATCTGGAAGGCAGAGGCCTTCGATGAAAAGACAGAAAAGGCTCCCGGTACCATTGCAAAGGTGGAAAAGGATGCTGTTTATGTGGCGACCGGAGAGGGACTGCTTCGTATTACCGAGCTTCAGCTGGAAGGCAAGAAGAGAATGTCTGCTCATGATTTCCTGTTGGGTGTCAAGATGACGGTAGGAGAAATGTTATGATGTGTCTGAGTTTATATAGTTATGCCAATTACGGTACCGGTTACCGTTTTGATGCTACCTATTTGTTGGTGTTGGCCGGTGCGGCTTTATGCCTTTTGGCCAGCGGTTATGTGAAATCTACCATGGCGCAATATTCGAAAATTCGAAACCGTGCAAATTTGACGGGTGCCGAAGCAGCCAGAAGAATTCTGGACCAAAACGGCTTATACAATGTGCAGATTGAGTGCCTGTCCGCTGATTCCGGAGATCACTATGACCCCTCCAGTAACACCATACGTTTGTCAAACAGCAATTTTAACAATGCTTCCATTACGGCTGTGGGTGTGGCTGCTCACGAATGCGGGCATGCATTGCAGCATGCGGAAGGATATGCTTTTTTGAATTTCCGTTCTGCCCTGGTACCGGTAGCGAATTTGGGAAGTCAGCTTGGTCTTCCTATGATTTTGATTGGTGTATTCTTAAGCTGGAATCAGGTTTTGATTCAAATTGGAATCTGGGCCTTTGCAGCAGCGGTATTATTTCAAATCATTACCCTTCCCGTAGAATTTAACGCGTCCATGAGAGCGGTAGAGAAAATTGATGCCTACGGGCTTTTGTCAATGGAAGAGAACCGGGGAGCCAAGAAAGTGCTTCGTGCGGCAGCCTATACCTATGTGGCGGCAGCAGCTTCTTCTGTGCTCCAATTATTGCGTTTGATTCTTTTGTTCGGAGGAAACGGAAGCAGTCGCAATAGCAGGAGAAGATAATGGAAAATACCAGAGAAATTGTTTTGGATATGCTTTTGGAATTGGAGAAGACGGATAATTTTTCCCACCTGTTAATTCGTTCTGTGTTGGAAAAATATGATTATCTGGATTCTCGTGAGAAGGCCTTTATCAAAAGAGTCTGCGAGGGAACGGTAGAACGTAAAATTGAATTGGATTATTATTTGAACGCATATTCCAAGGTTCCCGTGCATAAAATGAAACCATTGATTCGATGCCTGCTTCGTATGAGCGTCTATCAGTTGGTATATATGGACAGCATTCCCGACAGCGCTGTTTGTAATGAGGCCTGTAAGCTGGCCACAAAACGTAAATTCGGCGATTTGAAGGGATTTGTAAACGGTTTACTGCGCAATATTGCAAAAAATAAGGCACAGCTTCCTTTGCCGGACCCGCAAAAGGACTATGTGTCTTATTTGTCTGTTCGCTATTCCATGCCGGAATGGATTATCCGTATTTGGGAAAAGGAATACAAAAGGGAAGCACTGGAGCCCATGCTTGCAGGACTTCTGGAAATTCAGCCCGTAACCATTCGCTTTCGGGTGGATTTGTCTGCAACGGATCGGGAAAGACAGGTGGCAGATTTGCAAAAACAGGGATTTTCCCTGACACAAAGCAAATACCTTCCCTTTGTTTATCGGGTAGAGAACGGGGAGAAGCTGGCAGACAGTGAAGGCTTCCGAGAGGGCTTTTTCACCATTCAGGATGTAAGCAGTGCCTTGGCAGTCTGCAGCGCAGGAATTACCCGGGAAGACTTTGTCATGGATATGTGTGCAGCGCCCGGGGGAAAGAGCGTTTTGGCATCGGAGCTTGGAGAAAAGGTCCTTTCCGGGGACGTGAGCGAGGCCAAAATGGACCGGATTTATGAAAATTTGGAACGGATGCACAGAACCAATATGCTGGTAAGAGTGCATGACGCTACGGTTTTTGATTCGGATTATGAAGCAAAGGCGGATGTGGTGCTTTTGGATGTACCCTGCAGTGGATTGGGAGTTATGGGCAAGAAGCGGGATGTTAAATATCATGCTTCTTCCGAAGGGATTCAGAGTATTACACAGTTACAGAGACAAATTGTGGAAGCCTGCTGGCGCTATGTTAAGCCCGGCGGAATCTTATTATATAGTACCTGTACCATTCATCCGGCAGAAAATCGGAAGATGGTAAAATGGATTTTGCAGAATCTGCCTTTCGAGGCGGTGGATTTGGAGAAAGAACTTCCCGAAAGCCTGGCAGAAGACCGCCTTGTAGTAGAAGGCATGGAAAGAAAACAGGTGGACGAAGCGCTTTCCAAATGCTATGTGCAAATGCTTCCGGGATTCATGGAATCCGACGGTTTCTTTTTTGCAAAGCTTCGACGTAAGGAGTAAATGAGTAAAAACGATGAGCGATACGATGGAACAAATCAATTCCGAAAAAATAGATGTGAAATCCCTGACCTTGGAAGAATTGAAACAGGAATTTGCCGCAATTGGGGAGAAAGCATTCCGCGCAGGGCAGGTATATGATTGGATGCATGTGAAGTTGGCGGAAAGCTTTGAACAGATGAGCAATCTGTCCAAAATCCAAAGAGAGAATTTTTCGAACCGATACACCTATACGGTTCTGCAGACAGTAGCGGTGCAGGAATCTCAAATCGACGGAACCAGGAAATTCCTTTTCGCGTTGGCGGACGGGAATGTGGTGGAGAGTGTCTGGATGAAATATAAGCACGGGAACAGCGTGTGTATTTCCTCGCAGGTAGGCTGCCGAATGGGCTGTCGTTTCTGCGCCTCCACGCTGGACGGACTGGAACGCAACCTGACGCCTTCCGAAATGCTGGAACAGATTTATTCCATTATTCGTATTACGGGAGAACGGGTGTCCAATGTAGTGGTTATGGGTACCGGAGAACCTATGGATAATTTTGATAATCTGCTTCGTTTCATCAAGCTTTTGACAGATGAGAACGGGTTAAATATCAGTCAGAGAAACCTGACGGTCTCCACCTGCGGGCTGGTACCCAAAATGCGGGAATTGGCGGATCGTAAGCTGCAGATTACCTTGGCCCTAAGCCTTCATGCCACCACAGATGAAAAACGGCGGGAGCTGATGCCCATTGCCAACAAATACTCCATAAAAGAATTAATGGAAGTATGCCAGTATTATTTCGAAAAAACCGGCAGAAGAATTACCTTTGAATACAGTCTGGTGGCAGGTGTGAACGATACAGATGAGGACGCAATGCAATTGAGCGCATTGGCAAAGCCTTTGTGCTGTCATGTAAATCTGATTCCGGTAAATCCGATTAAAGAGCGTGACTACGTTCAACCGGACAGTAAGCAGGCACAGGCCTTCAAAAATAAACTTGAAAAAAACAGAATAAATGTTACTATTAGAAGGGAAATGGGAAGAGATATCGATGGCGCTTGCGGTCAGCTTCGACACAAGACGATTCAGGGGCTTCCTATGGAAACTGGGAGGAAGTAAAAAGTGCTAAAGACTTTTTCTTTGACAGACATCGGAAAAAAGAGAAAAATCAATCAGGATTTTATATATACGGCAGAAACCCCTATCGGAGCCTTGCCGAATTTGTTTTTGGTGGCAGACGGAATGGGTGGACATAAGGCCGGCGATTATGCGGCACGTGTGGCAGTAGATACCATTGTGGAGGTTGCCGAGTTATCCGTTCCTACCGACAATCCTTTCGATGTATTTGCGAGAGCCATCGAAAAGGCAAATGAGGTGGTGCACACCAAGGCAGCTACCGAGAGTGCTTTGGAGGGTATGGGAACTACAGTGGTGGTAGCCAGTTGCATCGGCAATCAGTTGTTTATCGCTAATGTAGGAGACAGCAGATTATATATTGTTGCAGATAAAATGATTCAGGTGACCAGGGATCACTCCCTGGTGGAAGAAATGGTTCGTTTTGGTACAATTACTCGTGAGGAGGCCAGAAATCATCCGAAGAAGAATATCATTACCAGAGCGGTGGGCGTAAATTCTCATGTGGAGCCGGAATTTTTTAAGGTGACACTGGAAGAGGGAGACATTATTTTAATGTGTACCGATGGCCTGACCAATATGCTGGAGGATGAAGAAATTCGTATGATTATCAAGAAGGGAAGAGATTTGGTGGAAATGTCTCAAAACCTTGTTGACGAGGCCAATAACAATGGCGGAAAAGATAATATTTCCGTAGTGTTGATTGACCCCTTGGCGTAAAGGAAGTTTCTAATTAAGTGGAGAATTGTCTATGGTGAAAATCGGTATGATGATAGGCGACCGCTACGAAATCCTTGAGAAGATTGGTACCGGTGGCATGTCTGATGTATATAAAGCAAAATGTCATAAGTTAAACCGTTTTGTAGCTGTAAAGGTTCTGAAACAGGAGTTTTCCGAAAACGAAAACTTTGTATCCAAGTTTCGAATCGAAGCGCAGGCGGCAGCAGGGCTTGCTCATCCCAATATTGTAAATGTTTACGATGTTGGCGAGGATAACGGCATCTATTACATTGTAATGGAGCTGGTGGAAGGAATAACCCTAAAGAAATATATTGAGAAAAAATCCAGACTGACCTATAAGGAAGCGGTCAGCATTGCAATTCAGGTGTGCCTCGGAATTGAAGCGGCACACAACAATCATATTATTCATAGAGATATTAAACCCCAGAACATTATTATTTCCAAAGACGGAAAGGTAAAGGTTACGGATTTCGGTATCGCAAAAGCGGCTACCAGTAACACGATTACCTCCAATGTGATGGGTTCTGTACATTACACCTCCCCCGAACAGGCAAGAGGCGGTTACAGTGATGAGAGAAGTGATATTTATTCACTGGGTATTTCCATGTTTGAAATGCTTACCGGACGGGTACCCTTTAACGGAGATACCACAGTTGCCATTGCAATCAAGCACATCCAGGAGGAGATGCCTTCGCCCAAGGATTTTGTGGAAGAAGTTCCGGTAGCAGTGGACCAGATTGTACGAAAGTGCTGCCAGAAGTCTCCGGACCGAAGATATCAGAAGATGTCCGAAGTGATTTCGGATTTGAAGCAGAGCTTATTAAATCCGGATGAAGGATTTGTAGTATTCCAAAATGAAGTGGACGGTGGTACCCGTGTCATGACCGAAGGGGAGCTGCAGCAGATTAAGCAGCATACCGGAACCATTGATTTGAGTGGATACGAAAAGGAAGAAAAGCTTCGCCTGAACAACAGAAAATACGATGAAGACGGAGAAGAGGAAGAGTTATTTGAGAAGAGACACAATCCCAAAATGGAGCAAATTACAACGGTTTTGGCGATTGTATTCGGTATTGTCATTTTGGCAATTATCGTCTTGTTAGTCATTAATTTATGGAGTAATTTTGCGGACGATCCGGATCCTTCCGTGGTACAGACCCTTCCAAGCATTTCCGAAGAAAGCCTGTCTTCACCGGTTTATGAGAAGATGCCTCCGGTAATCGGAATGAGTGAAGAGGATGCAATCAGTGCATTGAAGGCAATTGGAATGAAGCCTCAGACAGAGTATGCGGAATCTGAAACGGTTGCGGCAGGTATTGTAATGGGTGCGGATGTGAGCAAGGATACGCAGCTCATTGCCGGTACCGTGGTAACCTTAAAGGTCAGCGTAGGTATCAAGGGTATTGAGGTCCCTCCTATGATTAACCTGACTTATGAAGAAGCTGAAAATATATTGATTCAACGAGAATTTACCGTGAATCGCACGGAGGTTTACTCCGATACCATTGAGGCGGGGATGGTAGTATCCCAGTCTCCGGAAAGTGGCACCAAGGTTCCCAAGGGAACCACCGTTACCATTTCCATCAGTAAGGGTAAGGAAGAGAAGAAGGTTCGCGTTCCCAATGTGATCGGTTCTACCCAGGGAGAAGCGACAACGGCCATTGTGGAGAACAAACTAAGCATCGGTAATGTAAGTTATGTTTATAACAGCGAAGTAAAGGAAGGCTTGGTATGCTACCAAAGCGTTTCACAGGGCTCTTATGTGGAAGAGGGTGCAGCGATTGATATTCGTATCAGTCAGGGAACCAAACGCTATAATTATCGTTGTAATGCAGTGATTTCACAGCCTTCTGCGGAAGAAGCTCCCGATTATGCTTACAGCACGCCGGTGAAGGCAAAGCTTGTGACGGATGACGACCAGGTTCTCCTGGACACCCAGATTACCAGCTTCCCCTATACGGCAAATTACTCCGGCCTTTCCGCATCCGGTGGTACCTTGATATTATCTTATCAGGTTACCTTACAGGCAACCACTTCTGTGGATCCGGTAACGGGGGAAGTGACAGTGATTCCCGGGGGTACGGAAACCAGAAGCTTTACCAGAAGAATTGAGTTTGTCAGAGAATAAAGTGTAAGTGAAGGATATACATGCAGGGAAAGATCATTAAAGGAATCTCCAATTTTTATTATGTGGCAGCAGGCGAGCATGTTTACGAATGTAAGGCCAAGGGTGTGTTTCGAAAAGACCATTTGAAACCTCTGGTGGGGGATGATGTGGAGCTGGAAGTCCTGGATGAGGAAAAAAAGCTGGGAAACATTGTGACACTTCTGAATCGAAAGAGTGAACTGATTCGCCCCGCCGTAGCCAATGTGGACCAGGCGCTGGTAATTTTTGCGATTACCAAACCACAACCGAATTTTAACTTATTGGATCGATTTTTGGTTATGATCGGACAACAGAATTTGCCTTGCATTATTTGTTTTAATAAAATGGATTTGGATGAAGAGGGTTTGGGCGAAACCTATGAGACGGTTTACCGGGCTTGCGGCTATCAGACTATTCAGGTCAGCGCAAACACGGAAAAGGGCTTGCAGGAACTTCGAAACCTTCTGGAGCATAAAACCACCACAGTTGCCGGCCCGAGCGGGGTGGGAAAATCCTCTCTGATTAACTGCCTGATGGCAGAACAAATTATGGAAACCGGCAGTATCAGTGAGAAAATCGAACGTGGAAAGCACACGACACGACATACACAGCTGATTGCCATAGACAAGGACAGTTACATTTTGGACACGCCCGGTTTCAGCTCCTTGGATTTATTTGATTTGGAAAAGGAAGAGCTGGCAGGCTTTTATCCGGAGTTCGCGGATTATGAAAAGTATTGCAAGTTTGGTGGCTGTTCCCATATTACGGAACCAATATGCGGGATTCGACAGGCCGTGGAAGATGGGGAGATTTCCAAGCTTCGTTATGAAAACTACAGCCTGCTTTATCAGGAACTAAAAAACAAAAAGAAGTATTCAATGGGTGGAAGAAAATATACAGGGGAAATGCGAGAATAAACTATGAGCGATAAGAATAATTGGACCAGTCTGGGGGACCAGATTGTAGACTCTGTTTCTAACGCTTTGACTACCGGTGATTTCAGTAATCTGAATCAATTGGTATCAGACACTGTAAACAGTGCGGTGGAAGAGGCGAAGCAGCAGGCCTTGTTTGAACACCAGATTCAATATGAGCGTGCAATGAAGGCCCGGGAAGAATGGGCGGTCAATGCGGCAAAGCTTCGCGAAAAGGAAGAGAAAAGACGGGAAGAATGGCAGCGAAAGCAACAGGAGGACCGTGAAAAAGAATTACAGAGACAGCGGGAGTGGAGACAACAGCAGCAAACCTACCAGCAGGAAAACCGTACACGGATGTATCAGAGGGCATATCGTCCGATTATGGCAAATCAGCCGGTTCAAAACGTGGTTAAAAAAGTTAAAAAAACATTGTTTAAACGAAAAGGAACGGTATCCAGTATTTTGCTGATGATTTTCGGTTCCATCGGTGCAATGTTTAATTCTTTTCTTTCCCTGGCTATGTTGGCGGTTCTTATCGAGGAACCGGAGGCAAGCACTGCAGTTGGATTGGCTTTCTTTGTCAGCATGTTATTGGTCGGATTGGGTATGTTGTTTGGTGGTATTTTCAAGAATGCCAGACTGCAGCGGGCAGAACGGTATCTTCGACTGTTAGCCGGAAAAACCTACATATCACTCAGTGAATTGGCTACCAATACCGGTAAAACCATTGGCTTTGTAAAAAGAGACTTACGTAAAATGATCAATAAAGGTATTTTCCCGGAAGGCCATTTGGATTCCCAGGAAACCTGCTTTATCTTGGATGATGAGACTTATCTTCAGTACAGCCAGACTGCGGAAGCTTTCCGTATGAAGGAAGAAATGAACCGTAAGGCCAATGAAGAAAAGGAAAAAGAAGAAGCACAGCGCACCCAGAATCGCGAAGAGATGGCAGCAAGTGCACTGGAAATGATGATTTCCGAAGGAATGGATTATACCAAGAAGCTTCGTGATCTGAATGACAAGATCCCCGATGAAAATTTGTCCGCAGATTTATCTCGTTTGGAAAAACTTCTTCAGGAGATTTTCGGGAATTTACGAGAGCATCCCGAGCAGATGGACCGCATGCAGAAGCTGATGGACTATTATCTTCCTACCACCGTGAAACTGGTGGAGGCTTACGAACAATTTGACAGAGTGAGCGTTCCGGGAGATAATGTAAAGGATGCAAAGAAGGAAATTGAAAAGACATTGGGCGTTATAAACGATGCATTTGCAGAGTTTCAGGATAAACTATTCCAGGCGGCAGCATTTGATGCTACCACAGATGCGCAAGTATTACAATCCATGTTAGCAAGAGAAGGCTTGACGAAAGAGCCAACATTTGCCACAATGGAAAAGAAGGACGATGTATTATAGGAGGAAAACGAAATGGATTTAGATGCAATGTTAAAGGAAGCACCCACACTTACTTTTGAGCCGATTGCCGATGCGCAGGAAGCAGCAAAGGTTGAGGAGATTACCAAGACTGTAGAGGAACCCAAGGTGCCTGAGCTTGAGCTTACTCCCGAAGAGAAGAAAATGATTGATGATTTCGCTGCACAGATTGATTTGAATAATACCCAGCAGGTATTACAGTTCGGTGTTGGAAGTCAGAAGAAGATTGCGGATTTCTCAGAGAGCGCATTAAACAATGTTCGTACCAAGGATATGGGCGAAATCGGACAGATGCTTACCGATGTGGTAACCGAGCTTAAGGGCTTTAATGAGGAAGAAGAAAAGGGCTTTTTGGGAATCTTTAAAAAGGGTGGAAATAAGCTTGCCGGAATGAAGGCAAAATATGATAAGGCAGAAGTAAACATCAATAAGATTGTAAAGGTAATGGAAGGTCATCAGATTACCCTGTTAAAGGATGTTGCAATGCTGGACAAGATGTATGAACTTAACAGCAACTACTATAAGGAACTTTCCATGTACATTCTTGCAGGTAAGCAGAAGCTGGAGCATGCAAAGACAGTTGAGCTTCCCGCACTTGTAGAAAAGGCTGAAAAGAGCAAACTTCCCGAGGATACACAGGCAGCAAAGGATTATGCAGCACAGATTGAGCGTTTCGAGAAGAAGATTTACGATCTGGAGCTTACCAGAACCGTATCTTTGCAGATGGCTCCTCAGATTCGTTTGATTCAGACAAACGATACCGCTATGAGCGAGAAGATTCAGTCTACTTTGGTAAATACCATTCCTCTTTGGAAGAGCCAGATGGTTATTGCAATCGGCTTGGAGCACTCCAGTGATGCAGCCAAGGCACAGAGAGAGGTTACCGATATGACCAACGAGCTTTTGAAGAAGAACGCAGAAACCTTAAAGATGGCTACAATCGAAACTGCAAGAGAGTCCGAGAGAGGTGTTGTGGATATTGAAACATTGACTCAGACCAACCAGACCTTAATCAGTACCTTGGATGAGGTAATGAAGATTCAGGAGGAAGGCAGAACCAAGCGTCAGAATGCTGAGGCAGAGCTTACCAGAATCGAAAGTGAAATGAGAGAGAAGCTTCTTACCATGAGTAGAAATTCCGTTACGAAATAATGACGAAAGAGAAGGGGGTCGACCGAATAAGGACGGGCCCCTGATTTTTTTTTGAAAGGAATGGCGTGAAAAAGAGAGTATTTTGGTGTGTGGCAGGAGTTTGCCTGACACTTATAACCGGTTGCGGACAGGAAAGAACACCGATTATTATTGAACCCAGCAGTTTTTCGGTGCAGATGGAAGAAACCATGCCTTTTGAAGAAACCAAATTGGCAGAGACTTTTTCAGAGGAAGTTTCTTTTGCGGAATCACAAAGGGAAGAGGAAACGTCTGAGGAATGGGATGCCAAGGAGTCGGAATCGGAACAGCAGGTAATACAAGAGCAGGCAACGCAAGAGCAGGCAACGCAAGAGCAGGCAACGCAAGAGCAGGCAACGCAAGAGCAGGCAACGCAAGAGCAGGTAACACAAGAGCTGACAACGCAAGAACAAACAACTGGGGAAACGACGGAAAACAATGAAAACAGTGTACATCCGCCAAAACCGCCTTTGGAGGAAAGTGACTCCAGGTGGACGATTACCCAGTACGCGGATGACAGCGGAAATCAGGGCTTATTCTATACGCTCTACCAGAAATCTACCGGGAAATTTATAGTGATTGACGGAGGTTGGAGTCAGAACGCAGGACAAGTTCGAAATGTAATAAAAGCCCATGGGAATGTGGTGAATGCCTGGTTTTTAACCCATTATCATAATGACCATATCGGTGCATTCAATGAAATATATAAAAATCCCGGCGATATTCGGATTGAACAAATATTCGATTCGCCCATCGGATATGACCGTTATTTGGCAGTTGCACAGACTTGGGATATGCCGGAGTATCTGGAGGAGTATCAGAAATATACCAAAGAAGCAACAAACGTACAGCATTTATCCAGAGGAGAGGTACTTTCCTTTGGGGATTTGAACTGCCAGGTGCTGAATGCATATGATTCCTATATTGATTCAAGGGGAGATATTCCCAATAAGCTTTCGTTGATGCTTCGCTTTTCGGGAAAAGAGAAATCTTTTTTGTTCTGTGGGGACTGCTATGACGAAGATTTGAGCAATTATTTGATTGGCCAGTACGGAGATGGCTTGAAAAGTACATTTGTGCAATTGGGCCATCATGGAAATCATTCCATGACCACGGAGTTTTACGAAAAAGTTTCACCGACAGAGGTGTTTTTTGATGCACCTTTGTGGCTTATGACCGGGGAACAGTTTAATGCAAAGGATTATAAAGATTATTTCACCGGAAAAGGAATCACAGTACATGACTATAGTCAGACACCCAATGTGATTCGTATTTATTAGACTGTAATAATACAAAGATTGAAATAATAAACCGAAAAAACAATACCAAGAAACAATACATAAGAGAGGGTACAGTATGAAAAAAATAGGAATGTCCGCAAAAATCAGTGTCATGGTTGTAATTTGCATGCTGATAACTGTGCTGGCTGTCGGGGTTTCAAATGCTGTCAAGATGCGTGAAATAATGTTTGAAAGCAATGAAGAAAAACTGATGAGTATTATTGAATTGCAGACCGTGGTTTTTGAGGAATGGATCCAGGAGCAGGCAACAACGATTCATACTATGGGAAAGTCACTGGAATCGATGAACGCGCGGGATCATGCGCAAATCATGGATTATTTGGGAATACAGTTAAAAGAAAACGATTCTGCGATGATGTATTATGTGTGTTTTGAATATGACAAGACAGTGAATCCGGCGGACCATTCTGTGATTGATTTGGACCCTACATCAAGAGGCTGGTGGAAGGAAGCAGTATCGAAAAATAAATTGATCTATACAGAGCCGTATGCAGACTCGGTAACAGGCAAAATGGTCATTTCAATAGCGGAGCCTATAACCATTGACGGAAAGTTGGCGGTGATACTGGCAGACATCACTATTGATAAAATGATTGCCATGCTATCCGAGATTGGAGATCCGGATTGCACGCAGGCTTTCCTTTTAACGGAAGAAGGCAAAGTAATAGCCCATGCCAATGAAGCATTTCTTCCCACCAAGGATGAGATGACAATTTTGAGTGAAAAGGTGGATATCGATCTGGACTCAGAGAAAATTCAGCTGATTACCGATTATGACCAACAGGAAAAAAGAGGCGTTTTGGGCGAAATAGCAAGTACCGGTTGGAAACTGGGTGTTGTAGAAACAACGGAGGAAATCTACAAAAAAATCAATGCTACAATTACTCGTGTTTCTCTCTACAGTTTGTTTTTGGTAGTAGTGTTTACCATTTTGATTGTTATATTGGTAAAACGAATGCTGGCACCCTTAAACAGGGCTGCGTTACATGCAAATGCAATTGCAGGCGGTGATTTCAGCAGAATTGTGGAGGAAACCAATCGGGGTGATGAGATTGGTCGATTACAAAATGCGATGCATCACCTGGAATGCAATATTTCCGGAGTAATACAAGATAGTAACCGTGTACTTGGGGCTATGGCAAATTATGATTTGACCGTGAAGGATATGGAAAAATATGAGGGTGACTTTAACGAGATGGCAAATTCGGTCAACAAGATTTTGCACACGCTTCGGGAAATGATTCTTCAGATTCAGATTTCTTCTTCAGAGGTTAAAACCGGTTCCGCCGAATTGTCGGGAGCTTCCGAGAATTTATCGCGTATGACATTGGCGCAGGCGAATTCCGTTCAGCTTTTGGAAAATGAAGTGGATAATATGAATGCAGGTTTTGGTCGCAATGCAGATCATTGTCAGGCAGTGGATTCCAAGCTTCAAGACATGAATCAGCATATTCAGAATGGCCACCAGGATATGACAGTGCTCTTAGAGATGGTAAATAAGGTGGAAGAGTATTCCAATGATATTCAAAAGATTGTATCTGTTATTGATACGATTGCATTCCAAACCAATATTTTGGCTTTAAATGCCTCTGTAGAGGCTGCAAGAGCCGGTGATCAAGGCCTTGGTTTTGCTGTGGTTGCCCAGGAGGTTCGTAATCTTGCATATCGCTGTACAGAGGAATCCAATAAAACAGGTGAACTGATTAATAATTGTATCAGTGCAATTGCCGATGTGAAGAAAAATGCGGATAATACCTTCGATATCCTGCAGGGCGTTTCAAGTGAATCTACCGAAATTTCCGAAACCTTCCGCGAAATAGCCCAGGAAACCCAAAATCTGGCAAACGGAGTAAATCGCATGGTGGAAGAGATATCCAATATCTCGGCGGGAATTCAGACCAACATGTCTACTTCACAACAGACAGCGGCTGCCTCCGTAGAACTTTCGGAGCAGGCTGCCAATATGCATCAGTTGGCCGGTGAATTTGCAATCTAAAAAAGAACGCCTCATAGGCTTGAATGCCTATGGGGCGTTTGTGTTGTGACTAGTATGATAATGTGTTTCCGTTATAATCAATATAGAGCGGATGATTGGTAATGGGTCTTTCCACATCCAATGCCTGATGTAAAATTCCGTTTGCCGATTGGGCAGGCGTAATAGTAGCTACGGTATCCAAATGCCCACGCAAATAGGATTTTACGGGACCGGGATGGATGGCCATTACCTGACCACCATTTGCATACATGGTATTGTGAACCAATGCGGACTGCATATTGTTTCCTGCCTTCGAGATGCAATAGCCAAACCAACTGTCGTGATTGCAGTCTGTGATACTGCCTGCCTCGGAGCATATGTCAATGATTAATTTGGTAGGACTCTTCAGTACATGATGAGCCAGTGCATTGTTCACACGAAGTGCACCTAAGGTGTTGACGTTAATGACACGAAGCATCTCATCGAAGTCTAAATCATCTCCCAGCTTTTTCTCGATATCCCCCAAAATGCCGGCGTTGTTTATTAAGATATCCAAATAAGGCGTGCAGGATTCGACAAACCCCTTTAGTGTTTTCACACTTTCATCGTTACCTACATCCAGTTTTATAATGGTCAACTGACCCGGGAAACGATTTTGCAATTCCTCCAGCAATCGTTCCTCTGTGTTAATTCGTCCCGCGATAACAGAATAGCCTCGGCGAAGAAG
Source organism: Lachnospiraceae bacterium UBA1766 (assembly GCA_002314715.1). Lineage (GTDB taxonomy): Bacteria > Bacillota > Clostridia > Lachnospirales > Lachnospiraceae > Acetatifactor. The sequence goes on along the minus strand of DCGY01000033.1, from coordinate 12,650 downwards.
ATTGGCACACAATGCCATGCCAAGCCCATGATCTGCTCCGGTAACAAGTGCATATTGCTCCATAAATACCCTCCATAAAAATAACCTCTCCGCTTATCATCATAGCACTGTTTTTATGGTAATAAAAGGGGTGGAATAAAAGATAGCAAGAAATGTAAAATACGGTTTGCATCTTATGCCCTTAGAAGTTTTCTCTGTACAAATTTTCGTTCTTATGGTAACCTATATCTTGTCGCATTAGGAGATTATTCTTCGTGTGTCACAGTGAAGAAACAGAGCAATGAATGGAGGTATATATACATATGAAGTTAGGAATCGTAGGTCTTCCCAACGTGGGCAAGAGTACCCTTTTCAATTCCCTGACCAAGGCAGGTGCACAGGCTGCAAACTTCCCTTTTTGTACCATTGATCCCAATATTGGTGTGGTACCGGTTCCAGATGAGAGAATCAAGCTTTTGGGAGAACTTTATCATACAAAGAAGGTTACTCCTGCCGCAATTGAGTTTGTGGATATTGCAGGTTTGGTAAAGGGTGCATCCAAAGGAGAAGGACTTGGAAACCAGTTCCTTTCCAACATTCGTGAGACGGATGCGATTGTACATGTGGTAAGATGCTTTGAGGATACCAATGTAATTCATGTAGACGGTTCCGTAGATCCGATTCGTGATATTGAGGTTATTAATCTGGAATTGATTTTCGCAGATTTGGAAGTGCTGGAGAGAAGACTTTCCAAGGTTTCCAAGGCGGCCAGAATGGATAAGTCTTTGCAGAAGGAAGAAGCACTTCTTATTCGTGTAAAGGCTCATTTGGAGGATGGTAAGGCAGCCAGAAGTCTGGAGATTACCGATGAAGATGAATTGCTTCTTATGAAGGACTTCAATTTCCTTACTTATAAGCCGGTTATTTATGCGGCAAATGTTTGCGAGGACGATCTTGCAGATGATGGCGCAAATAACGATATGGTGAAGAAGGTTCGCGAGTTTGCCGCAGCAGAAGGCAGCGGTGTGTTCGTGGTATGTGCCAAGATTGAAGAAGAAATTGCAGAACTGGATGATGACGAAAAGGCAGAATTTTTGGAAGCGTTGGGACTTACCGAGGCAGGTTTGGATAAATTGGTAGCAGCCAGCTATGATCTGCTTGGCCTTATGAGCTTTTTGACTGCCGGTGAAGATGAATGCCGTGCATGGACCATCAAGAAGGGCACCAAGGCGCCTCAGGCAGCCGGTAAGATTCACACCGACTTCGAGAGAGGCTTTATTAAAGCAGAAGTAATCAACTATAAGGATCTTTTGGAGCAGGGTTCATTGGCAGCAGCTCGCGAAAAGGGTCTGGTAGGTATTGAAGGCAAGGAATATGTGGTAAAAGACGGAGATGTAATTCTTTTCCGCTTCAACGTATAAATCCCATAAATACAGTATTTGTGGTATAAATTTCATAAAATACAAGATATAGTAGCGAAAGCTCCGAGAGAAATCTCGGAGCTTTTTTTCTTAATTTTTTCTTTAGAAAATCATTGTTTTCTATTGCAAAATGGGGTATTTTATATTAGAATTAAACCATGAAGTGGGGGAAAGTGGTAAAAAGTGCCACGAAGTGGTAGAAAACGAACGAAAAAACCTCATGGATGATGGGTGGTGATTGATGTGTTTATGAGCGAATACAATCACACAGTGGATGCCAAAGGCAGGTTGATCATTCCTTCAAAATTCCGAGATGTTCTGGGAGAGGAATTTGTTATTTCCAAAGGAATGGATGGCTGCTTATTTGTGTATGCCAACGATGATTGGAAAGCTTTTGAAGAAAAGCTCACCTCATTACCATTGATCAACAAAGAAGCCAGACAGTTTGCAAGATTCTTTCTTGCAGGAGCTGCTCAGGTGGAAGTGGACAAGCAGGGACGTATCCTTTTGCCCACATCGCTTCGCACATTTGCAGGACTGGAGAAAGATGTGGTTCTGGTGGGCGTAGGCAGCCGAATCGAAATTTGGGATAAGGATAAATACGAAGCAATTACTGCGGACGAGAATATGGATGATATTTCCGGTGCGATGGAAGCTTTGGGATTAACCATTTAGTGGGAGGACGGAATGGAAGAAATCAATTTCACACATTATTCTGTACTCCTTGGAGAAACCATAGAAGAGTTAAAGATTAAACCGGATGGAATATACGTGGACGGTACACTTGGTGGCGGCGGACATTCTTTCCAAATCGGAAAGAGACTTACCACCGGTCACTTGTACGGGATTGACCAGGATGAAGCGGCAATATCGGCGGCTTCCAAAAGATTGAGTGTATACGGTGATAATGTAACCGTGATTCGAAATAATTATTGCAATGCCAAAGCTGCATTACGGGAGCTTGGGGTGGACAAGGTAGACGGTATCGTTTTGGATTTGGGAGTTTCCTCTTATCAGCTGGATACAGAAGACAGAGGCTTTTCATACCGATTCGATGCACCCTTGGATATGCGAATGGATACAAGACAAAGCCTTACCGCCAGAGATATTGTGAATGATTATTCCGAAAAGGAACTGTTCCGAATCATTAAAGAATACGGAGAAGACCAGTTCGCAAAGAACATTGCAAAGCACATTGTGATGAACCGGCAGAAAAAGCCGATTGAAACCACTTTTGAATTAAACGAAATTATCAAAGCTGCAATACCGGCAAAGATGAGACAAAACGGACATCCTTCCAAACAAACCTTTCAGGCCATTCGAATCGAATGCAACCGAGAGCTGGAGGTGTTAAGAGATTCCCTGGATGATCTGATTGACTTGTTAAATCCCGGCGGAAGACTTTGCATCATTACTTTCCATTCATTGGAGGATCGCATCGTAAAAGCAGCATTCAAAAAGAACGAAAACCCCTGTATTTGCCCACCGGAATTTCCGGTTTGCGTATGCGGGAAACAGAGCTTAGGCAGTGTGGTAACCAGAAAACCGATTTTGCCAAGCGAAAAGGAATTGGAAGAGAACAGTCGCTCGAAGAGTGCAAAGCTTCGGGTGTTTGAAAAGAAATAAGTTTGACGGGGGATATGGAAATGGCACAGACAAGGAGAGTTAGTGCAGTATCTGCAAGAAGAGAAATGAATCGAACCGCATTTGAGAGAAATGCTTATGTATATGGCAGCGCAGTTCCTAAGCAGGACATTCGTCGTGTACTGGAGGAGGAACCCAGAAAGAAGCTTAGCCACGAGACCAGAAAGAATCGTGAGAAAGCACATCATATGAGCTTTGGTTACGTGGTATTCCTGATGGCAGCTCTTTGCGCGGCAGGCATTGTATTAATCAATTATCTGCAGATGCAGGCAGATCTTACCAATCGTATTAAGCATGTTACCAAATTGGAAAATCAGCTGATTGCCTTGCAAAATGCAAATGATGAGGAGTATAATCGTATCGAAAGCAGTGTGGATTTGGAAGAGATTAAGCGCATTGCTATCGGAGAACTTGGAATGACCTATGCAAAAGAGGGCCAGATTATCAACTACGAAAGCGTAGGAATGGACTATATGCGAAAGGTTGCCCAGGAATAATCTAGAGGTGTTGTGTGAAAGACGAAAAGCGTAAGCAAAAACAATTTTCTATAAAAATGCAGAAAAAGCTGGTAGTACTTTTTATTTTGGTACTGCTGGCTTTTGCCGGTTTGACCGTTCGTTTGGGTCTGCTGGTTCACGAGAAAGAAACGAAATATCAGAAGCAGGTATTATCTCAGTTGAAGTATGATTCCACGACTTTGCCGTATAGAAGAGGCGATATTGTGGATGCAAAAGGAGTGAAGCTGGCAACCAGTGAAAAGGTGTACAATCTGGTTATCGATTCTGCCGTAATGCTGGACAAGGAAGCTTATTTTGAGCCCACCATGGAAGCATTGGCGAAGTACTTCCCCCAACTCAATATGGCTAATATTCGGGAGTATGTAAAAAATCATCCCAAATCCTCCTGGTATGTACCTCTTCGCCGTTTGTCCTATGATGAAATCGAGCCTTTTAAAGAGGCGCAGGCAGAGAAAAACAGCAATATCAAAGGGATTTGGTTTGAAGAAGAGTATAAACGAGTTTATCCCGGCGGAAGTTTGGCTGCGGATGTAATTGGGTTTGCCCGTACAGACAATGTGGGTCAGTATGGACTGGAAGAATATTATAACGACACCTTAAACGGAAGCAATGGTCGTGAATATGGTTATCTGAATGATGATTTGGCCCTGGAGAGAACCATTAAGCCGGCTACCGATGGAAATACGGTTCACAGTACCATTGATGTGAATATTCAAAAAATTGTTGAAAAGGTACTGAATCAGTTTGGCGACGAACATGAAAACGAATATCGTGAAGCAGACGGTGCGGAAAATGTCGGTTGTATCGTAATGGATCCCAATACCGGTGAGGTTTTGGCCATGGCCAGTTATCCGGGATTCGATTTGAATAATCCCAAAGATACCCAGGCACTAATCGGTGCCGTGGAGATGGAACAGATTATAAATGCCAACGGATATACGGAGATTCGAAAGACCGGAAAGTATATTACGGAAGCACGCCTGGCGGAAATGACCGAAGATGAAATTCTTTTGAATCTGAACAATTTATGGAAGAATTTCTGTATTGCCAATACCTATGAACCCGGTTCTACCATGAAACCATTTACGGTTGCGGCAGCATTGGAGAGTGGTTCCATTTCACAACAGGATACCTTTGTCTGTGAAGGTTATCTGGAAGTCGGAGGATTTAAAATCAAGTGTCATGGTGCCGATGGTACCTTAACACTTGCAAAGGCTGTTGCAAAATCCTGTAATGTATGTCTGATGAAAATTGCCAGACAAATGGGAGCGGATATCTTCTCCAAGTTCCAAAGAGATTACAATTTCGGTAAGAAAACCAACATTGATTTGGCGGGAGAGGCCAGAACCGCTTCCCTGCTTCGTTCGGCGGCAGAGATGGACCCTACCGATTTGGCTACCTACAGCTTTGGTCAGAACTTTAACGTTACCATGATTCAGATGGCTGCCGGTTATTGTTCTTTGATTAATGGCGGATATTATTACGAACCTCATGTAGTCAGCAAGATTACCAATTCCTCCGGTGCAACGGTGGAGACTTTTGAACCCAAGCTTTTGAAGAGAACGATTTCCGAATCCACTTCTGAGCTCATCCGTTCTTACTGTAAGGAAGTAGTTATTTCAGGAACCGGTAAAACCGCCAGACCTGCAGGTTATTTGGTGGCAGGAAAGACCGGTACGGCACAGACACAGCCTCGTGGAAATGGGCAGTATGTGGTTTCCTTTGAAAGCTTTGCCCCTGTGGATGATCCTCAGGTGGTTGTTTATGTGGTAGTAGACCGAGTAAATGCTTCCAAGCAGGATAATGCCAGATATGCCACCAATATGGTTCGTGAAATATATACGGAGCTTCTTCCCTATATGAATATTTTCATGACAGAAGAGCTGACAGAGGCAGAAAAGAAAGAACTTGAGGAGAGACAGCTGGCTATCACGTTGGAATATGGCAATCCAAACAAGGAAAACGGCGAAGAAGGCGAGAATCCTTTGGGTCCCACTCCTGTGTGGGTAACTTATCCGGTAGATCCGGTAACCGGTTATCTGAAGAATCCCAATACGGGAGAACTGATTGATGCACAAACAGGTGAACCGGTGGTGGAAGGTGCTTATGATGCAATCGGAGCAGATGTTCCGGTTCCGCCGGAAATCCAGAATCCGCAGGAATAAGGCTGAAATCAAATAGAGGAAGCTTGAATAACCTCATGATAACGGGAATACATTGTAGTAACCCCTTATCATGAGGTTTTTTATGAATTTACAGTTTCACAGAAAGAAAATTACCGTATTGGCTATGCTACTTTCCCTAATGCTTCTCTTGTTGTTGGTTCGAATCGGCTATTTGATTTGTGTAAAAGGGGATTATTATTCCGAAAAGGCGACGAAACTTCATGAAAGAGAGCGGGATATCAAGGCTGCAAGAGGGAGGATTTTGGATAGAAACGGCACGGTATTGGCGGATAATCGTCTGGTATGTACCGTTTCGGTAATTCATAACCAGATTGAAAACCCCATGCAGGTAATCGATGTTTTGTGCAGGGAATTGGGGCTTTCGGAGGAGTATGTGCGAAAGCGGGTAGAAAAATATACGGCGTTGGAGCGCATCCAAAGTAATGTGGATAAGGAAACAGGAGACCGAATTCGGGATCTGGATATTGCCGGCATTAAGGTGGATGAAGATTATAAAAGATATTATCCTTATGGAGATTTGGCCAGTAAAGTACTCGGTTTTACGGGAGGTGACAATCAGGGAATATTGGGACTGGAGGTTACCTATGAGCAGATATTAAAGGGTACGGATGGGCAGATTTTAACCATGACAGACGCCAAAGGAATTGAGGTGCTTCGGGAGGGAGAACGAAGAAGCGAACCAATTGCGGGAAAAGATTTGGTGATCTCCCTGGACCGAAATATTCAGACCTATGCGATGCAATTGGCCGGTCAGGCCATGGAAACCAAAGAGGCAACCGGCGTATCCATTTTGGTCATGAATCCAAATAACGGGGAGTTGTATGCCATGGTAAACTATCCGGAATTCAATCTAAACGATCCCTTTACCCTTTCCGGAGCATTGGAGGAGACACTGTCGGATACCAATACCCAGGATGCGCTGAACCGGATGTGGAGAAACGGTTGTATCAATGATACCTATGAACCCGGTTCCACCTTCAAAATCATAACGGCTGCCGCAGGCTTGGAAGAGGGAGTAGTGACCAAGGATTCTTCCTTTTTTTGCCCGGGATATGTGATTGTGGAAGACCGTAAAATCCGATGCCATAAAATAAAGGGACATGGGTCGGAGGATTTTGTGCATGCTACCATGAATTCCTGTAATCCGGTGTTTGTAACGGTGGGACTTCGCCTTGGGGTAGAGAAATATTGCCGGTATTTTGAACAGTTTGGTCTTCGCACCAAAACGGGTATTGATTTGCCGGGGGAAGCGTCTACCATTATGCACAAACAGGAAAATATGGGGGATGTGGAGCTGGCTACCGTATCCTTTGGCCAGTCCTTTCAGATTACACCGATTCAGCTTCTGACTACCGTTTCTTCGCTGATTAACGGGGGAGTCCGGATTACGCCTCATTTCGGAATAAAATCGGTGGATGCCCGGGGAGAAGAGCAGATTTTTCACTATTCCACCCGGGAAGGAATTATTTCCGGGGAGACTTCGGCACTGTTAAGAGAAATCCTGGAAAAGGTGGTTTCGGAGGGAGGAGGAAAAAACGGTCAGGTGCAGGGGTATCGAATCGGTGGAAAGACGGCAACGTCCCAAACCCTTCCCAGAGGAAGCGGAAAGTACATTGCTTCTTTTTTGGGATTTGCTCCGGCGGACGATCCCCGGGTTATCGCTCTGGCTATTATCAATAATCCCAAAGGCGTCTACTATGGCGGACAAATCGCGGCTCCGATTATTCGTCAGCTTTTTGAAAATATTCTTCCGTATTTGGGTATTATGGAGTATAATTATGAATAAGTATGGGTCATATAGGATCTATACAAGAGGAGGAACAATATGTTTGAAGGACAAAAGTGCCTTGTGGTAGGAAGCGGAATCAGTGGAGTAGGAGCTGTACGCTTGTTAAATAAATTTGAAACAGAGATTCTTTTTTATGATAGTAATGAAGCACTTACCCCGGAGGATCTGGAAAAGAAGCTTCCGGAGGGCTGTAAAGCACAGTGCATTACCGGTGTATTGCCTCAGGATGTATTAAACAGCATTCAGATAGTTGTATTGAGTCCGGGAGTTCCTACAGATATTCCCATGGTAAATGCACTGAGAGAAAACGGCGCCCAAATTCTGGGTGAAATCGAGTTGGGTTATTTGTTGGAAAAGGGACAGGTTATTGCAATCACCGGTACCAACGGAAAAACCACTACCACAACCCTTATGGGCGATATCATGAAGGCGTATTTGGGAGAGGAAAATGTATTTGTAGTCGGTAATATCGGAAATCCTTATACACTGGAAGCAGAGAAGACAACGGAAAAGACCGTTACGGTGGGTGAAATCAGTTCCTTCCAGCTGGAGACGGTTCATACCTTCTGCCCCAGGGTTTCTGCTGTGTTAAATATTACTCCGGACCATTTAAACAGACATCATACCATGGAGGCTTATGCCGCTGCCAAAGAGGCAATTGCCATGAATCAGACCAAGGAAGAAATCTGTGTTCTGAATTACGATAATGAATATACCAGAGAGTTTGCCGATCGTTGTCCTGCGAAGGCGGTTTTGTTCTCCTCTCATAACGAATTGGAAAACGGATATTTCCTTCAGGGAGAAATGATTGTTAAGGCTGTTGACGGCGTCGTGGAACCCCTTTTGAATGTTCATACCGGTATGAATCTGGTAGGCCTTTGCAATGTGGAAAATGTCATGGCGGCCATCGCAATGGCTGAGGGCATGGGTGTCCCCATGGAGACCATTTTGAAGGTGATTGCCGGATTTCATGCGGTAGAGCATCGAATTGAATTTGTTGCCACCAAGGGTGGTGTGGATTATTACAATGATTCCAAGGGTACCAATCCGGATGCGGCCATTCAGGGTATTCGTGCCATGAGTAAGCCCACCATTCTGATTGGTGGTGGATATGATAAGCACAATGAATATGATGAGTGGATTGAAAGCTTTGACGGCAAGGTGAAATGTTTGGTTTTGATCGGACAAACCAGAGAAAAAATTGCGGAATGTGCCAGAGCGCATGGATTTGAGGCAATTCGCTTTGCGGATACATATGAGGAGTGCCTGAAGCTTTGTACCGAACTGGCAGAGCCCGGGGATGCGGTTTTACTTTCCCCTGCCTGCGCAAGCTGGGGTATGTTCCCCAATTATGAGACCAGAGGAAAATTGTTTAAGGACTATGTAAATGCTCTGTAATTGCCTGAAGGGATATTGAAACATGGAAAAGAAGCAAAGAAGAAAGAAAGAACAAGCGGAATTTTATTTTGACTACAGTCTTTTGTTTATCGTTTTGTTTTTGATTGGTTTTGGACTGGTTATGATATATTCTGCCAGTTCCTATACAGCTACGTCCGAATTCGGAGATCCGGCTCACTTTTTGAAGAATCAGCTGGCGGCAGCCATTTTGGGGTTAATCGCCATGGGAATTATGGCCTTTGTACCACAGAAATGGATCGCGAAATCAGCATTATTTGCCTATTTCGCGTCTGCAATACTGATTGTATTGGTATTATCGCCCCTGGGTGTAGAATCCCATAAGGCGAGACGCTGGATCCGTTTGCCGGGTATTCCCTTTAACCTTCAGCCTGCCGAAATTGCAAAGCTGGCGGTGATTATTTTACTGGCAGTGGTAATATCCAAAATGGGGAAAAAAGTAAGTACCTGGAAGGGCTTTGGACTGATTATGGCGATACCCATTCCGCTGGCGGCTATGATTTACGTGATTACCGATAACTTAAGCTCGGCAATTATAGTTATGGCAATTGCTGCAGCAATGGTTTTTGTGGCCAGCAGGGACTATAAGAAATTTATTGTTTTGGGATTGGTGGCTATAGCCTGTGCGGCGGGAGCAGTTTACATTATTAAGGCAGGCATATTTGGCGGCGGTTTCCGAGGGGGTCGTATTTTGGCTTGGCTGGATCCGGAAAGCTATGCGAAGGACCAGGGTTTCCAAACCCTCCAGGCATTGTATGCAATCGGTAGCGGTGGCGTATGGGGAAAAGGCCTGGGTCAAAGTATGCAAAAATTAAGCTTTATTCCCGAGTCACAGAATGATATGATTTTCTCCATTATTTGCGAGGAATTGGGTATGTTTGGTGCCATTGCCATTATCCTGATGTTTGTTCTTTTAATTTGGCGAATGATGATTATTGCAAATAATGCCCCCAACCTTTTCAGCGCCATGCTGGTGGTTGGTGTAATCGGACATATTGCGGTACAGGCGGTATTGAATATAGCGGTTGTTACCAACACCATTCCCAATACCGGTATTTCTTTGCCGTTTATCAGTTATGGTGGATCCTCTATTTTATTCCTGCTGATAGAGATTGGGCTGGTCTTTAATGTGGCCAGAAATATACAACTGAAAGAAATGTAACAGATATCTTTTCCTGTCATAAAATAGAATAATTCCCGATGGCAGGAAACAATATGGAATCAATACTCATTTACGGAGGAATTCCTTTACAGGGACAGGTGCGTATTCAGGGGTCAAAAAATGCGGCTTTGCCTATTTTGGCGGCGACCATTCTGGTAGGCGGAGGTGTGTTTTTGGAGAATTGCCCGAAGATTACGGATGTTTTCCGTATGACAGAGATTCTAAAACAGTTGGGTTGCCTGGTCCTTTGGGAAAAGGATGGGCTGCATATCTGCACAGATTCCATGAAAAGTACACCACTGGTGGGAGAGGACGTTCGAAAAATGCGTTCTTCCATTTGTATGCTGGGGGCATTGCTTTCCCGTACGGGGGAAGCGGTGGTGGATTATCCCGGCGGGTGTGTAATCGGCAGTCGCCCGATTGATTTGCATATAGAGAACCTTCAGAAAATGGGTGCCATGTTTCAGGAGGAGGAGCATTTCCTTCGGGGCAGGGCGAAAACATTAAAAGGAGCTTCCCTGCGATTGCCAATTGCCAGTGTGGGAGCGACAGAGAATTGTATTTTGGCAGCATGCAAGGCAGAAGGGGTCACAAGGATTGTGGGCGCAGCCAGGGAACCGGAGGTGTCGGCACTGTGTGAATTCCTAAATCATTGCGGGGCAAAGATAGAAGGTATCGGAGAAAGTATTCTTTGCATTGAGGGACAAAAAAAGCTTATGGGCTGTCGTTTCCGTATTCCTGCGGATCGGATTGTGGCCGGAACCTATTTGTTTGCTACAGTAGGGACAGGAGGAAGCGTCTTTTTAAAGGATGCTCCGGTGGAACAGATGGAAAAAGTAATACAAACTGCCGAAAAAATGGGAGCTTTATGTCAACCCTTATCGGATGGCCTGTTTGTGGAAAGAACGGGACATCTGGCCAATCCATATAAAATTGAGACCGGAGAATATCCCGGATTTCCCACGGATTTACAGTCCGTCATACTGCCGTTACTTTGCAAGGGGATGGGAAATACCGGTGTGATTGAAAATATCTTTGAAGACCGATTTCGAATCCTTCCTTCGTTAAAGAAAATGGGAGCGGAAATACAACAGTTGGATGCCCATCGGGTACTTGTTAAGGGTGGAAAAAACCTTCACGGGAAAAACATTGAGGCGCAGGAACTTCGGGGTGGTGCCGGTTTGGTGCTGGCAGGCCTTATGGCAGACGGAGAAACGGTTTTGTCCGGAGTGGAATATATTGATCGGGGATATGTGAATATCTGCCGAGATTTCAGAGAGTTAGGAGCGCGTGTCATTCGTGTATAACAGTAGAAAAAAATGGATTTTTAGAATATTGGTTGTATTGATTGTGGTAGCGGTTTTGTTGTGGGGAGCCAATTATTTTTTTACTACCTATACAATTCAACAGGTGTATGTGGAGGGAAATTACCATTATACCCGTGAGGAAATACAGGACATGGTCATAAAGGACGCTTTGGACCGCAACTCCTTTTTCTTATCCAGAAAATACAATAACAAAGTGGTGGATAACATTCCCTTTGTGGACGCATTGACGGTAGAGGTTTTGTCTCCGGATACCATAAAGATTTCTGTGTATGAAAAAGCACTTGCGGGATATGTGCGTTATATGGATACCAACATGTATTTTGATAAGGACGGTTATATTGTGGAAAATTCCAGCGTGAAAACCAGCGGAGTGCCTCAGATTATCGGTTTGAAGTTTGACTATGCCGTGTTGGGGCAGAGACTTCCGGTGGAAAATACTTCCGTATTTGCGGATACGCTGGAAATCAAGAATTTGCTGAATAAATATGAACTTCCCACAGAAAAAATACGCTTCAAGGAAAACGGAGAGATTACCCTTTATTTTGGAGATGTGAAGGTAAATCTCGGCAATGAAAAAAATCGGTTGGAGGACAAGATTATGCTGCTTCCGGTTCTGTTAAAGGAACTGGAGGGGAAAAGCGGAACCCTTCAGATGGAAACTTATGATGAGGACCATGGCAGATACAGCTTTAAGCCGGAAAATTTATAAAAAAAATTGTTGATAATTTTGTAAAAAGCATATATGATAAAATGTAGAACGCCTATGGTGGAGAAGAGGAGGAAATACCCTTGATAGAGATTAATAGTAATGAAGCAGAAGCTGCTGCAAAGATTATCGTTATAGGTGTCGGCGGAGCAGGTAATAATGCTGTTAATAGAATGATAGATGAGAATATTACAGGAGTAGATTTTATTGGTGTTAATACTGATAAGCAGGCATTACAGCTTTGCAAAGCTCCTAAACTTATACAGATCGGCGAAAAGTTAACTAAAGGACTTGGCGCTGGTGCTAAGCCTGAAATTGGTGAAAAGGCAGCTGAGGAAAGTTCTGAAGAACTTCAGTCTGCTATTCGTGGAGCTGATATGGTTTTCATTACCTGTGGTATGGGTGGTGGAACTGGTACTGGTGCAGCTCCTGTTATTTCAAGAATTGCAAAAGACATGGGAATTCTTACTGTAGGTGTTGTAACAAAGCCTTTCAGATTTG
>DCGY01000081.1:14731-14867 GCA_002314715.1 Lachnospiraceae bacterium UBA1766 | reverse complement strand
TTGGTAACTGCCTGACGCTTTGCAGGCTCACCTACAAGTCTTTCTCCTGTCTTTGAAAATGCTACTACGGAAGGTGTGGTTCTTGCGCCTTCTGCGTTTGCGATAACGGTGGGCTTACCACCTTCCATAACTGCTA
>DCGY01000081.1:0-14689 GCA_002314715.1 Lachnospiraceae bacterium UBA1766 | reverse complement strand
TACCTAAGTCAATACCAATAATCTTGCTCATTTCATTCTCCTCCTATATATTTGAACAAAGCTGTTATGATACTACTGAAACCATACTATGTCTAACCACCAAATCATGGTAGGTATAGCCTTTTTGTAATTCCTGAGCCACAATTCCCGACTCATATTCCTCACTCTCACACTGCATTACCGCATTGTGAAGATTGGGATCGAATTCCTTGCCGACTGCATCAATGGGCTTCACACCGAGCTTATCAAGCTCTCCCATGAGCTGTCTGTACACCATATTCATACCGGATACGAAAGCATCATTTTCGGCTTCCTTTTCCACTGCAGCGAAGCCTCTTTCGAAGTTATCCACCACCGGAAGAATTTTTTCAATTACGCTCTTGGCACCGATTTCAAACATTGCCTGTTTTTCCTTTTCGGAACGATTTCGGAAGTTTTCAAATTCAGCCAGCTGTCTCTTGCATCTGTCTTCCAAGGTAGCGATCTGCTCTTTGTAAGCATCCTCTTTCTTGTCTGCCTTTGCCTGCTTCTTGGCAGCTCTTTTTTCTGCCCAGCTTAATTTGTCTTCTCCTTCAGGGGCTTCTTCCTGGTCCTCTGCAAGATTCTCAGCAACCTCTTCTGTTTCTTCCACAGCTTCTGCTGTCTCTTCCACAGTTTCCGGTGCTGCTTCCTCTTTCAGAACTTCCTTTTCCTGATCTGACATATCTCTTATCCTTTCTAATGCTCTTCTTTTTTATACAATTCATCCAACTGGCTTTGGATGGTTCGAAGCGTACCCACTACCTTGTCGTAATCCATACGCTTGGGACCTACGATACCGATGGTTCCCTTCATACCTCCGCCAAGCTCGTAGGTAGCGGTCACTACACTGCAATCCTTCATGCTCTGTACCGGCGTCTCTTCTCCGATATAAACCTGAATTCCTGTATTTTGCTGCTCTTCCATGTTCTCCTGAAGCAATTCGCTCAAGAGATTCTTCTCTTCAAAGGCGGTAATCAGTTCACTTGCCCGGCTGTTGTCTGCCAGCTCCGGATAGCGGAAAATATTGTTTGTACCGCTGGTATAAATCTCTAAATCCTCGCCTTCCTTGATGGCCTCCCCTACCGCGTCGATTACCTCTCCAACAATATCGGAATGGGCACCTGCCTGCTGCTTCATGGCAGATATCATACCCAGATTAATCTCTCCAATGGACAATCCGTTCAAATGTGTATTGAACAGGATATTTAGCTTTAATAAGGTTTCATCGTCCAGCGTTTCCGTTACGGAAAGGATTTTATTCTTAATCACATTTCCTTCCACCACGATAACCGCCAAAATCTGACCGGCATCCACACGGGACAACTGAATGAACTTCACTTTGTTGCCATGAGTAAGAGGTTTGGAAACCATTGCGGCATATTGCGTATTCTGCGCTACCACCTTGGCTACCTGCTTTAGAAGCGTTTCCATTTTATCCTGGCGCTCCAAAAGCATTTCCTTCATCTCCACCACTTCCCGTTCCTTCTCGCTCATCATGGCATCTACATAGAAGCGATAGCCTTTATCGGAAGGAATACGACCTGCGGATGTATGGGGCTGAAGAATATAACCCATTTCCTCCAAATCCGACATTTCGTTGCGAATGGTTGCGGAGCTCAAATTCAAGTCAGTATACTTGGAAATGGTTCTGCTTCCTACCGGTTCTCCGGTTTCCAGATAATTACGGATAACAGCCTGCAAGATTTTGGTTTTTCTCTCATCCAATTCCATTGGCAACTCTCCTTCTTTTGAATCACTGGTTTCCGGTTTCCTCTTGTTAGCACTCAACAAGGAGGAGTGCTAATACCTTATGAACATAAGATAGCACCCCACCTATTTCTTGTCAACCTATTTTGTTTGAAGAAAATCTAAAATAATTATTAAGTGATGGGAAACTCTCGCACCGGACACTTGTTGTTTTCATTCACAATTCCCTTCCGTCTTCGACGTAAGTCGCAGCTTCGCTGCTTCCGGAATTGTTTCATGCTTGCTCGGGTGAAAACAAATGCCGTCTTCGGCGTCGCTTGTTTTCCTTCCTCGCGAAAAAATAGACCACCTTACAGCAAATTGTAAGGTGGTCTATTGGGATTATGCGCTACATCAGATTCTGTTATACGCAATTATTCTTCTTAATGTAATCTACCAGCTCATCTACCTGGGTAAATGCAAGTGCTACAACAGTATCTGCCGCACCATAGTAAATTGCAATACGTCCGGTTTCCGCATCACACAAGGTTGCGCAAGGGAAGCAAACATTGGGAACATCCCCTACACATTCGTAAGTGGTTTCGGGATGCAAAATATAAGGCTTGCAACGATATTTCACCTTCCAGGGCTCTTCCTTATCCAGGATTGCAGCACCCATATTGTAAATCATACCGTTACAAGTCTGTCCTACACCGTGGAAAATCATCAACCAGCCTTCATCGATTTCAATCGGAATCGGGCCTGCTCCAACCTTGGTCCATGCCCAGTCCATAGGCTCCAATACATGATGATGCTCACCCCAATGAATCATATCGGGAGACTGGCTCAGGAACACATCACCGAAAGGAGTATGTCCGTTATCGGAAGGACGGGAGAACATTACGAAATTACCGTTGATCTTCTTGGGGAACAATACACCGTTTCTATTATAAGGAATAAATGCATCGGGCAATCTGTAGAAGGTCTTAAAATCATAAGAATATGCTACGCCGATGGTAGGTCCTTTGTACTTTTCAAACTGGGTACACCAGGTTACATAATACTTGTCCTCAATCAAGCATACACGAGGATCGTAACCGTCTGCGGTGCCTACACACGCACCGGTCTTCTCATCATAAAGCTTCAGGATATCCGGTTCAATATCCCAGTTGATTGCATCCCGGCTCTTCCCAAGAAACAAATGGGACTTCATGCACTTGTCATCGCTACGGAATACGCCTACGAAAGCACCGTCCTTTGCTACTACTGCACTGTTGAATACGCTGTTTGCGCTGGGAATCGCATGTCTCTCAATAATAGGATTTGCGCTGTAACGCCATACTACATCATTACATCCCGCAGGTCTGTCCTGCCAAGGAATATTGGATAACTTTTCACCAATAATCATAGATTGTTCTCCTTTTCTGTACGGAAATCCGTTGGAAATCATTACCCTTCTATTATAACGGAAGATAAAAAAACATTCAAGAATTACCTGCCCGCATTTCTACTCAATTCCTTCATTTCCAAATCTCTCATAAAAAGCTCATATAGGACTATTTCGTCACCTATGGTTCTTCCTTTTCAACCATTGCAATAAAATTTGCGCCACAGAGACATATCTTGGTTCCAAAAACACCGTCCCAAACGAAAACCAAACGAAAAAGCCCCATGGGAAATTCATCCCATGGGGCTTTGTGTGCTAACAAATATTCAATACGGATTAGATCATGAAGCTTCCGGCAACTTCTTTGTTGATTACGTAGTAAACCAAGCTCTCTTCAGGCTTTACGTAAAGCTCAACGCTTACGAAATCAGAAGCTTTCTTCTTTAAGTCGTATTTCCATACGTCCTTAGCCATCTTTACAAGATCATCCTGAGTGTAGCTCTTACCTGCAAACTGAACTGCTACCATAGTAGAAGCCTCTACCTTCTTTGCGGGTGCTTTCTTTGCAGGAGCTGCCTTCTTTGCGGGAGCTGCTGCCTTCTTCTCCTCAGCCTTCTTTGCAGGTGCCTCAACCTTCTTCTCTTCAGCCTTTGCAGGAGCAGCTACAACCTTAGCTTCTTCCTTCTTTGCAGGCTCAGCCTTTACTTCAGCTACCTTCTTTACTTCCTTTGTATCTACTGCTACAGTTTTGGTTTCTTTCTTTGCTGCCATAATACATTCTCCTTTTTTAAACGTGACAACTAGTTAATTTGTTTCATATCCTCAAATAGCAAAAATAAAATCTTGCGTAACCACTATATTCCAAATCGTAAAATTTGTCAACAAAAGCTTATTTAATTACGAAAAAATAGAGCAAAACAAGGATTCCAAGGCCGATTCTGTACCATCCAAACACCTGGAAATCATGTTTTTTGATGTATCCCATAAGCATTTTTACCGCAAAGAGAGACACAATGAAGGATACGATGGTACCAATCAAAAGAACGACTAATTCGGTCCCGCTGAAGGCAAATCCAAACTTAAGCACCTTCAAAAGACTGGCGCCAAACATAACCGGAATACCCAGGAAAAAGGTAAACTCTGCTGCTGCTTTTCTGGAAATACCGATTAAAATGGCTCCCAAAATTGTTGCACCGGATCTGGAAGTTCCGGGAAGGGCTGCTGCCACCAGCTGACACATACCGATAATCAGCGCTGCCTGAAAGGTAATACCGGACACGCTCTTTACGGTAGGGACTTTGTCTTTGTTCCTTCTCTCAATGATAATAAACAGGATACCTACCACAATCAGCATTACCGCTACCACGATTACTTCTACGGTAGTGCTGCCGTTTCCGATGGGCTTTGCAAAGGCTGCGCTGACCGCATCGTCAAACAGGAAACCATAGATAATGGCCGGAATACAGGCAACCACAATCTTCACCCACATCCAAAAGGCATCCAGACTCATAGCGAATTTGCCGATTTTAATATCATTCTTGGACTTCTTGATTCCGCCCTTGACCATTTCCATGTTGTCTGCCATATAGAAGGGCCAGATCTTAAACCAGAACAAAATAACCACGGCCATGATGGCACCCAGCTGAATCACCACGTCAAACATTTCGAAGAAGTTTTCGCTGGTGTTTTTGAAGGGCAAAATCTGTTCCACCAAAATCAAATGTCCGGTACTGCTGATCGGAAGCCACTCGGTAATACCTTCTACAATACCGTATACAAACGCTTTTAAAATATCCAAAAAACTATCCATTATAATCCTCACCTTTCGCAATCTGCCAGATATGCCATAAGCTTTTCATACTGACTTTTTGCATCCTCATATCCTTCTTCATATAAAAGAAGCATTTTTTCTTTATCCTTTTCAATTCGTCCTACCGGACTGGCTTTTTGGGGGCGAATCACAAAGGCCTGACCGTTTTGTTTTTGTCGTTCCAAATATTCTACCTGACCATTATATGCCACATGTCGCTGCTCCATCAGCTCCGGAATCCTTGGATACTTCAGATATCGGGCACGAAGTGCTGCCTTTTCTTTGGCTCCGATGGGTTTTCGAACATAGCCTTCTTCTTTTGTCATAATGACAATATTCTTACGATTTCCGTCCAAAATGGATTTTTGAATCGGAATTGCATCGGAAATACCGCCATCCAGGTAATATTTTTCGCCGATCTTCACCTTTCTGGCTACCAGAGGTAAGGATGCAGAAGCTCGAATTTTATCAATATCCACCTTCAAATCCTTAATGGCCATATACTCCGGCTCTCCGGTTTCCATATTGGTTACCACACTGTAAGCTTTTCCCTCATATCTCTCATATGCTTCATTATCAAAGGGATAGAGGTAATCGGGAATGGTATGATAACACATTTCCACATTAAACAAATCACCGGTAAGAAGGAGACTTTTCGCACTGCAATAATAATCCGAGTCCAGATAATCGATGGTAATATCTCTGGCTCTTCCCTGTTGTCCGGACAGGTAGCTGCACATATGACATGCCCCGGCCGATACGCCATATACATGATCAAACAAAAGTCCCTTTTCCAAAAAGAAATCCAGGACGCCTGCGGTATAAATTCCTTTCATACCGCCGCCCTCCAATACTAAACCCGCACGATACATCGTAGCTAAACATCTCCTCTCGTATCACGCTTTTGAAGCCGGAATTATTTGCGATATTCCGCTTCTACAAACTTGCGAAGTGCTACCAAAGAGCGCTCCACCTTCTCCGTATCGATGCAGTAAGCCATGCGGAAAAATCCGGGTGCACCGAAGGAATCTGCAGGTACCAGTACCAAATCATATTTTAATGCCTTCTGACAGAAAGCAACCGCATCCTCTTCCAAAGCCTTGGGGAAGATGTAGAAGGTTCCGCCGGGCTTCACTACGGTAAAGCCAAGAGCTACCAGTTCGTTATAAATCAGGTTCATATTCTTCTCATATACGCTAAGGTCAGCGGTCTGATCCAATACTTCCGCTACTGCCAGCTGAATAATGGAAGGAGGACAATTGTGACCGATTCCTCGGGAAATCTGTCCGCACATAAATACCATATCCTCTGCATCCTTGCAGGCAGGATTGATTGCTACATATCCAATACGCTCTCCGGGAAGGGATAAGGACTTGGAGAAGGAATAACACATAATGGTGTTGTCATAGAATTTGGATACGCAGGGAGCATCCACACCCTCAAATACAATTTCACGATAGGGTTCATCGGAAATCAAATAAATGTCATGTCCGTATTCTTCGGACTTCTTCTTCAAAATATCGGTTAACTTCTGAATGGTCTCGGTAGAATATACGATACCGGAAGGATTGTTGGGCGTATTAATCAGGACTGCCATTACCTTGTCGGTAAGCATTTCCTCGAAAGCCGGGAAATTAATCTGGAAGGTCTCGGTATTGGGCGGAACCACCTTCAGAACCGCGCCGGAAAGATTTACATAAGGGCCGTATTCCGGGAAATAGGGAGCAAAGGTCAAAATCTCATCTCCGGGTTCGGTAACCAGACGGAAGGCATGGGCCAAAGCGCCTGCTGCTCCGGATGCCATGAAAATATGCTCCTTGCGATAGGGAATCCCGAAACGCTGCTCCAGGGATGCGGCAATTTTCTCACGTACGGAGGTAATACCAAGGCTGGGGCTATAGCCGTGAAGCTCCATAGGGTTCTTAGTAGCAAGCATATGCAGCATACGATCGGTAAATTCCTGGGGTACCGGAACGGAAGGATTACCCAAGCTGTAATCAAATACATTTTCATAACCGATTTCCTGTCCTCTTGCGGTTGCAAATTCGGACAACTGACGGATTACGGATTTTGCAGATAACATGTCTTTATATTTCTGTACTAACATTTCTTTCTTCCTTTCGTTAATAAATATATGTTCCATTCACAGGAATCATCCTATGAATAAAAAGTTCTCTAAATCTGATGTCTTACCACCGCATACTCGTCATCCAGCTGGTAGTAAGGGCATTCTCTCTGATTGCCGGTAAGGAATCGATACATCTCGTCCTCGTCCAGGTTTACCAGACAGGAATAGCATTCGTAGTCCTCATCGTATATATAATTGACACAACTGTCACAATTTGATGCTGCCATTTTATTCTCCTCCATGCAGATAGCTGTAAATCTCCCGTTTCCCAACGCCTCGGTCCTTTGCTACCTTTTTCATGGCTTCCTTATGGTCAATGCCTTGATTCTCATACACCGCCATATGCTCTTCAATACTCATATTCTCCCAGGAAGAAATCTCTTCCTGACGTTTTTCCTCGAAGCTCTTTCCCTCCAAAACCAGAACGTATTCCCCGCGGGGCTCCTCGGTTTTATAAAACTCCAGCGCATTTTCCAGCGTGGTTGGGAAAACGGTTTCGAAACGCTTGGTCAATTCACGACATAAGGTAATTCTGCGCTCGCCCAAGACCTCATGCAATTCCTCCAAGGTTCGTATCAAATGATGGGGCGCTTCATATAAAATCATGGTTCTGGTCTCTTTTTGAAGCTCCGTCAGAATTCTTTGCTTTTCCTTTTTCTCGGAAGGTAAGAAGCCTTCAAAACAAAAGCGTCTGGTACTTAAGCCGGAAAGGGTAAGCGCCGTAATACAGGCTGCCGGTCCGGGAAGAGAAGTCACATGCACTCCGCTCTCAAGACACATGGCCACCAGTACCTCTCCGGGATCGGAAATCGCCGGCGTACCCGCGTCGGTAATCAGGGCGATATCTTGTCCCGCCAGCATCTGTTCCACCAGTTGCTTTGCCTTTTCTACTTTATTATATTCATGATAGCTGGTCATAGGCGTATGAATCTCAAAATGATTTAACAGCTTGATACTGTTTCTGGTATCCTCCGCCGCAATCACATCCACCTGATTCAAGGTCTCTACGACTCTGGGTGTCATATCCCCCAGATTTCCAATGGGAGTGGCACACAAATACAAGGTTCCTGCCATGTTCTTACACTCACTTTAAACTCGAATTTGAAACGAATCCCTTCGCTCCTAAGCTTCTAATATCCGTAAACATCGTATATCTCCGGCATATATACTCCCGGCTTTTCGTACACGATTAGAGGCTTTTCTACCGTCATACGGGGTTTTCCGCCGCGGACCGCTTCCAAGAGCACCATATTGGGCTCCTTATCCACAAACGGGTAAACCAACTGCATTCTCTTGGGTTCCAATTTATATTGTGACATAGTTGTCATAATTTCTGCCAGTCGAAAAGGACGATGCACCAGGAAGAAATGTCCTCCGGGCTTTAACAGCTTGGCCGCATTGGAAATAACATCCTCCAAGGTACACAGTATTTCATGTCTTGCGATTGCCTTGGGTTCCTCCGGATTGGTCAGACCATGCTGACCGATCATATAAGGCGGATTACAGGTAACAATGTCAAAGGAAGCAGACGCAAAAAGTTTGCCTGCTTCCTTAATATCCCCTTGTTGTATGGTAATACGATCCTCCAACCGGTTTAAGCAGACGCTTCTTTTGGCCATATCCGCGCTTTCTTCCTGAATCTCCAACCCTGTCAAATGGTCGCACTGGGTTTTGGCCGACAGAAGAAGCGGAATAATACCGGTTCCCGTACCCATATCCAATAATACATCACCCTTCTTGGCATGTACAAATCCGGAAAGCAGTACCGCATCCATTCCAAAGCAGAATTTTTCGGGATTCTGAATGATTCTCAGACCGTTTCTCTGTAAATCATCCAAACGCTCCTTATCCTTCAGTTGAATGCTCTCTGTTTCCCTGTTTTCCATCCTGATTTTCCTTATTTCTGTCATGATGTCTGTCTTTATTGTAACGATTCTTTCGGTGATGATCGCGATTATTCTCATGATTGTTCTCGCGGTTATTCTCGCGATTATTCTCGCGGTTGTTGTCACGGTTGTTGTCGCGGTTATTGTCGCGATTATTGTCACGATTGTTTTCACGATTATTCTCGCGATTATTGTCGCGATTATTGTCACGATTATTCTCGCGGTTGTTCTCACGGTTATTGTCACGATTATTCTCGCGGTTGTTCTCGCGGTTGTTCTCGTGGTTGTTCTCACGATTATTGTCACGACGGTTCTCGCGATTGCGATTTTGCTTATCGTAAGGCTTCTTTTGTGTTTCCCCGCCTTCCGATTCCTGTCGCTCTTCCTTTTCCAAAAGCTCCAGTTCCTTCATTTCTTCATTGGTCAAGTCCATTTTTTCCTTGCGGCCATGACGCTTCTTAAACTGCAAATCTTCTACCTTGTACTCGCGAATTTCCTTTTCATCATCTACATCCACAACAACCTTCACCAGCTGGCGAAGCACATTAACACTGGATACCTCACCGCGAAGTCCGTCAGCAGTACTTACGAAATCTCCGATACCGGGAAGTCTGCGGTTCAGTTCTTCATAGGTATCTTCCTCATTCTTCAAACAGCACATTAATCTGCCGCACACACCGGAAATCTTGGTGGGATTGAGGGACAGATTTTGTTCCTTTGCCATCTTGATGGAAACGGGAACAAAATCGGACAAATAGCTATGACAGCACAAAGGTCTTCCGCAAATACCAATGCCTCCGCGAATCTTGGTCTCATCTCTCACACCAATTTGACGAAGTTCGATTCTGGTCTTGAATACGCTGGCCAAATCCTTTACCAGTTCACGGAAATCGATTCTTCCGTCTGCGGTAAAGTAGAACAGCACCTTATTGTTGTCAAAGGTATACTCCGCATCAATCAGCTTCATATCCAGGTTATGCTTCTGAATTTTCTCAAGGCAAATGCGGAAGGCTTCCTTTTCCTTTTCCTTATTGGAGGCCTCCTGGTCCACGTCTCTCTGGCTTGCAATACGCAATACCGGCTTTAGCGGCTGTACCACCTTATCATCTTCCACATCATAAATGTCGGATACCACGGTACCGAACTCAATTCCGCGAGCGGTCTCCACGATGACATGATCGCCTCGCTTTATCTGAAACTGCAGGGGATCAAAAAAATAAATCTTTCCTGCGGTACGAAATCTTACTCCAATTACTTTAATCATCTATACACCTCACATATTTTTGGCTTTTACTTCTTTGCCATAATTTCTTTATTTTATCATACAATCGCGAAAATGACCACTATTTCCTTGTTTGATCTAACCATTCTCCCGCATTTCCACAAACAAAAGCTCCATGGTCAAATCAAAATTTACGTTGGCATCCAAGCGTTTTTTTGCCTTTTCCAGAGCATCGATAACCGAAGAAATCCCTTCGTAACTACTTCTCTGTGCTACCTTTCTTAGGGACTGAATCTCCTCCCGAAAAACCAGGTGATTGGCATCGTTGGTAGCCTTAAACAGCAAAACATCCCGATACCAAACTGCCATAATATCCAGGTAATCGTTTATATCCAGCTTGTACTTGGTAATCTTCTTGATGGCTGCTATCATTTCATACAGCTCCATCTCCTGAATATATTTCAATAAGGACAAGGCTTCACCCTTTACGGTTTCAAATTCCTCGCTGGAAGCCAGATCCTTGGCTTTTCCGATGTTTCCTCTGGCAAAAGCCACACAAACCTCCGCCTTGTAATCGGTAACATGCACCTGCTCCATCAAATACTTGCGCACCAAATCATCGGCCACCGGCTTCATATTCAAAACCACACAACGACTAAGGATGGTAGGCAATAAGGTATTGATATTGGAGGTCAAAAGAAGAATAACCGCATAGGCCGGCGGCTCTTCCAGGGTTTTCAACAAAGCATTCTGGGCCTGAGGAGTCATCTTCTCTGCCTCATTCATAATATATACCTTGTAGGGGCTGTTATATGGTTTGATTACCACGTCTGCATTAATCTGGGCACGCACATCATCTACACTGATTGCATTGGGTTTCTCGTGTGTAACCTTGATAATATCCGGCTGATTGTCGGAAAGCGCCTGCTTGCAGGAATGGCACTCCCGGCAAGGGTCTGTTCCACCCTTTTCGCACTGCAAAGTCATGGCGAAAATTTTGGCGATGAATTCCTTTCCGGAAGATTTTTCTCCGTTGATGATGTAGGCATGGGAAATTTTCTTTGTCTCCAAAGCCTTCTGCAAGTGTTCCTTTAATTGTTCCTGTCCGATAATATCCTGAAAACCAGCCATATTTCTCTCCTGTTTTCTGTTCTTTCTCTTTTCGTTTAAGTCAGTATATCCAAAAGCAATCCACGGATTTCCCCGATTTTATTGAGTATCATCAAATGGTCCTGCTCGTCCTTCATCAATTCCTGGGCCAGCTGGTCCAGATTTTCGTCCACCAGCCGTATGATACCGTAGACACGATGACGGCCTCTTCTGTCCAGAAAATTTTCCCGCGAAAAGGCATGGGATCTGGTTACAACCTCATTTAAAAAGTCCTTGATGAGCCCCCTGTAATGGCGCATATCCTTTACATCCCGCTTTTTGGCCAGCTTATTTCCCTGCATGGTAATTTCCTCCATAAGGGTATTCAGCCTGGCCTGAAGCTCGGTCTCTTCAATGTGACTGACCAATGTGAACTTAAAGGTACCGTCTCCCTCCTGGACGGGCTTGGTGCCCTCCACCGGAAGTGGTTGGTTGATCTGATTCACCTTAATATCCATAATTTTCTCTCACAAACGGCCCTTGGGGGGCGATTTTCTATTTTAGGGTAGAGCGAACATTCGCAATCCACTTCGCTTCTTGCTCCTGAACGCGGCTACTTCATACTTTGTATATAGCTGCAAATTTCCTCAATACATTTGGATAATTCATCATTGTTAAAGCGCTTGCAAATCCCGGCTTTCTCCAGTTTCTCTTCCGAAAAATCCACGCTGTCGGCCAAAAATCTGCGACACATTTCTTCATACTTTGGATGGTCCTGACTCTTTTCCCGATTCAGTGCTCTGGTTAAACGCTCTCCGTCATCCAGTTCAATCAGAATCGGTACCATAACCTGCTGTCCGAAGGTCTCCACCATCTTTGTGTAAACTTCCAAGGTTCCGATCAGAATATAATCTTTTTGGGACGGATTGATTTGTCCGTCGTCCACCGTAAAATATCTCCACACACCGTGAAAGGTTTCGTAAGAACGGGCTTCGATAACTTTTCCCTCTGTGGATAATCTCTGAAATCCGGCTTCATCCGTAAAGAAATACTCTACACCGTTTTTTTCCCCTTCCCGAATCGGTCTGGTAGTATAAGGAACGATGGTCTGAAGTTCCAAAGAAGAATCTTCCTTTATTCTTTTGTAAATCGTATCTTTTCCGGTGGAACTCTTTCCCATCAAACAAAAAATCTTACTCATGGTTCTAAATGCCTTTCAAAGGTCTGAATGGTAATCTATTCAAATAATCTTCTAAATTTTCTCGGAAACCACTTTTACAAAGTAGTTGGCCTGTTTCTTCACGATACCCTGTACATGCAAGCCATCCGCCAGATTTTTTTGAAGCTGTTCCAAATCTGTCGCAGATATTTGCTCACCGGGCACCAATATCGGAAATCCCGGAGGATATAAATTGATAAACTCTCCTGCTACCCGGCCCTCTGCTTTTTCCAAGGGAATCTCCACCTTGGGACAATCCCAGGCCTTAAAGAGTGCATTTTCGTCATCTTCCCTGTCTCTCGGTGTATTTTGAAACTCTGCATCCAAAGATGCGCTCAAATTCGCCCGGATACCGGTTTTCTGCTCCGCCAGAAGCATTTCGTCAATTTCCAGGAGCGCCTTGGCCAGTCGCTCATACCCTTCCTCGGTATCTCCTATGGTAAACATGGCCAGGCAATAGCTTCCCGCCGCCATCTCCAATTGCAAATGATACTTCTCCAAAAGCAGTTCAAACAACCATTGTCCGGAACGCATTGTTTTACCGGTGTCCATTATCAGCTTTCCGATGTCATGATTTCGGTCATCTTTCCTCGGTAAAAAGCGGAGTACACGACAGGCCTCCAATTGATGAAGCAATTCTATCCAATTTTGATAAAACCGTTCAAATAATTGAGCGCCTTCTTTTTCCACCAGGTCATAAGCATTCTCAATTCCGCTTAAAAGCAAATACGAAGGACTGCTGGTCTGATAGATATGCAGGAAACGCTCCAATAAATCGATAGGAACTCTGTCACCGTTCACATGCAAAATGGCTGTTTGTGTAGGAGCCGGCAAGGTTTTATGGGTGCTTTGTATAACGATATCCGCCCCCTGTACAACGCTGTTTTGCGCAAATCGACGGTCAAAACCCAAATGAGCCCCATGAGCCTCATCGACAATCAACAATCGGTCATGCTTGTGAACGCAGTCTGCAATGGCCCTGATATCCGCAATCCTACCCTCATAGGTAGGCGAAACCAAAAAAACAGCTTGGATAGTGGAATCCTTTTCCAAGGCTTTCTCTACCTGCATTGGCGTAATTGCTTCATATATGGGATATTCCGGAATAAATTCGGGCCAAAGATATGTTACTTTTAACTCCCTCAAATATGCTGCATGATAGGCTGATTTGTGGGCATTTCTGGCCATCAGCAAATGACCGCCTTTCGGTAGGCAGGCACTGATTGCCGCTAAAACCCCGCAGGTGCTTCCGTTCACCAGGAAATAGCTTTTTTTTGCTCCGCAAAGCTTCGCAACCTTCTCCTGAAGTTCCACGAAAATCTCTTCCGGCTCATGCAGATTATCAAATCCGTTTATCTCTGTAATATCTGCCTGATAAAATTCCTTCGGCATCTCTCCCATAAGGCGACGCTTATGTCCCGGCATATGCAGGGGATACATATCACTTTTACTATATTCAGTTAATTGATTATATAGTTTCGCCACGGGATACCTTCTGATTAAAATTGATCGGTTGCCCCATGTCCCTTATGAACATGAAAGGTTTCCAGTAATGAGCACCATTTATCCGCACAGGATACAATCCATGCCTCTCTGCATGTAGGAGGAACCACGGTAAGGGGCCACATATGTTTCTTGATGATTTCCTGCTCTTTTTCCGTAAGCTCATATTCCTGCTTTGCATTGTCCAACGCAATACCGGGATGATGGAAGCCATGCAGCTTGTAGGGTTGCACATGATCCTTGTCATGCCAATCATATAAGAAATAATCATGCAGTAACGCGCCACGAATCATTTCCCTTCGGTTGCAACGAATATGTAACTTGTCACTAAATGCCAAAGAATATTTCGCTACATTCATGCAATGATGATTTACGGTAACATTTCCGTGCTGGATATGTCTTTTGGTGCTACGGAAATTATAAGATCCCAAGATGTCGGATCCTTCCTGCTGAATCTGCTTATAAAGGTCTCGTTGATGGCTATAGTTCTTTTTCCATCGAGCACTTCTTTTTTCACTTTTGGATGAAACAGTTGCGTTTGCCATAGCATCTCCTAACAAGTTCTTTTGTTCTCAATAATATAGATGGTCACACGACACCTATTCTATTTTATAATATCATAAAAATGTGCAAAAAAAAAGCACCAATAGAAGGAAGAACCTCTATTGATGGCAAAAAAAGAATGCCCAGAACCGGAATCGAACCAGTGACACGAGGATTTTCAGTCCTCTGCTCTAC
>DCGY01000083.1:14360-14735 GCA_002314715.1 Lachnospiraceae bacterium UBA1766 | reverse complement strand
TTCGTTCCATGATTACCTGAACATTTACCTCATCAATGGAACGGGCACTGATATAAATCATACCCTGGTAATCCGTCAACACAAAGCTGGCCTTGATTCCCTTAATATTTAACAGCTCGTTCGCCGCCTGCGCACCGATTACGGTAGGGCTGGGACAATCTTCTGCCGTACAAACAGAAATCGCAAAATTCTGCTTATAAATCTCCGCCTGGCTGACAGCATCTGCTCTGGCTTTATACTCCAAGGCGTCCTCACGGAACAGCTTTCTTACACGAGTCACATCTGCACCGTTACGACGAAGGAAGGCTGCCGCCTCAAAGGTTCGTACACCTGCCTTTGTGGCGAAATTATTGGTATCCACCATGATACCGGAAT
>DCGY01000083.1:12546-14280 GCA_002314715.1 Lachnospiraceae bacterium UBA1766 | reverse complement strand
CCATTTCACATGCGGAAGAAGCATAGGGCTCCACATAAGAAAGGGTAGCATTCTCAATAATCTCCGTGCCTTGTCTGTGATGGTCCAAAACCACAACGGACTTACACATACGAATCAAATCCGGACATTCCGTAATGGACGGCTTGTTTACATCCACGATAACCAAAACCGTATCCTTTCCGGAACCTGCGATTTCCATTGCCTGCTGACTGCCTACAATCATGTCCTCATAATCCGGATTACCCTTAAAAATATCCACCAGCGGAGCGATTGCGCTGGTACTGTCATTCAATACAATGTGTACCTTACGATCCAGCGTTTTGGCAATTCGGTAAATACCTACCGCCGCGCCGAAACTGTCCACATCCGGCATACGATGCCCCATGACAAGAACCGTATCCTTTGCGGTGATGATTTCACGCAATGCCAAAGCTTTTACACGGGCCTTTACGCGGGTATTTTTCTCTACCTGCTGGCTCTTACCGCCATAGTAGGTAACACTTTCCGGTGTCTTGATAACTGCCTGGTCACCACCACGACCCAACGCAAGATCAATGGCATTTCTTGCGAACTCATAGTTTTGTGCATAGCTAAGTCCGTCCAAACCAATACCGATACTAATGGTCACCGCCATCTCATTACCGATATTAACCGTCTTAACCTCTTCCAAAAGGTCAAATCTGGTTTCCTGAAGCTGTGCGATTGCCTTCTTCCGGAGAATAATGAGATACTTGTCCTTCTCCAGCTTTTTGCTGATGCCATCCAAACCGGAAATATACTTATTGATCTTTCGGTCAATCAATGCGGTCAAAAGGGAACGGCGTACCTCTTCTACGCTTTCCAAGGCCTCCTCATAATTGTCCAAATAAATCATTCCGGCCGCAAGGCTCTGATCGTCCACTTCCTGTAATGCAATATGTAATGCAGTCTCATCAAACAGAAAAACCGCAATCAAATATCCGTTGTAATCCTCTGCCTCAATCATATCGCTGTGTTCCGCCATATCTTTGAGCGAAATCTTACGGAACTTTGCCAAATATTCACAATCCTCGTATTTCAGCTCATACTGGGTTTCGTCCACATCCTCATCGTCCGGCAAACGATCTCTGGTGATGGTCGGAAACAAAGAAGTAATGGACTTGTTATATCCCTTGGGCTGATGTACCACATTTTCAAAAGCACTGTTGGTCCAAATGATTTTGCCGCTGTCATCCAAAAGGGCATATGGCAGTTCCAAATCCCGCAATAGCTTGCGCTGAATCTGACCATACTCCGTAGCAAAGCTTACAAGCTCATTCATAATAATCGGTTTGTTGTAGAAGTATAGCGTAAGTGTCGTACCAAAATAAAAAGCAGCATATCCCAACACCAGGAAGCCACTCTTTACATCCAGCATAAAAGCAGCCACATCTATTGCTAAAAGTAAGAATCCAAGGTAAATACTGTAACGAATATATGTCTTTATTCTACCCTTCAGTTTAATCCTCTTTTTCATAGAAACACCTCATTGCACAGTATAGCAGATTCCGCCAAACCATGCCATAACAGATATTGTTTATATTTGATATCCTTTGTCGAAAAGCCAAAAAAATCCTATTTTACAGCGGTCGAAAATGATTCAAATGAGCTGACCATAAAGGCTATTATCCCATAATCCTACAGAATATACTTTACCATTAAAGGAGAGTGATGTCAAATGCCTGCTTTGCTGCTTCCGGAATTGTTTCGTATACG
>DCGY01000083.1:12231-12407 GCA_002314715.1 Lachnospiraceae bacterium UBA1766 | reverse complement strand
CTTCGGCGTCGCTTGGTTTCCTTCCGAGCTATAAAAAAATCCTCGAACCCTTTCGGATTCGAGGATTTGTGTTTTACTTACTTTCAGAATTAATCCTGGATGTAAGGCATAAGTGCTACGTGACGAGCTCTCTTGATAGCTACAGTCAAAGCTCTCTGATGCTTTGCACAGTTTCC
>DCGY01000083.1:0-12139 GCA_002314715.1 Lachnospiraceae bacterium UBA1766 | reverse complement strand
CCACAGAATACACAAACTTTTTTTCTTCTGCGAAGTCCACCCTTTTTTCTCATGGGCATATCGGATTTCTCTGTCTTATTAAAAGCCATTTCAATGCCTCCTATCTAATGTGTTATCAAATTGTGTCAAGTTTAGTTAAACGGTAATTCTTCGTCAATTCCGTCAGGGATGTTCATGAAACCGTCACCGGCACCAGAAGGAGCTGCAGAACGACCTGCAGAGTATCCACCGTTGCCATATCCACCTTCTGAACCGGAAGCATTCTTGCTCTCAGCAAATTCCTGCTCCTCAACAACAACGTCAGTGGTATAAACCTTCACGCCATCCTTGTTTGTATAGCTACCGGTCTGAATACGACCAGTCACTGCAATTTTGGTTCCCTTATGGAAATACTTTTCAGCGAACTCACCGGCACGTCCAAAAGCAACACAGTTGATGAAATCAGCTGTCTGCTCATCGCCACCATTATTTCTAGCCTGTCTTCTGTCAACTGCCAAAGAGTATCTGGCAATTGCCATCGGCTGCTCACCCTGAGAGTATCTAACTTCAGGATCTCTTGTTAAACGTCCCATCAGAATAACTTTGTTCATTTTATCTCTCGCTTTCTATTATGCCTCGTCCTGTCTAACGCATAAGTATCTGATAACATTATCCATAATACGGATACGGCTCTCGATTTCAGCGGGAGCGGTTGCCTCAGCATCGAATCTGATAAAGTAGTAGAAAGCTTCTTTCATCTTCTGAACTTCGTAAGCAAGCTTCTTCTTGCCCCAGTCGTCTACTTCTGTGATGGTACCGCCGAATCTCTCAACCAAAGCCTTGCACTTATCTACAGTAGCAGTTCTTTCGTCATCTTCGATCTTAGCGCTAACAACAACACATAATTCATACTTGTTCATTATTAGTTACCTCCTTTTGGTCTCTGGCCCACCCTTACATGTGAGCAAGGAATTATATATCACGAAAATGTATGTTATCATACTCCGTCAATTAATTCAAGCTTTTTTCTCAATTTCCTTTATATTTTTTTCCAGCAATTTACGTGCAATCATGATTTGATGTCCACATCCCATGCACTTAATACGAAAGTCCGCTCCCACGCGAAGAACCTCCCATTCTTTTGCTCCGCAGGGATGTTGTTTTTTTAATTTTAACACATCGCCGACATTGATCTCCATAGTGAATCCTTTCTGTTATATATTTCCGAATAGGAAGTCCTTCATTACACCCACAAATTCACGAACCATATTATTCAACAATAAAACCGGATGAGACTTGGCAGCCAAACCCTCCACCAAAACGTATCCCTGCTTTTTCGCAAGGGAAAGCGCCCGGAACACATGGAAATTATTGGTTATGATAACAATCGAATCCTTATCCTTTTGTAGGAATTCCGAACTGTACAGCAGATTCTCATGGGTATTGGTTGATCTGTCCTCCAGGATAATCCGTTCTTCGGAAATTCCCATGTTTTCCAGATAAGTCGCCATTCCTTCCGCCTCGCTGATGGGTTCATTGGAACCTTTTCCGCCGGATACAATTACCTTTGTCTCCGGATTATCCAACAGATAGTCCAAGACCGCATCCAGTCTTTTCTGCAATACATAACTGGGGCCGCCGGTTTTCCACTGTGCTCCCAAAACGATCACATAATCCGCACCGGCGCCGGCCTTCGCGTTCCACCGGCTTAAAATGAATGCCTCTACCCCCAAAAACAGTATGCCACCCACAACGACACCTATTACAAAAACATATTTCACAAACACGGGAATTCGTTCCAACAGCTTCTGATTCAGGAAAATCAGTCCCAAAATTTCCAATGCCACTCCCAGCAGTCCCCATACCAGGAAAAACTTGCTTCCGTATCCCACAAAAAAATAAATGCCCAAACAATATAAGATAGAGAGAATACCGCTTACAATGCATATCCACCCCCAAACAGGATGGGTGCCGTTCTTCCCTCTCTGATCCAAATAAATACGATGCTTCGCCTTGTTTGGCGGCACCAGGTAATCCTTCTGCGCCATGTTAATCTCCGTATTTCGCAGTCCGGTTATTTTGCATTTCACTCTATGAACGGAATGCCACCGACTGCGTCACCCAATAGACTACTCTTGGGATTTTCCAAGAGTAAAAATGTCATATTTTTTGTCATAACACTTATATTATAACACAAAAAAAGCTTGAAAACCAGGTTTTCAAGCTTTTTTCGTGTTATTCAATGTCTGCTCCATCCACTCGCCCACAGTCCTTGTAAGTCTCATACGTTGACCCACAAAGCTGTGATTACTCTTTATCACTTCATAGGTAATATTTCCTTTTCCCTCTTCTAATTTTTTCGCAAGCGGTCTCAACATTTTATCCGGCGGTGCCACAATATCATAATAAGCTTCTACAAGCAAAACATTATGCTTTAACAATTCCTCAAATCGATTTAATACGCTCAGTTCCTGCTGATTGATCAGCGCATTTTCATATACCTCACTTGCAGATTCCATTTTAAGGCATTGTCCCTCTGTTTCAATCATCAAAAACAAATCTTTTTCCATGTTGTATCTGAAAGCAGCGCCAATATCATACGAAGCCATGGCAGCAACACCCTTTATAAAAGGTAGGTCTTTTGCAGCATTCAGAACCGTCTGACCGCCCATACTGTGGCCAACCAAAAAGATATTATTAATATCTATGTTGTACTGATCGGCGATTGCGGCATTATGTGCCCACTTGGCAATCGCAATCAGGTCGTGTTTCAGATTTGTAAACAGATATTTGCCTTCACTTCCCCATGCGCCTCTGTGATTCATATGTATTACTACGCATCCCATTCGCATAAATGCAAGCTCCAGGTCATTGTTCGTCGTGTATCCCGGAAATCCATGCGACATAATAATTGTTGGATATGGTCCCGGAATTCTCCTGTCAGGTGTTAAAAGATATCCGTACAAATGACAGCCTCCGCTTACAATATTTAATTCAAATATTTCCGGAAACGAATCCTGCTCCTCTTCCAATTCCACAAACGCATTTCTTGAATTCATACTCTTTCTCTCCAGACCGATTTTTTCTGTGTTTCTCACTTCTTTTCAAAGTAATAACGATACAGCACCCCTTATTTATATTTTTCCAATTCGGAAAGATACTGTTTCCCAAATTCACTTAATACATGATTTTTCTTGACTATGTAACCGATTGTCAGCGGATCTTCTTCCTTCAGTTTTATCGAAACGAAGGAATCTTTAAGGGCATTGCTTCCAATCATAATTCCCGTTCCAATGGCAAACCCGTTCAACATGGATATCATTTCGCAGGAAGTAGCTCTATCATTTGATCGGATTATTTTGTCAAATACATAACCCGACAGTGCTTCCTCAGAAAGATAAAACTCTGTCTCACTGGTCTGATCAAAGGTCACACATGGATATTCTCTTAACTGCTCAACCGACAGCTCCGTATTATTTGCCAATGGATGTGTTTTACTCAAATAAGCATATGTATCACATACCAAAAGCGGAGTAAAGTCCAGTTCGTACTCTCTGAATAGTTTATATATTATATTTTTATTACTTTCGGAGTACGAAAGAATACCGATTTCGCTTTTATAATCGCGCACGTTAAGAAGCACCTCGTCGGTTCTTGTTTCCTTTATCAGATAAGAAAAGTTCTTCGCTTTTCTTTTCAAGACCGTATCAACAAATGCATGAACCGCGAAAACATAATGCTGCATAGCAATTGTATAATACTCCTTGCTATCGTCCGATTTCAAATATTTATTTTCCAAAAGTTCATATTGGCTCACTGCTTGTTTGGCATATTTCAGGAATTCATTTCCCTCTTCCGTGAGCTTTATTCCCTTGTTATTGCGCTCGAAAATGCGAATTCCGAGTTCATCCTCCAAATCCCCTATCGTTGCCGATAAGGCAGGCTGTGAAATATAAAGCTTACCTGAAGCTTCTCTCATTGAGGTTGATGCGGAAATAGCAATTACGTATTTTAATTGTAAAATTGTCATCTGATACCTTCTCCTTACATTAATACATATTGAAAAGTTCCGTTGTTTTCGATTTCATTGATTTCACATTCAAACACATCCTGAATGATTCCTTCCTTCAGGCAAACCCTGGGCGCCCCGGAAGCCATTATTTTTCTGTCCTTCATAATTACCAGTTTATCCGAAATCCGAAGAGCCTGATTTATATCATGAGCCACGATAATAATTGTCTTTCCTGTTTTCTTTAGCTCACAAATCAGACGATACATCTCTCTTCGACTTGGGAAATCAAGATAGTTGGTCGGTTCGTCCATAACCATATACGGACAATTCTGGGCCAGTTGCATTGCAAGGTACGCCCTCTGTTGAAGTCCCCCGGATAGTTCGTTTACCATACAGTCTTTATATTGCAAAAGGTTGGCGTACTCTAAAGCATTTTGAACAGCCTCCCTGTCTTCCTTGCTCATTTTTCTTGAAAAACCCATGTAAGGAAATCTTCCGTGCTCCACAAGACCTTTTACGGAAATATTCGGCGAACTTTCTCTGAACTGAGGTAAGAAGGATAAACGCTTTGCCCTTTCTCTGAGCGGGAGTTCAAGATACTTACATTCATCAAGCAGAATCTGCCCCGATGTCACAGAACTAATCCCGTTTAATGTCTGCAGAAGTGTTGTCTTCCCACAACCGTTAGGCCCAATAATCGATGTGATTTCTCCCCAGTTAAACCGAACCGATATATTCTCAAGAATAGGCGTTCTTCCAACGTTTACGTTAACATCTTTAAACTCAAGCATTTACTCGTCTTCCCCCCTTCTTCAGCAGGAGATACAAAAAGAACGGGCCACCGGCAAGAGAAAGAATAATCCCAACCGGCAACTCGAAGGGGGCAAATAAAGACCTGCCGACAAAATCCGACAAAAGTACAAAATTCGCTCCCAAAAGCGCTGATGCCGGAATTACCGTTCTGGCATCATGGCCAAATAAAAAACGTACGATATGAGGAACAATTAATCCCACAAAGCCAACCAGTCCCGCAAAGCTTACAACCAATCCGGACATGGCACTTGCAAGTAGAATAAAGATAAATCGGAAACAATTCACTTGTAATCCTAATGAACTTGCCACTCCGTCTCCTAACGCCAGCAGATTAAGTGCATTTGACAAAATTATCGAAATAAGTATCCCGATAATGATTCCCATTGCCGGATACTTAATTGTTTTTAGCGTAACTCCGGAAAGTGTTCCAATCAGAAATTGCGTTGCATTTATGCTGATATCCGTATCAAGAATCTTTATCATATTCATGCCCGCCGAAAGAAAACTTGAAATTGTAATACCCGCAAGAACAATTGTAATCCTTGACCTTTCGGCCCAAAATGCCAGGCATAAAATAATCAGGGAAGTAATAAGAGCACCCAGAAACGCCATAGTCGACTTTGCCAACAGATTCTGTGGAAGCACAAGCATAGAAAGCATTACAAAAAACCCGGCTCCGGAATTGACACCTATGGTATTGGGACTGGCCAAAGCATTGTTCATCACTCCCTGCAAAATCACACCTGCAGTTCCAAGGCCCGCTCCTGCAAGCAGTCCTCCCAATATCCTGGGAAGTCTGACATTCCAAATAATAATGGCATTCTTCGACAGGGTGTCCCTTCCAAGCAACACCGAAAATACTTCATCAAAAGAAAGCTTCACACTACCGAAAACCATCCCGACAAACATTAACAGCATCATTACCAGCAAGAGAATCAGAAACAATATTCTATTATTCCGAGTCTTATTCTTCTTCATAACCAAGTAATCTGTCCGCCAATTCTATAAGATATTTTTTTCTTTCCAAGGGATCCGGCATCGTCTCCTTCACCCGTAATCTTTCCTCTGCCAAATAGTCCAAAATCTGCTCAATGTGTTCCGGCAAATTTTTTTCTATTTCCTTTCGAAGCCGAATGGCAACTTGTGGACCGGCCCCGCTGGAGGACACTCCGATCACAAGCTTCCCCCTCTGTATTACAGACGGGAAAATAAAATCACATTTCTCCGGAACATCCACTACATTAATAAGCAATTTTCTTTCCTTGGCATCCCGATAAATCCTTTCATTCAATTCCTGTATATTCGTGGCCGCAATAACATAATCCGCATACTCAAGGAAGTGACTGTCATAATTGTTCTCGACGATTTCCACACAATCCCCGTATTCCCTGATTTCATCACATATACTCGGTGCAACAACCGTTAGCTTTGCGTCAAACGCTGCCAGTCTCATTACCTTTTCGGCAGCAATGCTTCCGCCTCCGATTACGACACCATGAAGTTTTGATACATCTGTAAAAAAAGGAAAATAACCCATATTTACTCCTTTGGATAAATAATGTCCGCAAGCCGCTGATAAGCCTCTCCCCATCTGGCATTCGGTTTTGAATTGTATAAAGCTTTGTCTATGGCATAATAATTGCCGTTTTGCACTGCTTTCAGAGAACTCCATGCCGGGTTATTTATCATCAGTTCTTCAACATTTGCCAAGGCAGCTTCCGTACCGGAGCCCTGGGTTGTAACGAAAATATAATCCGGATCTGCCAGTATGATAGCCTCCATGCTCAGATCTTCAAGTAATGACTGGGAATCGGCAATATTGACAGTGTCCAAATCTGCCAGAATTTCTCCGCCTACCGTTCCTTCGCTACCTTTTACCTTCACCGTGGTGGCCGCTGCTCTGACAAAAAGCACAGTGGGCTTTCTCCCGTCGATTTGGGCTTTCGCATCATTTATTTCTTTCAAAACCGCCGTTCCATACTGTTCATAAAGATCACTACGACCGGTAATCCGTGTAAATACGTCTAAGGAATCCAAATAGTCCGTAAAGTTATTTACATAAAAATAGGCTACCGTTATCCCTGCTTTTTGCAATGTATCCAGAAGCTCAATCTGGTTCTCCATCATAGCGGATGCAATTACAAAGTCCGGATTTGCCGCCAAAATCAGCTCCACGTCGGGATTCATATGACTTCCGACATCAATTACACTGTCGTCAAATCCAAAATCATAATTTTTAAAGGAATCACTGGCCGTTCCCACAACACTTCCGCCTGCCAACAACCATTCCTCGCAAAAACTTCCAAGTAACGTTACCACTCTCTCGGGATTTGAAACTATTACTTCACGCCCCAGGGAGTCTGTAAATGTGACCGAGGAATTTTCCTCTTCTTCTGTTTCCAAAATAACGATTTCTTCACTTGTCTTTTCAACCGATACGGTTTCGCTTAGATTCTCACTTATCTCTTTACTTCCTGCGCAGGAAGAAAAAATAATGCTTGTCATAACAGCTATTATTATGCATAGTTTCTTTTTCATAACTTTCTGCTCCTATAAAAATTCCTGTCACCGGGCAGTGACAGGAACCTAAGATTTAAAAGTAGTACTCTTCATTAAATATCCGCAAATCTTCTTTTTCATATTGACCATCCTCAACATGAAAAGAATTGATTATAGGCGCCTCTGTTAAAAATGATAAAATCATATAACTGGCATTCTTATCATAAGCAAGTTTTATGTCTTCCACAGAGGGTCTCGAAGGTGAAGATGGGTGAGAATGCCAGTTACCAAGCGCTTTGTAGCCATTTGCCCTCATATCTTTTACCGCGGCAAGCTGCTCCTTGGAATCCATAGTGAAATGGTCTTCCGTATGATCGATATTCTCAAGAAAATATACTTTTTTAATAATCTTATTGTTTCCGTCAATTTCGCCGGCAATCAGTCCGCAAGCTTCCTCCGGAAGGTGTTCTCTTGCATAGCGGACGATTTCATCATAAAGTTTACAGTCCATTCGTATAATACACATATGTTTTCCCTATTATTTCTTAATCTCTCATTCCATAACATATGAGGAATTCCAATCTTATTTTGACTGTTCATCCCTTGTAGCAAAACGTCCTGCAGTTTCCTCACAAACGTTCTGTTCATAATCAATCGGCTCAAGAATTGTTGGATGATCCCCGCAGACAGCAC
The DNA here is from genome assembly GCA_002314715.1 of Lachnospiraceae bacterium UBA1766. Classification (GTDB taxonomy): domain Bacteria; phylum Bacillota; class Clostridia; order Lachnospirales; family Lachnospiraceae; genus Acetatifactor. Next base: position 4,143 of record DCGY01000083.1, on the reverse strand, counting down.
AATTACAGCTCTTTTTCAAGGGAATCTTTCTGAAATCCATCTTAAGTGCATCGTAGGTAAGAAGCTTTCCGGTCAAAAGATCTCCCTTTCCGATAATGTACTTGATTGCTTCCATTGCCTGAAGTGTACCGATTGTTCCTGCCATTGCACCGATTACACCCGCCTGCTTACAGGTAGGAACCGCATCCTTTGGAGGCGGATTCTTGAATACACATCTGTAACAAGGTCCTTCATTCGGTACATAAGTCATTAACTGTCCCTGAAACCGAATAATTCCGGCATGTGAAAAAGGCTTCTTCTCCAGGACACAGGCATCATTAATCAAAAACTTGGCCGGAAAATTATCTGTTCCGTCAATAACAAAGTCATATTCTCTGATTAATTCGCGAATATTGGTAGAATCAACAAACATTCTGTAGGTAGAGACCTTAACATCCGGATTAATGGCTTCCATGCTTTCCTTGGCTGATTTCACCTTTGCCTTGCCAATATCGGCAGTCGCATGAATAACCTGTCTTTGCAAATTTGAAAGGTCCACTTCATCTGCATCAACAATACCGATATGACCGACTCCTGCTGCCGCAAGGTAAAGAGCCGCAGGCGCGCCAAGTCCGCCGGCACCGATAATCAATACGCTGGATTGAAGTAATTTTTTCTGTCCCTTTGCTCCTACCTCTTTTAAGATAATATGTCGGGAATAACGCTCAATCTGCTCGTCTGTCATTGCCATTAGCAACCACCTCCCATGAAGTAAAGGAACTCTACGTTATCTCCGTCCTTCAGTACTGTTTTCTCCTTGTCTTCTGTACGAACAAACTCATCATTAATCGATACAGTGACATATAATGGTGATTCAACATTTTCCAACTCAATTAATTCGGGAAGGGTTAATCCTTCCTTATATTCTTTCATTTCACCTGCAACCGTAATTTTCATTCTTTTTTCCTTCCTTCTCTTTTATAGATTCTCTGATAACCAGTCCTCAAGTTCAGCCTTTGTAGCCGCTCCTGATTTCTTTGCGATTTTCTGTCCGTTTTTAAACAGAATAATGGTAGGATTTGACATAATACCATATTCTTCCGCAATCTCAACATCAAAATTGGTGTTAATTTTTACCACCGTTAATTTACCTTCATAATCGTCCTCAATATCTCCAAGCACCGGAGCAAGCTTTTTACAGGCGATACAGGAGTCCGAATAGAAATCAACCAAAACCGGTAATTCACTTTGTAGAACCTTTTCCTCAAAATCTTCTTTTGAAACACGAATTGCCATCCTTATTCCTCCACTTTCTTTACAAGCAAGGTATAGGTTCCGTCTTCATTATCATAAAGCTTCAGAATTCGGTGACCATCTTCCTTAAAACTTCTGGGAACATTCTGAACCGGTTCTCCGTCATTCATTCTTACAGCAAGGACTTCCCCATCATCAATTTCGTCGATTGCCACCTTTGCCTTTACAAAAGTAAGGGGGCAGACCTTGTCGGTAATATCCACAAACTCATCATATTTGATATCAATTTCAGCCATATCGTACCTCTCTATTTTCCTTCGTAAGCTGCAGTAACCTTCTCTACGAGGCCTTCTTCTCCAAGTCTTTCCAACGTTTTTCGAAATCTCTCACTTGGTTTTGCATTCTCTTCAAAATACTCAATCGCAGCATCTGTAACTCGAAATAATGTTTCCTTGTCCTTAATCAAAGGAACAATTTCTTCTCCCTTAAACACATTGTTTCCAAAGGTTCCTCCAAAAGAAACAATATATCCCGGGGTTCCTTCCCATGCATCTGTAGGACAACTCTTTACACAGCGGGCACATTTGTTACACTTTGACTCATCCAAAACAATCTTTCCATCTACCAAAGAAAGAGCACCTGTTCTACAAGCCTTCACGCAAACTCCGCAACCGATACAAGCATCGGTTTTGTACGCAACCTCCATACCGCCTTTGATTCCAACATCATTTTCTTCGGCCTTAAGACAATTGTTCTGACAACCGGTAACGCCAAACTTAAACTTGTGAGGAAGCTCACGTCCAAAATATCTTGCGTCCAGCTCTTTTGCAATTGTATATGTATCAATACATCCACTGGGGCATATTTCCGAGCCCTGACAGGCCGTTACGGTTCTGACACGAGGTCCGCATACGCCGGTTTTCACTCCGCCTGCTGCCAAGGCTTCCTTAACCTCTGCAAGCTGTTCAACGTTAATAAACGGAATTTCAATACCCTGACGGGAGGTCATGTGCACATAACCTCTTCCGTATTTTTCAGCTACCTCCGCAACTGTTTTTATGTTTTCTGCAGTCAGATTACCTCCGATAACCTGCAATCTTAAGGATCCGTATCCCTTCTGCTTTTGTTTCATGAAGCCGCCTTTTTTTAAATCTGCATAATTTATTGCTTCAGTCATTTTATTTCATTCCTTTCCTAATTCTTTTTTATTTGGAAGTGCTAATAGAAAATGCATTATCAAAATCCGCAATAATATCTTCTATATCTTCAATTCCGACGCTTACTCTTATCAAATCGTCGTAAACCCCCGCATTTTCACGTTCTTCCTTGCTACTGTGCAGGCTTATGGTTGAAGAAGGATGAATAACCAATGTTTTGGTATCTCCGATATTGCTGAGCCGATAAGCAAGTTTTAATTCATCTATAAATCGAAAGGCATTTTCTTTTGTTCCCAATCTGAGGGTAAGAATCGCACCGTACCCACCGCTTAATTCTTTCTTTGCAATTTCATGCCATGGACTGCTTGGAAGACCCGGATAATTAACATGTGCTTCCGGGTGATTCTTTGCAATCCATTGTGCAAGTTTGAAAGCATTGGAACATTCCCTTTCCATTCGAAGTCCCATCGTCTCAAGTCCGATTATATTCTGGTAAGCTACCATAGGAGCGATACATGTTCCCATATTTCGAAACAAGCCGTTTCGTAATTTTGCCGTATAGCACAAGGGCCCAAATTTTTTAAACTCCTTAAGCCCGGGATATTTCTCAAAATCCCACTGAAACTTACCGGAATCCGTCAATATTCCGCTTATCGAATTGCTGCTTCCGTTTATGTATTTGGAAGATGAATTTACAACAATATCCGCACCATAATCTATCGTTCTTATCAAAACTGTAGTGGCGGTCGTATTATCCATAATCAACGGAACCCGGTGCTTATGGGCTATTTCCGACAATTTTTCAATATCGGTGACGTCCAAGCTGGGATTTCCAATCGTTTCCGCAAAAACAAGCCTTGTTTTATCTGTAAAAGCCTGCTCTATTGCTTCCCAGTCATTGTTTTTCACATACTTTGTGGTGATTCCAAAACTCGCCAAATCTCTGAACAGATCATAAGAGCCACCATAGAGGCTTGCGCTTGAAACGATTTCATCACCGCTTCGCACAATATTAAGAATTGCATTTGTAATAGCCGCCATTCCCGATGAACAGGCAATTGAGGCAATTCCCTTTTCCACTTTTGTAATTCTGTTTTCAAATGCCGTTATTGTGGGATTTCCAACTCTTGTATAACAATAGCCGGGACGCTTGTTTTCAAAAATCCCTTCCAAATCCGCGGCACATTGTTGTTCAAAGGCAGTATTTTGATAGATTGGAGGAAGCGTTGCTCCTTTCTCCTCCTTTACCACTCCGGCATGGAGTAAATCTGTATTAATTCCCATCTGATTTTTATTCTCCATTCATTTGTTCAATCAAATCATACCATTTTACTATGAAAAAGAAAAATATGATTCGTCTATAGCTCGTTATAGCCTATTCCTATTGCAGATATTTATTAATAGGTAATACCAATTATCGTCGATACCACTCCACATTCGGTTTATATTATTGGAATCATATCATTGCGGCTATCCTGTTGAAAATTATGTAGAAATTATCGTTTGCGATAACTTCTATTTATAATACTTCCCAATCAAACACATCATAACAATTCTCATACACCTGTCTTTTTGGAGGAAATCAATACAATAAAATGCGACTTAGCATACCGCCAAGTCGCATTGTGTTTCCGTATTCTTTTTTTACTTTGCAAATCTGTCTAAATGCAGATACAACGGATGCCGTTTCGTATGCTCTTCCAATCTGTGTGCATATGTTTCCTCATGTATACTGAACCGTCCTTGTTAAGCC
>DCGY01000078.1:651-3934 GCA_002314715.1 Lachnospiraceae bacterium UBA1766 | reverse complement strand
GAGCCGAAATTAAAATACAAAAGGCCTTTGCTACCATGATGAGTGGTCGCACCAGTTTCATTGTTGCCCATCGCCTTTCCACCATTCAGGATGCCGATATAATCCTTGTGATGAAGGATGGAAAAATCATTGAACAGGGAAATCATGAATCACTCTTGCAACAAAAAGGCTTTTATCACTCGCTTTATTACAGTCAGTTTCGAGGATAGATACTAGATTTAGTGATGTGAACATAGGTTCGGCACAAGATAACAAAAATGGCAAAAAATGCTAGATTTTGCCCATTTCTTATAGTACCATAGTAACAGAAACGCGATTGTTATTCGTACATGAGGTATTTATTATGGCAAAGTCAAAAGGGGTAGGTCAGATTGTAATTGAGTGCCCAAATACCATTTTTCATTTATATGTGTCCAATCAGGATGAGATTTCAAAGGTTGATATTTTTATGCGAAATATTCGCCATGTCAATCGTATCGGAATCAATGATATCTACAATTGGTGTAACAGACAGAAGATTGCGTATAAGACTTCTTTCCATTACAGAAAGGAATCTTCCGTTTGGCGTAACATGCAATCCTACATCAATTATTCCAAGCAGAAATTGAAATATCAGGTTGGATTCGGTACAATATAAATATAGTTTGGTTTAGTGGAGAGTATCTTAGGATAGATACTCTCTTTTCTTTTTTGACAGTATACATACAGCAATGAAATATGAGACCGAAATGGATTCAGACGGAGGAAAGAGATGAGATATCCAAATTTTTTAAAAGAAGGCGATACGATTGGATTTGTGGCTCCATCCTTTGGATGTGTGATTGAGCCCTACCATACCTTGTTCGATCACACACTTTCCCGCATGGAAGAATGGGGATTTCGGACAAAATTAGGTCCGAATGTTTACGCGGACAACGGGGTTGGCATCAGTAGCACTCCAATACTCTGCGGAAAGGAAATGAATGAGGCATACGCGGATGACGAAATCAAGGCGCTAATTGCCTGCGGCGGCGGAGAACTCATGTGTGAAACTGTTTCTTTTATGGATTTTGATTCCATGAAGCAGGCAAGCCCAAAATGGTTCCTGGGATATTCCGACAATACAAATTTCACATTTCTTTCCACCACACTGATGGATACGGCTGCCTTGTATGGCCCATGCGCTCCTGAGTTCGGCCAGGAGCCGATGCATGAATCACTTTTTGACTTTATGGATTTTATGTGCGGGAAGAAACTTTCCTTTCACAGCTATGACAAGTGGGAACTGAACCAGCTGAAAGATGCGGAGCATCCACTTGCATCCTACAATCTGACGGAAGTGTCAAAACCGATTTCAGTCCAATATAAGGGGCCGGTTTCCGGACGACTACTGGGCGGATGCTTAGATTGTCTTGTAAATATCTGTGGTACCCGGTTTGACAAGGTAAAAGAGTTTAATGAGCGCTATGCAGAGGACGGAGTGATTTGGTTTTTGGAGTCCTGCGAATTGAATGCGATGTCCATTCGAAGAAGCCTTTGGAATCTGAAGGAAGCAGGGTGGTTCGATTGTGCGAAGGCATTTGTAATCGGAAGACCGGGGCTTTATGGGAGCGATGTGATGGGGCTTGATCAGAACACGGCGGTGACCGGATTACTCGGTGAATTTGGGGTGCCGATTATTCTGGATGTGGATTTGGGACATTTGCCGCCTCGTTTGCCGTTTTTAAGTGGTGCTTTTTCTACAGTTGAAATAAAAGACGAAAAGTTTTATATTGCATATGAACTAAAATAAAAAGGATTGGAGAACCGGTATGAAGAAATATATTGCAGGTTTACTCGCGATTGTAATGCTTCTTGGAAGTACAATGAATGTACTTGCCACAGAGATGAAATCCTACGATGACAAACCATATCTTGCCCTCGGGGCAGACCTTACTGCGGATGAGCAGCATACGGTTTTGGGACTTTTGGGCATCCCGGTGGAGGAGCTGGAGAAATATGAGGTCGTATATGTGACCAATGCAGAAGAACACAAATATTTGGATGCCTATATTCCGTCAGAAAAAATCGGAACAAGAGCTCTTTCGTCTGTTTTGGTTTCGGAGTCTGAAGAGGGAAGCGGAATTACCATTGAAACCCACAACATTACCTATTGCACAAAGGGAATGTACGAAAATGCCCTCACGACAGCAGGAATCAAAGATGCAAGAATTGTTGTAGCAGGGCCGTTTGATATTTCGGGAACAGCTGCGTTGCTCGGTGTTTTTGAGGCCTATGAGGAGATGTCCGGAGAATCCCTGGATGAAAAAGTTATCGATGCTTCAATGGATGAACTTGTGACAACCGGTGAATTGGAATCGTCCATTGATGCAGACCCGGAAGTGATCGAATCCATGCTTGCAGAACTGAAGGAAATGCTTGCAGACGGTAAGTTAAAGACCGAGGATGACATTCGTGCAGCCATCGCCGAGATGGAAGTGCGATACGGAATTGAACTGAAGGAAGACGAGATTAAACAGGTCGTTGCACTGATTCAGAAATTTGGAAAATTAAACCTGGACTGGTTGAGTGATGTGGTTCATTCCGACGAGGTGAAAGAGAAAGCCGGAAGTTTTATTGACAAAATCATCGCCTTCTTCCGCAATCTGTTTTCATAAGATATATTTGCTTTATAGAAATGTTTATAGTATATTTTCTTGTAGATGCATTGAAGGAGGACAAATATGTCTGAGATGATTCGCGTATGTGTAGATGCAATGGGCGGCGATTTCGCTCCTGAAGCACCTGTTATGGGAGCAGTGGATGCGGTGAAGGCCAGAAACGATGTCAAGGTGTTTTTGGTTGGCCAGGAGGATGTGGTCAGTGCCGAACTTGCAAAGTATGAATATCCGAAGGACCGAATTGAAGTGGTTGCAGCTTCGGAAGTGATTGAGATGGCAGAATCTCCGGTTACCGCTATTCGCCGCAAGAAGGATTCTTCCATGGTTGTCGGAATGAAACTGGTGAGAGATCACGAAGCGGATGCCTTTATTTCAGCCGGAAGTTCCGGAGCCGTTCTGGTGGGAGGTCAAACCATCGTCGGTCGTATTAAAGGTGTAAAGCGTCCGCCGCTTGCTCCATTAATCCCAACTGCAAAGGGAGTCTCTCTCCTGATTGACTGTGGTGCCAATGTGGATGCGAGAGCAGAGCATTTGGTTACCTTTGCCAAGATGGGTTCTATCTATATGGAGCATGTTGTTGGAATTAAAAACCCTCGTGTTGCGATTGTAAATATCGGCGCAGAAGAGGAAAAGGGAAATGCTCT
>DCGY01000078.1:0-586 GCA_002314715.1 Lachnospiraceae bacterium UBA1766 | reverse complement strand
CGATATCAATTTTGTTGGAAGCATCGAGTCCCGCGAGATTCCGAAGGGCGGAGCAGACGTCATTGTCTGTGAAGCGTTTACAGGTAATGTAATCCTGAAATTATATGAGGGACTCAGTTCCACTCTGATTTCCAAAATCAAGGAAGGCCTGACCAGCACATTGACTGCAAAGATTGGTGCGGCACTTGCCCTTCCGGCACTGAAGAAGACACTTAAGTCCTTTGACGCATCCACCTATGGCGGCGCTCCGCTGCTTGGGTTGAACGGACTTGTGGTAAAGACACACGGAAATTCCAAAAATACGGAAATTAAGAATGCGATTTTTCAGTGTGTAACTTTTTCTGAACAGAACATCAATGACCGGATTAAGGAAAATTTGGCCGTTAATGATAATAATGAAAATAACGATCATTCGATTTCTACAAATGAGTAAAGAGAGGTAAAAAAATGGAGTTTGAAGCATTAAAGAGAATTATTGCAGAAGTATTAAATGTTGATGAGGCAGAAATCACACTGGATTCTACTTTCGTAGATGACCTTGGAGCTGATTCCCTCGATGTATTCCAGATTATCATGGGATTAGAGG
>DCGY01000036.1:4471-5480 GCA_002314715.1 Lachnospiraceae bacterium UBA1766 | reverse complement strand
CCAGGGAGGAAGAGATCCTTACTCCTGAGGAAGAAGCAAGGCGCAGGAAAGAAGCAGAGCAGCTGGAGAAGCGCCGGGAATACCACAGAAAGTACGCGGAAAAGAAAAGGCATGAGATCCTGGCGATCCGGGCAAAGATGCGGGAGAATGAAGAAACAGCGGAAATGCTCAGGATTACAGAAAAGGCTATCGAGGAACAAATCAGAAAAGAAACGGAGAAAGAGAGGGCAATCGTATGAAGTTGTTTAAAGTGGGGGTGAAGATCGTATTGCTGCCGGTGATTCTTGCGATGACGTTGCTCCAGTGGATCGGCATCATTGTTACCAGTTGTTCAAGGATGTTCATGAATCTGATTTCCGGACTGTTGTTTACAGTCGCGGTTATCGGATACTTGTTTAATCCTGGGATCAGGTGGCATGCAGTTAATATCATGGTACTTGCTTTCGCGGTTTTCATCCTGCCACATTTGGCAAAATGGATGATTTACCGGATCACGGATCTGAATCTTTCCATGAGGAAGTTCATCCGGTCCTGATTGGGATCTGAAACAGAATAGGTTGGTTATAGCGGTTGCTCACTGATCGGTGCGGCAGCCGTTTTTATTTCAAAGAAAAAGGAGAAGAACACATGAACGAAATGAACAGAACGCAGAAAGAGATTCTCTATAACTGGGGAGACGCAGATTATGAGGCGACCATCGAGAGATTGGACAAAGTGCGGCAACTGACCGTGGATCAGCGTTTCAGGGCACAGATCGTCATTACGATCTGCAGACTGCTTATGATGGAAAATCCCTCGGTCTACACCAGCTTTTTTAACTCTCTCCGCAGAAGCATGGAGCTTTCTAAGGCGAAGGAAAGACTCCGCAAAAAGAATCGTGTACACCGTGGTTTTTGTTGGGAAAAAGCAAAACAGAAGCGGGCGAGGGATCACAGATGAGGCTTTCAAAGTATGAGCAAGAAACGATCCTGCTGACCAACGAGGAAGATAGTACTTGGGATATCTTCAC
>DCGY01000036.1:0-4428 GCA_002314715.1 Lachnospiraceae bacterium UBA1766 | reverse complement strand
GGAAGTATCCGGAGCATTGCAAGATCGGAGAGGACAATGGAACCGGTGGAATGAATTTCATCATTGATAAGTCGAGGGTGACGATTAGGCTGAACCCACCATATAGTGAGGAAAGACGGGCGGTTGCCGGAGCACGAATGAAGGAAAACAGAAAGGCGCTTAATTAAGCAATTCAAGGTCAGAATATCAGGTGTAGACCAGTAATTCTGACCGGTGTACATATCATAGGTTGTATTCACTTAAGTGCCTGTATATATAAAAAATGATACAGAAAAAAGAAAAATGTTATAAACGCAGCAAAAATGATATATAATAATTTTGTTAAGAATGATAGAAAGATCATCCATACAACAAACAGGAGAATAGAAGATGGCAGTTACATACAAAAAATTATGGAAGCTGTTAATAGACCGCGACATGAAGAAAAAGGATTTATGTGAAAAAGCACATGTAAGTCCGGCTTCTCTAACAAAAATGAAAAACAACGGATCTGTTACGACAGATGTTCTTGCAAGAATATGTGAGGCATTGGAATGCGATATTTCAGATATTATGGAAATTGAGGAGGAAAACAGGTAGTAATGTTTAATTCGATAGAATTATTTGCTGGCGCAGGAGGTCTCGCTTTAGGAGTAGAGCAAGCGGGATTCAATACGATTGCTCTTATTGAATTTAATAGAGAAGCCTGCGATACCCTTTCCAAAAACAGACCGAATTGGCGGGTGATATGTGATGATATCGCTAATATTTCATGTCAAGATCTTGAACAGTATTTTAATATTCGCGAGGGCGAACTGGATTTATTGTCCGGTGGTGCGCCATGCCAGGCATTTTCATATGCAGGAAAAAGGCTTGGTTTTGAGGATACAAGAGGTACTTTGTTTTATCATTATGCGATCTTTCTTAAAAAACTTCAGCCCAAAATGTTTCTCTTTGAAAATGTTCGAGGATTATTGACCCATGATAAGGGCAGGACATATCAGACCATTCTAAATGTATTTGAAGAAGCTGGATATACAATGCAAAAACAGATTCTTAATGCATGGAATTATGGGGTGGCACAGAAGCGAGAACGATTGATCACTATTGGTATCCGTAATGATTTAGTTGGAAAAATAAGCTATTCGTTTCCTGAGCCGCATAAATATAAGCCGGTTTTGCGAGATGTACTTCAAAATGTTCCGGAGAGTTTAGGAACTCCGTATGGTGAGAAAAAAAGAAAGCTTTTTGAACTGGTGCCGCCTGGAGGATATTGGAAAGATATTGACCCGGAACTGGCAAAAGACTATATGAAATCCTGCTGGGAAATGGAAGGTGGAAGAACTGGTATCTTAAGAAGGCTGAGCATGGATGAGCCTTCATTGACGGTACTTACCTCTCCTTCACAAAAGCAGACCGACCGGTGCCATCCTTTGGAGGCAAGGCCTTTTACAGTCAGAGAGAATGCAAGGTGTCAAAGTTTCCCGGACAGTTGGGAATTCTGTGGTTCAGTTGGGGAACAATATAAACAGGTAGGAAATGCAGTGCCGGTAAATCTAGCATATGAAGTTGCCAAGCAGATTTATAAAGCACTTGAGGAGGAAACAAATGGAGTGGACGCTTAATTTTATTTCTGAAGCAGATTTTACGAATCATGTAAAAGCAACCATCGAAAAATACGGTGATAAACTGGAATCATTTGATATCGAAAGATTCAATAAAAATATAGTTGATCCGATTAAAATGATTTTTGACAAGAGCGTTTACAGAACGTCGTGGAAGGAAATTGTAGGAAATGAGATTTTTCGCCAGCGGGATAAAGCCAACAATAATGATATAGGATATTTTCATCAGAGGATTTTCCAATATATAAGTAACTGCCATGTTCCGGATAATGGGAAAGAAGGTGGATGGGATGTAATTTATCACAATGATGTCGGAATAAACCTTCCGGATGGTGATGTAGTTCATACCATCTATATTGAGATGAAAAATAAACACAATACAATGAATTCTGCATCTGCGGGAAAAACTTATATAAAGATGCAGAATCAGTTGTTGCAGGATGATGACTGCGCTTGTTTCCTTGTTGAAGCGATTGCAAAGAAGTCACAAAACATAAAGTGGTCAACAACGGTTGATGGGAAGACGGTTTCACACAAAAGAATTCGTCGGGTAAGTATGGATCAGTTCTATGCATTAGTAACAGGTCAGGATGATGCATTCTATCAGATGTGCATGACACTACCGGGTGTTATTGAGAGGGTTGTATCGGAGGGAAAAGATGTAAAAGTTCCGCATGATACGGTTGTCGAGGAATTGCAACGGTTATCAAAGAAGTGCGGAGAAGGGAAATCCGAGACGATAGCAATGGCAATGGCTATTTATATGCTAGGTTTTAGTACATATAATGGATTTGGCTCAGATGAAAAAGAAGATGATCGATTGAGAAGGCTGTATCGTTACGCAAAATGTTTAAAATGACGCTAATTACTCTTTCTCGTTAATCTTCAATTTACAATATTCGTGAAAGGAAATAAAAATGAGTTTACCCGTTGAGGCACATAGTATAAATCAGGAAATTCGCAAGACCATTTCTGCAAGGTATAAGAGAATTACACATGCTGTGAATCGCTCATTTTGGAATATTGAGAGCGACACAGCACATAGCTTTTATGTAGGCTCGTATGGAAGAGGAACAGCAATCACAACAAGTGATTTAGATGTTCTTATGGAATTACCAGCGGATGAGTTTGATCATTTTTCAAATCTTGCGGGAAATGGACAATCGAGGTTATTGCAGGTCGTTAAAAATGCGATTATTGAAACGTATCCTCAGTCTAGTATTAAGGCAGACGGGCAGGTCGTGTGTGTTGATTTTGCAGACGATATCAGCTTTGAAATACTGCCAGCTTTTAAAAATGAGGATTACTGGGGATGGAATGGTACATATAAATATCCTGATACAAACATGGGTGGGAATTGGAAGTCAACAAATCCAAAAGCCGAAATTGAAGCAATGAAAGAAAAAAATGACGAAACCAATGGATTACTATTCGCAACATGCCAACATATTCGATTTATCAGAGATAATTATTATTCCAGCTATCATCTTTCTGGAATATTGATAGATTCGTTCGTTTATCGTTCCATAGGGCAGTGGCACTTTTTGCGGGCGGGAGAATCTTCAACAGGACAAGGGGAATCGTACGAACAATATCTTATAAAACAGTATAACGAAACATCTCTTTATGGGATAATACCTCCATCGCTTTTCGCTCCTGGCAGTGAAATGGCGGTAGATACGTCAAGCGATTGGACCGTTTTAGGGAAAGTATTAAATAAAATGAAATAATGGAGAAATGATATGGCAGATATTGATTATGATGAAAAAAAGTATCGAAAAGAACTTCGGGATCAATTAGTCGATGCTCTTGGAAAAGTAGTATATACATACACTGCACATCACAAAATGTGTGATGGAATATTGAAAAAAGATGCCGGAATTCGTGTTTGCCAAATAGTTTTGACGGCAATTTCAACAGTAGGATTCCTATCATTGGTGATAACGAATCAAGCAGTAATGACATGGATTGGCGGTATATCTGCAGCATTGTCGCTAGGCTTAAATTTATATACTAAAGATGCTAAACTTCAAGTTGAAGCACAAAAGCATAAAAATGCGGCTGACGATTTATGGGAAGTACGAGAACAATATACCTCTTTGATAGTTGATTTAGAAGTGAGTTCAGAAGAGAGAATCCGAGAAGAAAGAGATCGTTTAACCAAGACAGTTTCAGAAATCAATAGGAAATATCCAAAAACAAATCGACGAGGATACGTGTTAGCGCAAAAAGCATTGAAAGAGGAAGAAGAACAAACATTTAATGTTGGAGAGGCAGAAAGCTTTTTGCCGACAAGTCAAAGAGAAAAGGGAGAATAAAATAGTTTCATAAATAGAGATTTATTAAAAGGAGTTGAGGATATGAATAGTGAAGATTATTCTGCAAATACAGCCTTACAGCATTTGGCAGAAACAATTGACAATTTTTCAATGCCTTCAATAGATGCCATAAGAGCATTGGATGTTGATATTAGCAAATTTGATCGAGCTGAATGGAAATATGAAGTGCTGAGAAGAGAAATAGAAGATTTTCAGAACGGATTAACGGACGCGTATGACGTTTGTGTAAAATTGGCTTCATTTGGCACAAATGTTCTTATGAGTGTTGATGAAATTGGTTATCAAAATCCGGACATTTTATTTTTTTATGGGACTGTTGAAGGAAATCCGGCTCAGTTAATACAGCATAGTTCACAGTTAAATTTTATGTTGCTTGCTATGCCCAAAAGAGAACCGGGGGCAAAGCCTCGAAGAATTGGTTTCCAAATATCTGAGGAAAGCGACGAGTGAATGTAAATTAAGCAGGTCAAGGGCGGCAGCCATTG
>DCGY01000020.1:16632-37078 GCA_002314715.1 Lachnospiraceae bacterium UBA1766 | reverse complement strand
AGAAGGACCGTATCATGAGCAAGGAAGAGCGAAAGATTGTTTCTTATCATGAAGTAGGTCATGCATTAATCAGTGCATTGCAGAAGAACTCCGAGCCGGTACAGAAGATTACCATTGTTCCCCGTACCATGGGTGCTTTGGGCTATGTTATGCATGTGCCGGAGGAAGAAAAGTTCTTAAACACCGAGGCGGAGCTTCGTTCCATGCTGGTAGGTCTGGTAGGCGGACGTGCTGCGGAGGAAATTGTATTTGACACAGTGACCACCGGTGCCGCAAACGATATTGAGAAGGCTACCGAGATTGCCCGTTCCATGGTTACCCGTTATGGTATGAGCAAGAAGTTCGGTCTGATTGGTCTGGCTACCGTGGAGAATCAGTATCTGGACGGACGTGCGGCATTAAACTGCAGTGATGATACGGCGGCGGAAATTGATGCGGAAGTGATAGCAATCTTAAAAGAAAGCTACGATGAAGCGCTGAAGCTTCTTCGGGAGAACAGAGAGATTATGGATAAGCTGGCGGACTTCTTAATCGAGAAGGAAACCATTACCGGTAAGGAATTCATGCAGATCTTCCGTAAGGAAAAGGGACTTCCGGATCCGGAGGAAAAGAAGGAAGAGAATTCGGCAGAACCCGGAAAGGAAGTTTTGGCTGAAACAGCGGAGCTTACCCATACGGAAGAAAAGGAAAACAATTCCGATGAGGAAGATTCTTCCAAGCCTTCCGGGGAAGAGCCTAAGGAAGAGGAAAAACCTGTATATTTAAAGGATTTCGCGGAATTAAACAGCAAGCCCATCGGCAGATTTTCCAACAGAAAAATTGATGAATAAAGAAAAGAATGTTATAATAGCCATACCACTTTCATGAGGTATGGCTATGTTTGTAATTGAGGAAGAATTAAAAAAACTCCCCAAGAATCCGGGAGTCTATATTATGAGAGATGACAAGGATGTCATTTTATATGTGGGAAAGGCCGTAAACCTGCATAATCGGGTGCGGTCTTATTTTCGCGACAACATCGGAAGAGGTCCGGCCATTGATAAAATGGTGTCATTGATTGCCCGTTTTGAATATATTATTACCGACTCTGAGCTGGAAGCACTGGTTTTGGAGAATAATTTAATCAAGGAATATTCGCCGAAGTACAACACCCTGCTGAAGGATGACAAAACCTATCCCTATATCAAGGTGACTGTCAATGAGGATTTCCCCCGGATTATGCAGTCTCGCACCATGAAAAAGGACAAAGCCAAGTATTTCGGCCCCTATTCCAGCGGGCTTGCGGTAAAGGACACCATCGAGCTTTTAAACAAGCTCTATTTCCTTCGTACCTGTAATCGTATTCTGCCGCGGGATACAGGTCAGGAGCGCCCCTGCTTGAATTACCATATCAAGCAATGCTTAGGTCCCTGCCAGGGTTATGTGTCCAAGGAGCAGTACGGAGAATTTGTGAATGAGGTGATTGATTTTCTAAACGGAGATCATGCCAAAATTAAGCGGGACCTGGAGCAAAAGATGCTGAAGGCTTCCGAAAATATGGAATTTGAGGAAGCGGCAAAATACCGGGATTTGCTGGAGAGTATTAAGCACATTGCGGAGAAACAAAAGATTACCGGCGGTGTGGGAGAAGACAAGGATGTACTGGGCTTATATCGGGAAGAGAACGAAGCGGTGGTACAGGTTTTCTTCGTCCGAAACGGCAAGCTGATTGGCCGGGAACATTATTATATGACAAATGTGTCAGAAAATGAAGGAGAAATTCTCGGCGAATTTATCAAGCAATTTTATGCGGGAACGCCTTTTTTGCCGGACGAAATTATGCTCCCCTATGAGATAGAGGACAGAGAACTGATTGAAAAGTGGCTGTCCGGCCGAAGAGGGCAGAAGGTTTATTTGAAAAAGCCCAAGATTGGTACCAAAGAAAAGCTGGTGGAACTGGCTACCCAGAACGCCAAGCTGATTTTGAGTCAGGACCGAGAGAAACTGAAACGGGAAGAGGGTCGAACCATCGGAGCGGTAAAGGAACTGGAGAAGCTTTTGGGAATTACGTCGGTAGAACGTATGGAGGCTTTTGATATTTCCAATATCAGCGGTTTTGAAAATGTTGGCTCCATGGTGGTGTATGAGAAGGGCAAGCCCAAAAAGAGTGACTATCGTAAGTTTCGCATCAAAACCGTGGCCGGACCCGATGATTATGCCTGTATGCGAGAGGTTCTGACCAGACGGTTTGTCAGAGGGCTGGAAGAGAAAAACAGCGAGGAGATGCGGGAGTCGGACGAATTTGCCGGCTTTAACCGTTTCCCGGATTTGCTTCTGATGGATGGCGGCCGGGGACAGGTGAACATTGCATTGTCTGTTTTGGAGGAACTGCACATTCACATTCCGGTATGCGGTATGGTAAAGGACGACAATCACCGTACCAGAGGCTTATATTTCAATAATGTAGAGCTGCCCATCGATACCCATTCGGAGGGCTTTAAACTGATTACCCGTATTCAGGATGAGGCCCATCGATTTGCCATAGAATATCACAGACACCTGAGAGGAAAAAGCCAGGTAAAGTCTGTTTTGGATGATATTCCGGGAATTGGACCCAACCGAAGAAAAGCGCTGATGCGGAGCTTCAAATCCCTGGAGGAGATTAAGAACGCTTCTGTGGAGGAGTTGACTCAAATCCCGGAAATAAATGAGCGTACCGCAAAGGAGATAGTGGCTTTTTTTCAGAAAATGTGATAAAATAAGCGCGGAATGTTTTGGGGATTTCCCAAGACATCAGAGAAGGAACACGGAGGATTTCGTATGGCAAGTGTCAGCTTGGAAAAAATCGTAGAAAAGATGAAACTGGTGAGTCTTACACCGGAGATTGATTTCAAAAAAATTAAAATTACCCAGCCCGATATTAACAGACCTGCATTGCAGATGGCAGGATATTTTGAGCATTTCGATGCATCCCGTCTGCAGATTATCGGTTTTGTGGAATATACTTATATGGAAAACATGGAAGAGGATCGCAAGAGAGAGATTTACGATACCTTCATGAACTACGATATTCCCGGCGTGGTATTCTGCCGTGAGTTGCAGCCGGATCCGATTTTTATGGAAATTGCGAAAGCGCATAATATTCCGGTTCTGGTTACCCAGAAATCCACCTCCGCATTTATGGCAGAGATTATTCGCTGGTTAAATGTGAAACTGGCGCCCTGCATCTCCGTACACGGCGTATTGGTGGATGTATACGGCGAAGGCGTTTTGATCACCGGTGAAAGCGGTATCGGTAAATCCGAGGCTGCCTTGGAATTAATCAAGAGAGGCCATCGTCTGGTTACGGATGACGTGGTAGAACTGCGCAAGGTCAGTGATGATACCTTGATTGGTTCCGCTCCCGAAATTACCAAGCACTTTATCGAGCTTCGCGGTATCGGTATTGTGGACGTAAAGGCATTGTTTGGTGCTTCCAGTGTACGTGATACCCAGAGCATTGACCTGGTAATCCGTTTGGAGGATTGGGACAAGGATAAGGAATACGATCGTCTCGGTTTGGAAGAAAATTATGTGGAGTATCTTGGAAATAAAGTTGTATGCCATAATATTCCCATTCGTCCCGGACGTAACCTGGCAATCATCTGTGAGTCTGCAGCAGTTAACCACAGACAGAAAAAGATGGGTTACAATGCGGCGCAGGTATTGTACAGCAGAGTACAGAATTCTCTTGCAAGAAAAAGAGATGAGGAAGATGAATAAATATCGGGAAGAAGTTCAGGAGGAAAATAGAAATGAGTAAGTATGCATTTGGTGTAGATATCGGTGGAACTACCGTAAAAATGGGTTTATTTGATACAGAAGGAAATGTATTGGATAAGTGGGAGATTCCTACCGTGAAGGATAACGGTGGCGAGAAGATTCTGCCTGACGTGGCAAACAGTATTTGTGCCAAGATGGCAGAGAAGAAGCTGACCAAGGAGGATGTGGTCGGTATCGGTGTAGGCGCTCCCGGTGCGGTAGACGACCATGGTACTATGGTTGGAGGAGCTGTAAATCTTGGATGGGGTGTTTTGAATATCCCGGAAGAGATCAATAAAGTAATTAATATCCCTGTAAAGGCAGCAAACGATGCCAATGTGGCAGCCCTGGGCGAGATGTGGCAGGGCGGTGGTAAGGGCCATAGCAATATGGTGGCAGTTACCCTGGGCACCGGCGTTGGCGGTGGTATTATCGTAGACGGAAAGATTCTCACCGGAGCCACCGGAGCCGGCGGTGAAATCGGACATATTCATATTGATGACAACGAGACAGAGGTTTGTGGCTGTAAGAAAAAAGGATGTCTGGAGCAGTATGCATCCGCTACCGGTATTGTACGCTTGGCCAAGAGACGTCTTGCTAAGGATGAGAAGGCAAGTGTTCTTCGCAGCCAGGAAATTTCCGCAAAGACCGTATTTGATGCGGTAAAGGCAAACGATGAGGTGGCCATCGAAATTGCAAATCAGTTCGGTGATTATCTTGGACGAGGATTGGCAGCAGTTGCCTGTGTGGTGAATCCGGAAGTGTTTGTAATCGGCGGTGGTGTATCAAAGGCAGGCGAGATTTTATTATCTTATGTAAAGCCCGCATTCGAAAAGTATGTATTTACTCCTTGCAAGGGTGCTGAGTTCGCCTTGGCAACTCTTGGAAATGATGCCGGTATCTTTGGAGCCGCAGCATTGATTCTGAAATAGAAATGCAGAAACGGGAGTCCATCGATTGCAGCATGAGGCGATTGGTGGACTCTCCTATATTATAGAACAAAGAAGGTTAAAAATTTGATTAGCAATGCGGTAATTGCGGCACTGGAAAAATATGTGCCGAAGGAAAATATCTTTCAAAACGAAGAGATGAGTAAACACACCACTTTTCGCGTGGGCGGACCGGCAGATTGCATGGTGGTGGTAACCGATTTGACACAGTTACAGAATGTGATGAAATACATTCAGAAGCTGGAAGTACCGTTCTTTGTGCTTGGAAACGGCAGTAATCTTCTGGTTTCCGATGAGGGATACAGAGGAATTGTGATAAAACTTGGAGGGGAATTTTTGCAGATTGCCGTAGGCGGAACCGAAATGAATTGCGGAGCAGGCGTTACCATGGCGATGGCGGCAAAGCAGGCCCTGGACCACAGCCTTACCGGATTGGAATTTGCTTCCGGTATCCCGGGAACCATTGGCGGCGGAGTGGTTATGAATGCCGGAGCTTATGGCGGTGAAATGAGCCAGGTGGTTCTTTCGGTACAGGTGATGGACCACATGGGCGAGGTGATGGAACTGTCCGGAGAGGACATGGAATTCGGCTATCGACACAGCGCCATCAAGGGCAAGCCCTTTTTGATTACCAGGGTGCGCTTTCGACTGACAAAAGGGGATGCCGAGAGCATTCGTACATATATGAATGAACTGGCTGCAAAACGAAGAGAGAAGCAGCCCTTGGAATACCCCAGCGCCGGAAGCACCTTTAAGCGACCGGAAGGATATTTCGCGGGGAAACTAATCGAAGATGCGGGCCTTCGCGGCTTCCAAATCGGCGGGGCACAGGTTTCCGAGAAGCATTGCGGCTTTGTCATTAACAAAGAGAATGCAACCGCGGCGGATATCAGGCAGTTGATGAAAACAGTTCAGGAAAGAGTTTACGATCAATTTGATGTACGGCTGGAGCCGGAAGTCATTATTTTAGAGTAGGAATGTGAGAAAAAATTATGCGTTTCGTCGTAGTTACCGGAATGAGTGGCGGCGGGAAAAGAACCGCGCTGAAAATGCTGGAGGATGCGGGATATTATTGTGTGGATAATTTACCGGTTTCTCTTGTAGATAAGTTTATAGAGTTGATTATGATGCCAAACAGCGAAATCAATAAGGTGGCGCTTGGCCTGGACGTACGTGCGGATCAGTCCTTCGAGGATGCAACACGAATTTTGGAGAGCTTTCGGAAAAGAGATTATTCCATCGAAATTCTCTTTATGGAGGCTTCCGATGATGCGCTGATCAAACGATACAAGGAAACCAGACGTTCCCATCCGCTTTCCCAGGACGGCCGGGTAGAAGAGGGCGTACAAAAGGAACGAAAGGTTTTGGAGAAAATCAAAAAAACGGCGGATTATGTTATCGATACCTCCAACCTTTTGACCAGAGAGTTAAAGGAAGAGCTGGACCGCATTTTTGTGAGCAACGAGGAATATAACAGCCTAATGGTAACGGTAATGTCCTTTGGCTTCAAAAACGGAATCCCTTCCGATGCGGATTTGGTTTTTGACGTGCGTTTTCTTCCCAATCCATTTTATATAGAAGAAATGCGTCCGAAAACCGGTAACGATAAAGAAGTCAGCGATTATGTAATGAGCTTTCAGGAGTCCAAAGATTTCCTGGAAAAGCTTTTGGATATGTTGAACTTCCTGATGCCAAACTATGTAAAAGAAGGAAAGAATCGTTTGGTGATTGCAATCGGCTGTACCGGTGGAAAGCACCGAAGCGTTACGTTGGCCAATGAAATTTATGACCACATGAAAAATCAGGGCCAGTATGGTATGAAACTTTATCACAGAGATATTAACAACGGAAGGTCTTAGGTATGTCGTTTTCCAGTGATGTAAAAGAAGAATTAGCGGGACATATCAGTAGTGCAAGGCATTGTCAGCTGGCAGAGCTTGCGGCAATTATGCATTTTTGCGGTCAGTACGGAATCGGAGCAGATGGGAAATATACCATCGGTTTTCAGACAGAAAATATGCTGATTGTAAGAAAAGGCTTTACATTATTGAAAAAAACATTTAATATAGAGACTGGTTTGGATTTGGATGAGGAGAGCTTTCAAGCTGTTTTCTCGAAAATCGGTGACCTGGAAGAGGTTGTATCACCACTCCTTTTAAAAAATGCATGCTGTAAAAGGGCCTTCTTGAGAGGCGCGTTTTTAAGCTGTGGTTCCATCAACGATCCCCAAAAGCATTATCATCTGGAGTTTGTATGTGACAGAGAAGATATTGCATTGCAGCTGCAGGAAGTTTTGGCGGACTTTGATATTGCAGTCAAAATTGTCCACCGCAAAAAGTATTACGTGGTTTACTTAAAGGAAGGATCTGCCATCGTGGACCTTCTGAATGTTTGTGAGGCGCATAAAGCCCTGATGGATTTTGAGAACCTTCGTATCGTAAAAGAAATGCGAAATTCCATTAATCGAAAGGTAAATTGCGAGGCGGCCAATATCACCAAGACAGTAAATGCTGCAACAAAGCAGATAGAGGATATCGAGTATATTCGGGATTATTATGGATTTGAAAATCTTCCTATGGCACTACGGGAAATAGCGGCGGTTCGACTGGATTATCCGGAAAGCTCTTTGAAAGAGTTGGGGCAACTTTTAGATCCGGCCATTGGCAAATCCGGCGTCAATCACAGATTGCGTAAGCTTTGTGAATTGGCAGAGTCAATTCGCCTATAACGAGGAGGAAGTTATGATTAAAAAAGAAGTTCAGGTTCAGTTAGAGAACGGTTTGGACGCAAGACCTGTAGCCCTTTTGGTACAGGAAGCAAGCAAGTATGACAGTAAGGTTTATATTCTTTCCGAAGGAAAGAAAATCAATGCGAAGAGTATTATGGGAATGATGACCCTGGCACTGATAAACGGAGAGTCTTTGGAAATCGCAGCAGAAGGGGAAGATGAGCAGGATGCAGTAAATGCCATCGAAGCTTTTCTTGGCGGAAAGACCAAATAAATTCATACAAATGAGGGGGCAGGGTTAATGAATCATTAACGCTGCCTTTTATATTCGCTCGGAAGGAAACAAAGCGCCTTCGAAAAAGTCGCAAAACGAAGGCATTTCTTCCGGATAAAGGAGTAGCTGTAAAAAAGGTGGGATATTTATGAAGAAAAAAATGTTGTTTGTGTACAATCCAAAATCCGGTAAAGCGCAGATAAAAAACAAATTGGCGGACATTTTGGATGTATTTGCTGCAAAGGATTATGAAATACACATTGCACCTACAACAAAGCGGGACGATGCCAGAGAATTTGTACGAGATCGAAATAAGGACTATGACCTGGTGGTGTGTAGCGGCGGAGACGGCACCCTGGATGAAACGGTTACCGGAATGATTCAAAGCGGTTTTCGTACCCCCATTGGCTATATTCCGGCAGGAAGCACCAATGATTTCGGAGGGAGTCTTTCCTTGCCCAAGAGTATGCTAAAGGCAGCAGAGGTGGCGGTGAATGGTCGTGCATTTCCCTGTGATGTAGGGATGTTTAATCGGGATGTATTTGTATACATTGCGGCCTTCGGACTGTTCACCGATGTGTCCTACGAAACAGATCAGGATATGAAAAATATGCTGGGACATATGGCCTATGTGCTGGAGGGAGCCAAGCGTCTGCAGAGCATTCGTTCCTTCCCCATGAAGGTGACATATGATGATACGGTAATCGAGGATGATTTTATTTTTGGAATGATTACCAATTCGGTTTCCGTTGGCGGATTTAAAAATATTACCGGCAAGTCCGTGAAACTGGATGACGGTGTGTTCGAGGTGACACTGATTAAACGCCCCCGAAATCCCATTGAATTAAATAATATTCTGTTCTCCTTATTGAACCGAAATATTGACACCAATTCCATGTACTGCTTCCGGACGGCAAAGCTTACTCTGGAGAGTGAAGAGGCTGTTTCCTGGACGCTGGATGGTGAGAACGGCGGAAGCCATGAGAAGGTGGTCATCCGGAATATGCATAAGGCCATCGATATTATGGTGAAATAGGGAAAACAAATATCTTTCCTTTTTCCGTAGGATATGATATATTTACAAAGGATATAGCTGTTTGGGACGATTTAGAACCGGACAGAAATAAATAAAAGTATTATATGGAGGAAAATGAAATGTTAGTTTCTGCAACAGAAATGCTTAAGAAAGCAAAGGCAGGCCACTATGCAGTAGGTCAGTTCAACATTAACAACCTTGAGTGGACAAAGGCAATTTTATTGACCGCAAAGGAATTAAGATCCCCTGTAATCCTCGGTGTATCCGAAGGTGCCGGAAAGTATATGGGCGGTTATGATACCGTAGTTGGTATGGTTAACGGTTTGTTAAAGGGACTTGATATTGATGTTCCCGTAGCTCTTCACTTGGATCACGGCTCATACGAAGGATGCTACAAGTGTATTCAGGCTGGTTTCTCTTCTATCATGTTTGATGGTTCTCATTATCCTATCGCTGAGAATATTGAGAAGACTACCGAGCTTGTAAAGGCAGCTCATGGTAAGGGACTTTCTATCGAGGCTGAAGTTGGTTCTATCGGTGGTGAAGAAGATGGCGTTGTAGGTATGGGCGAATGCGCAGATCCTAAGGAATGTAAGATGATTGCAGACCTTGGCGTTGACTTCCTTGCAGCAGGTATTGGTAATATCCATGGTAAATATCCTGCAAACTGGGCAGGACTTAGCTTTGAGACTCTTGATGCAGTTCAGAAAGAAACCGGAATTCTTCCTCTCGTTCTTCACGGTGGTACCGGTATCCCTGCTGATATGATCAAGAAGGCAATTGACCTTGGTGTTTCTAAGATCAACGTTAACACTGAGTGCCAGCTTGCATTCCAGGAAGCTACCCGTAAGTATATTGAGGCTGGAAAGGATCTTGAAGGTAAGGGATTTGATCCTCGTAAGCTTCTTGCTCCCGGTTTTGAAGCAATCAAGGCTACCGTTAAAGAGAAGATGGAATTATTCGGATCTGTTGGCCAGGCATAAGCGAAGCTACGACTGGCGCTAAAGGCGACAGGGAATTGTAGTTTGATTTTAAGAATAAAGAAATACAGCAAAAGAGCTTAGACAAATGTCTAAGCTCTTTTTTTGGGGTATGAAATGGAATATGGAAAAAATAAGAAATAGGCTATAATAGGGAGGATGCCAAGGGACCGAAGTTCCTTGGCATTTATTATGAAAAAGTTATTTATTATAAAAAATAAACTGTTGTTCACTCGTTTGTTTTCTATGATTTAAGTATACGCAATAGTTTTGTCTAAAGAATGTTTATTTCTTTAATATACATTTAACTATTTGTAAACAAAATATGAACAAGGCCGAAAACCGGCCACTTTTTCAAAATAAATGTGCCTCATATTGGGGAAATCATTGCTTTCGTAACGATTTCTGTTCACAATTGCCTGAAATTACATTTTTTCGGGTTCGGGATAATCCACACCAAAGGTATCTACGGTTACGGTCTTCATAACCTGATCGGTTAAGGGTCTGTCTCTGAAGTCGGTGTGAGTTTCCGCGATTTTATTTACAACCTCCATGCCTTCGATTACCTTACCGAATGCAGCATAGGAACCATCCAGATGAGGGCTGTTCTTGTGCATAATGAAGAACTGGCTTCCGGCAGAGTTGGGATTCATAGCTCTTGCCATGGAGAGAACGCCTTCGGTATGCTTCAAATCATTCTTCACGCCGTTAGCTGCGAACTCGCCCTTAATGCTGTAGCCGGGGCCACCCATACCGGTTCCGTCGGGACATCCACCCTGAATCATGAAGCCCTTAATGACACGATGGAAAATTAATCCATCGTAATACTTTTTCTGTACAAGACTAATAAAATTGTTAACGGAGATTGGTGCAATCTCGGGATATAATTCTAATTTAATGACTTCGTCATTTCCGGTAGTAATGGTAACAATAGGATTCTGTGCCATTTTCGTTTCCTTTCTGAATAAAACGTATTTGCAAAACAAAGTAAAGTCGAGTACACTGAAAATATACTTCGAAATTACATCTATTGTAACCTATTTTTACCGGATAGTAAAGGGGGAAGATATTCGTGTACTACCTGAAGAGATTGCTGTTTTGTATCACGGATAAGGACGAACAAAAAAGACTGGAAGAGCAGTTTGCCTATGCCAATCCGGAGATTGCCGTAGAGTATCTGGAGGAGGCATCCATACGGCAACATGCCTGCGATGATTCTACGGAGGGAATGCTTTTTGTGGTGGATTCCGGCAGACTGGCCAAGACACTGGCGGCTTTTTTGCTCCCCGTACTTGCCTATGAACATTCCACAAACAAGGGGGAAGATTTTTTCGGAACACCCTATGTGTGCCTGGGTGCGGAGGCACTGGATACGGAATATGTTGAGCGGGTATATCGTCGCTATCATGACATTCCGTGGGATATTGCGGTGACCGACAGGCTCTATCTTCGGGAGACCAGGGTGGAGGATGTGGATGCATTTCTTCAAATTTATCAGGATCCGGAGATTACGGCTTACACCGAGCCCTTGTTTGAAAGAGAGAAGGAAATCGAGTATACCAGAGAGTATATTCGCAACATGTATGGCTTTTACGGGTTCGGAATTTGGACCGTCATAGAGCGCGCTACCGGAAAAATCATCGGAAGAGCAGGCTTAAATACGAGGGACGGATTTGAACTTCCGGAGATTGGATTTGTAATCGGAAAGAGATGGCAGGGTCAGGGGTATGCCACAGAGGCAATCACGGCTGTACTGGCGTTTGCACAAAGGGAGTTGGAATACAAGAAAATCATTGCCTTTGTGGAGCCGGAAAATGCAGTATCATTACATGTTTTGGGAAATCTTGGATTCATGCCCAGAAGGATTCATGAAATGAACGACCGGGAATATTTTCTTATGGACAAGCGCATTCTGGAATAAACGATTGTATTTTTGTTTTTTTTATGATAAACTGAACAACATAATTGAACAACTACTCTGGAGAGTCCTTAGATTCTTTTTGGAAAGGCGCCGAAGGTGTACAGCAATTATTTGCTAATCTCTCAGGCAAAAGGACAGAGCATGTAAAGTGAATGAAACTCTGGAGCTGACCAAACATCAGCTCTATTTTTTCGGCCATTTTACGGGATGAGAGTCGTGCATCCCTGGTTCAAACCTCTAAAGAGTGGAAGAAGGAGGAAAAATGTTAGCAACAATTAACAGTGTACTTGGGAAAATTGATGATTTCGTATGGGGCATTCCCTTAATCGTCATGATTCTCGTAACCGGAATCTTTTTGACTGCAAGATTAAAAGGATTACAGATTACCAAACTTGGCAAGGGCGTCAAGTTGATGTTTACGGAAGATAAGGATGGTCATCACGGTGAAATCAGCCGTTTCGGAGCCTTGTGTACTGCACTTTCCGCTACCATCGGTACCGGTAATATCGTAGGAGTGGCAACCGCGATTGTGGCAGGTGGCCCCGGTGCGTTATTTTGGATGTGGATAGCTGCATTGCTTGGAACCGCTACGAAATTCGCTGAGTGTATGTTGGCGGTAAAATTCCGTGTGGTCAATGAAGACGGTCATATTCTTGGCGGACCTTTCTATTATATTGAGAATGGTATGGGCAAGAATTGGAAATGGCTTGCAAAGGTTTTTGCATTCTTTGGTGTAGGTGTAGGTCTTTTTGGAATCGGTACCTTTACCCAGGTAAACGGTATTACCGCGGCAATCAGCAATTTCTTTGATCCGGAGAAGGTTCATGCGGTAGAAATGCTGGGCGGAAGATATTCTTATGCGGTTATGATTGCCGGTGTCATTTTGACAATTTGTGTAGGTCTGGTTATTATCGGAGGCTTGAAGCGTATTTCCAAGGTTGCAGAGATTGTAGTTCCTTTTATGGCGGTTCTCTATGTGGTAACTGCATTTTTGGTTGTGATTTGCAATATTAAGGCTGTTCCTGCAGCCTTCGTTGAAATTGTAGAAAGTGCATTTGGTATGCGCGCTGCTGCCGGCGGCGCTTTGGGCGCGGTTATTCTTGCAATGCAGAAGGGAATTGCCCGCGGTATTTTCTCTAACGAGGCAGGACTTGGTAGTGCACCCATTGCAGCTTCTGCAGCAAAGACCAATGAACCGGTAGAGCAGGGTCTTGTATCTATGCTTGGAACAGTTATTGATACCTTAATCATTTGTACCTTAACCGGTCTTACCATTGTTATTACCGGCGCATGGGATATGGGCCTGGAAGGTGTGGCGGTTACAACGAAGGCCTTCCAGATGGGTCTTCCTTTCCCCAGTCAGGTTGCTTCCCTGATTTTGATGGTATGTCTTGTATTCTTTGCCTTCACTACAATTCTCGGATGGGATTATTACAGTGAACGTTGCCTGGAATATTTGACAAACGGTAATGAGAGAATTGTGAACGGATACCGCTGGTTATATATTTTGGCAATCTTTATCGGACCTTACTTTACCGTATCTGCGGTATGGACAATCGCAGATATCTTTAACGGTTTGATGGCACTTCCCAATCTGATTGCTTTGATTGCCTTAAATGGTGTGGTAGTGGCAGAAGTGAAGAGTTATTTTGAACGAAAGAAGAAATCATAAGTAAGAAGAGAAAATAATACATAAGATAATAAAAGCCCCCTTTGAATTCTCCGAAGATACAGGAGAGAATTCAAAGGGGGTTTTGCATTTATTCGAGAACCCGGTCTGTGTAAACGTAATTGTTATTTTCTGCAGGAACGGCTGCATCAATAAGGGAAGTGGGAAGGGTTCCCAATTTGACATACAGGGGATAGGGAAAACCGTCGGAGAGTGTGACGATACCGCACTCTACGTAAGGGTCAGAGGGCTTTACGGAGAAGTATCCGATGCGGAAATTGTCCCCCATCTCTTCGATATCTTTTGCAGTTAATGGAATATTGTAGCGGTTAATTCCGTTCGCATAAAGTTTGGTAAAGAAGGGAATGTCCGTAATCGGGGTTTTGTCGCTCTCGTAACCAAAGTAAGCGAGTAAAATGTCCAATGGGGTAGTCCCCGGGTAGTCATCAATGAATGCATAGCAGTCTATGGAATTGATGGTGAAATCACTGACGCCCAGGACGATATTGGGAAACCAGCTGTTTAATAAGGCGATTGTCTCTGTGTGCCAGGGGGAAATACCGTAGTAATAAGATTCGGTACGGTCCCATTCAGGTAAATCGTCCTGATTACTGATATAATTCAGACACAAATCCTCCATGGAAGATATGGAATTGTCCAGGTATTCCATTGTTTGATTCCGACGAAAATCAGCCTGGTAGGCATCTAACAGCTGACGGATTTTTTCCGGGGTTTCAATCCGAAGTGATTGATATTTTGTGCCAAGGGTTATACTGTCCGGAAGAGAAAGCCGGTCACTTTCCATAGGATAATAGTATTGGATGTACTCCTCGTTTTCGATGAAGGGACGCAGAGCCTCCAAATGGATGTCCTTGATGGAATATCTGCGGTTATAGGAACCCTGCCTGGTATGAATGCAGACATATACCGTTTCGCTGTTTCGATAGTACATCGTGTTCCCAATACTGTCCAAATAAGAAATCTCTGTTTCGGAATCATAGGAATCGGGATCGCTGTCTTCAATTAATGTCTGTAAGATTTCATAAATGGCCTCTGAATTGGTGAATAAGGGGGAATTGGTTAATTCCTCTTTCTCCAGACTGTCTATACAATCGTTAGTGGGCATGTTGATATAATAGTAATTCATAAAGCGTGGGATTTGAATATTCGCCCCGATTATTTGATCCTTTTTGGGAAGATAGGATTCATACCCCAAAAGATCAAAATGTCCCACGAACAGTACTGCCAGTGCCCCGCAAAGTACAAGGCAATATTGTCTTTTGTGACAAATGATGGACTTAAAATTATAGTGATAAAAAATATTCAACAGAGCAAATAATATAATGCTGCCCAGTACAAGTGTTACAATACCCCATGCAAACCGGTTTGTGGCGGAGGTGACCATGATAAAAAAGAAGGAAATAACCAATCCGCCCAGAAAACTAAGCGAGCAACGAAACAGGGTCTGAATCCATTTGCAGGGAGTACCGGTTTCGGAGATTTCACTCTTTCGGTTTCGATAAATCAAAAAAGCCAGGTTAACATTCAAAAGAGACAGTAAGGAACCTCCGATGATTAAGGCGGAATAGAAGTTGTTTCCCAGACTCTGGGAACGATGTATGCATAATAAAACAGGTGCGGCCATGGGAGAAAGCACATAGGCGCAGTTGGTCAGGACCTCCAGTGAGGAACGGTAAAAGCTTTGAAAGAAAATATCCATTCCAAAGAGGTAAGTCATATAAGCGGCAAAAGCGATCAAGCCTAAGGTAAAGGAATTTACAATGGCATTTAATACATTGCCGCTAAGCATGGCTGCTACCAGACATACGTGGTATACCATAAGGAAGGTCAAAAGGGAGACAAAGAAGTTTGCCCCGTAAATTCCAAGAATTTTCCAAACATATGGAAGAGGGAGCCGGCAGAGAGCCAGTAATAAGGCACCGGACAAAATATCACATACAATATACGGAAGGAACCAAATCAGGAAACCGGTAAGCCAGGTGCAGAAAAAACGCTTTCCACGCGTAATCGGTGCGCTATGATATAAATCTACCATTCGACGATTAAACAAAAAGCGAAAGATAAATATTCCTACAATGAGAGCGCCTGCAAAGGCGATAAAAACCTGGGAGAATAATTGAATTTCGTTCAAATATTCGCAAATGTAATGAAAACGCGCCGTTTTTTGGTCGATGCGGGTGTTTATGGAATACAGAGTACTGATTGGCCCTAAAATGATATTGGCCAATACAGAAAGAACCATCATCCAGATTTCGTGACGGGCTGTCTCTAAAATGCACTGTCGATAAGATATTTTATTGGTAGAGATTGGTGAAGTCATAGCCCTTTACCTCCATTTCACTGATAAAGATTTCCTCCAAGGTTAAAGGAAGAAGTTCCCAAAAGACCGGTTCCAGTTCCTGCTGCAGTTTGGAAATTCGACTGCTTTCCCCGCGAAGCGTTAAGGTGGTAAGCATACCCCGCATTTCCTGTTTCAAAATCGGGAATTGTTCCGCGATTTGCTGAATCTGCTCCGGGTGTTTCAAAACACATTGTAATTTGAAGATGCCAAGCTTCATGGTTTCCAAATCCCGGGAGAAAAGGATGCCGCCCTTGTGTAACAGGCCCACGTGCTCGCAGATATCCTCCAATTCCCGAAGGTTATGGGAGGCAATAATGGGTGTCAGTCCGTTTTCTTCCATTTCCCGGATAAACAAACGTTTAATGGCCTGACGAATTACCGGGTCCAATCCGTCGAAGGTTTCGTCACACAGAAGATACTTGGCATTAGAGCTTACGCCCAACATGACGGAAAGCTGCTTGCGCATTCCCTTGGAAAAAGTATTGATCTTTCGGGTAGTGCTTAATTGGAGACTTTCCATCAGACTGTTAAAACGTTTCAAATCAAAATCCGGATAAAAGGTTTGATAGTAGCGAACCATATCCATGGGAGTTCCGTTTCGGAAGAAGTACTGGTCATCGGAAATAAAAAAGACTTTTGATTTCATGGCAGTATTTTCGTAAATAGGTTCCCCATCCACCAGAATGCAACCCCGGTCCGGTTCATAAATGCCACAGATGCTTCGCATTAAGGTACTTTTGCCGGCGCCGTTGGTACCGATCAGGCCGAATACGTGACCTTCTTCTATGGAAGCAGTAATATTGTTTAAGGCGATGATGTCGCCAAATTGTTTGGATACGTTCTTTATTTCAATCATTTTGTTTCCCCCTCTTCGGAAGCGTAAACGGTGTCAACCATGGCGGTTACCTCCTGCAAGGTAAGCCCCGCTTCCTTCGCTTTTCGCATAGCCTGTTCCAATTCCCTGGACAATTCTCTCAGCTTGGAATCCTTCCATTCGTTGTTGCCGCATACATAATTTCCGCGACCAAGCACAGTGTAGATGTAGCCGTCCTGCTCCAGCTGAGCATAGGCGCGCTGAATGGTATTGGGATTGACGGATAAATCCATGGCCAAAGAACGGACAGATGGAAGCTTGGAATTGGACTCCAATGCGCCGCATATTATTAGGTGTGCTATTTTTTCGGTAACCTGTTCGTACAACGGGCGGTTATCCCGATAATCCAGTACAATCATAAATCGTCTCCTGTGTTGCTTGAGTGTATTAGTTGTCTTAATACACTCAATATAATTCGCAAATTATAAAAAGTCAATAATAATTTTTTGAAAAATATGATTGACAGTGAAATACAACAGTGCTATACTTCAACTCAACAAAGCAAAGGCGCTACGAAAACTCGTAGTGCCTTTTGTATTATCCTGAATAATTCGATTTGTAAAACAGTTGTCGTAGCGTAGGGAAACAGAAGTCGCGCGCAAATACCTGTTGAACAAAGCAGACAAAATGGCGGTGCAAAGAAGCATGAATGGTTCTTGCACCGCCTCTTTTCATTTAAAGGAGAGATGAAAGACAAATCGAAGGGATAAAAAGAATAAGGAGGAGAAGACTTATGAATGAAGAGATTTTAAGTGCAATAAACAGTGAAGTCTTTGGCGTCTGGTTTTTGATCGGCGCAGCATTGGTGTTCTGGATGCAGGCAGGTTTCGCTATGGTAGAGACAGGATTTACCAGAGCGAAGAACTCCGGTAACATCCTGATGAAGAACTTGATGGACTTTTGTATCGGTACCATCACATTTATCTTAATTGGTTTTGGCTTGTTCTTGGGTGAGGACATCGTAGGTTTGATTGGTAAACCCGGATTTGATGTATTTACCTCTTTTGAAAGTTTTGATTGGTCCAACTTTATTTTCAACTTAGTATTCTGTGCTACCACAGCTACCATCGTATCCGGTGCTATGGCAGAGAGAACAAAGTTCCTTTCCTACTGTGTATATTCCGCAATCATTTCCGGTTTGATTTATCCGATTGAAGCACACTGGACATGGGGCGGCGGCTTCCTGGCTCAGATGGGCTTCCATGATTTCGCAGGTTCCGCTTGTATCCATATGGTTGGTGGTATTTGTGCAATCATCGGTGCAAAGATGGTTGGTCCCCGTATCGGTAAATTTACCAAGGATAAAGCAGGAAATATTACAAAAGTAAATGCATTCCCCGGACATAACCTTCCCATTGGATGTCTTGGTGTATTTATTCTTTGGTTAGGCTGGTATGGTTTCAACGGCGCAGCTGCTGTAAGTGTAGATGAACTTGGTGCAATCTTTGTAACAACTACCATTGCTCCTGCAGTTGCTACTGTAGTATGTATGATCTTTACCTGGATTAAATACGGTAAACCCGATGTTTCCATGTGTTTGAACGCATCTCTGGCCGGTTTGGTAGCAGTTACCGCTCCTTGTGATGTTTGTGATGCTTTTGGTTCTATCGTAATTGGTATTGTATCCGGTTTCCTTGTAGTATTTGGTGTATGGCTCTTAGATAATGTTTTACATATTGATGACCCTGTAGGTGCTGTAGCAGTTCACTGCATGAACGGTATCTGGGGTACCATCGCAGTTGGTTTATTTGCTACCGAGACCGCTCCTGCATTTGCAAGAGGTTATGGCGATGGCGTAAACTTTGGCGCAAACCAGATCGCCGGCGAAGGTCTTTTCTACGGCGGTGGATTTAAACAGTTGGGTATTCAGTTACTTGGTATGGTAATCATCATTGCCTTTACTGCAATTGCTATTACCATTACCTTCACAGTAATCAAAGCAATCTTTGGTCTTCGTGTTTCCGAAGAGGAAGAAATCATTGGTTTGGATTCTACCGAGCATGGTCTTCCTTCTGCATATGCAGGCTTCAGTATCATGGATATTTCAAATACCATGACCATGGAAGAAAATGCAAACACCGATCTTGGTACTTCTGATTACGAAAAGGCTTCCGATGTACAGAAGAAGGCAGCTGTTCCTGTTATGCAGGCTCCTGTAGCTTCTACCAGTGGTATCTACAATGTTGTAATTCTTGCAAAGTTGTCCAGATATGAGAAATTACGTAAGGCTTTGAACGACCTTGGTGTAACCGGTATGACAATGACTCAGGTAATGGGTTGTGGTATTCAGAAGGGTGCCGGCGAAAGATATCGTGGTGTTGAGATGGATGCCACCTTATTGCCGAAGGTAAAAGTTGAGGTTGTCGTAAGTAAGATTCCTGTAAGTGATGTAATCGAAACCGTAAAGAAAACACTTTATACCGGTCATATCGGAGATGGAAAGATCTTCGTATATAACGTAGATAAAGTTGTTAAGGTTCGTACAGGCGAAGAAGATTTCGCAGCATTACAGGATGTGGAGTAGCTTTTATCCTATCTCTTTTATATAGATGCTTGTGTGCTGCGACTCACACAAAGCATAAAATCCCGGGTGCTTCCACCACCCGGGATTTTTCCTGTCTATTTTTATTTACCGTAGAAGATCTGTGCAATAGGGGAATCGGAAGAGAGGATTACGGTCTTGTTGCTACCGGTCATGGAAACCTTTAAGGCATCCAGGCTTCTTACGAAGGAGTAGAATTCCTGTCTGGATTCATCTGCATAGGCCTCAGACAAAATCTTCATGTACTCTGCCTCGCCTTCTGCAATGAGGATTTCAGCATCCTTCTGTGCATTGGAAAGAAGCACGGTAACTTCCTTGTCGGTATCGTTTCGAAGAATCTGTGCTTCGGAATTACCTTCTGCAATATAGGAAGCTGCAATATTTTCACGTTCGGAAATCATACGCTCGTAAACAGCCGCCTTGTTGTCGTTGGGAAGGTCTAACTGCTTGATCTGGAAGTCCAAAAGTTCGATACCGTACTGGCTTAATTTATCACCGATGTTCTCGACAATCGCAGCACTTAAGGTACCGTCACGACCGGAAATAACTTCGTCCTGGGTAGTACTACTGATAACATTCTTGGTGGAACTGTAAACAGCGGTGTCCAAACGTCCTTCTGCATTGGTGATGGAAGAGTTCAGGGTCTGAGCAAATTTCAGAGGATCTACAATCTTCCATAAAATATAACTGTCGCAAATCATGGTCTTCTTATCACTGGTAATGACATCGGAAGGAGAAAGGTCATAAATCAATACATTCTTGGGAAGGGTATCTACACTCTGGATAAAAGGAATCTTGGTGGAGAGACCGGCGTCGTAAACAATGTGATCGATTTTGCCGAATTGTCTGATTAAGCTGTATTCGTTTTCGTTGGTCACTACAAAGAAGGAAGAACTGATAAAGCAAACGATAACGATTACAATAATTAAAACCGTATTTCTAACTTTTTTCATGGTATTTCCTCCTTATTGTCCCTGGTTGGTGATGGTGGTAGTTGCAAAAGAATCCAAAGGATATACGGTCTGAGTACTTCCGCTGGGGCTTTCAATTACAATCTTTAAGCCGGGAAGAACTTCTTCCATATATTCATAGAACATACGCTCTCTGGTAATTTCGGGATTCTTGATGTACTCTTCGTACATGGAATTAAAACGTGCAACCTGTGCGGTAGCTTCATTGACACGCTCGGTCTTCTGCGCCTCGGCATCCTTAATGATACCATCGGCCTTTGCCTGAGCGGAAGGAAGCATTTCGTTACGGTACTTGTAAGCATTGTTCAGTGCGGTTTCCTTACCCTGCTTTGCGGTTTCAACGGCCTTGAAGGCTTCCA
>DCGY01000020.1:0-16590 GCA_002314715.1 Lachnospiraceae bacterium UBA1766 | reverse complement strand
CAGAGTCCTGAATGGTAATGTTTACAAGCTGTACACCGATATCCTGTGCATCCAATCCGGCAATGATTTGCTCCTTAATCTTGGACTGGATTTCGTTCTTACGGGTGGTAAGAACATCGTCTACGGTGTAGCTGCTGATAACGGAACGAATACAGCTCTGGCTGATATTCTTTAAAATTTCCACCGGCTTGCGGGAAGCGTAAACAGCTTTTA
The DNA here is from genome assembly GCA_002314715.1 of Lachnospiraceae bacterium UBA1766. Taxonomy (GTDB): domain Bacteria; phylum Bacillota; class Clostridia; order Lachnospirales; family Lachnospiraceae; genus Acetatifactor. Next base: position 16,377 of record DCGY01000020.1, on the reverse strand, counting down.
CCGGCTCGGAGTAGCGATACTCTACGAAGAAGTCTACATTTACAAAGTTGTAATCGGAAGTAATCATCAGGGATTCGGACTCATTGGACAGGTTGGAATCCAAATTGTAACCAATGGAGAAGCCCTGGATGGTAGTGTTTACCTTCTTTACATCCTGTACAAAAGGAATTTTGAAATGAAGACCGGAAGAGGTAACGGCCTGAGCTTTACCCCAGGTAACCAATACGGCCTGCTCCTGTTCTTTAATGGTATAGAAAGAATTGAACACAATAATCAGTACAGCGATCATAGCGACAGCAACGGCAACGAATTTGCCGCTTTTTTGTGCCTGCTTTTTGAAATCGGCACCGCCGTTCATTGTCTCAAATCCGTTTCTACGGTTTCTTGCGGAATCATTTGGCATAATGAAACGCTCCTTTCATCTGTTGAATGTTGTTTGATACAAAAAACATCATACGAAATAAGTTTCCTTTTTGCAATAGAAATAAACGCACGATAAAGAAGGGAATCGTGCAGCCGGTTTCCGGAAAATGCGAATAAATTGTGTACTTTATAAATTTTTTCTAAAAGCACATATCTGCTACCTTGACAAATACAATAGTGCAACATATACTTTGAATGAATTACGAATTACGGCACATCGGGTGCACATGGAGGTTTACAATGTTAGAGAGAGTAAAAGAGATTATTGTTGAACGATTAAATTTAGGCGGTATGGAAATTACAGAGGAGACTTCCTTCAAGGATGATCTTGGAGCAGATTCCCTGGATTTGTTTGAATTGGTAATGGCTTTCGAAGAGGAGTATGACATTGAGATTCCTGCGGAAGAGCTTGAGAACATCACTACTGTAGGTGATATCATCAAAGCAATGCAGGACAATGGAGTAGCTTAAACAGTTAGAATTTCATAAAGAATCGTTAAGGCAGGACTTAAAAAGGGTCTTGCCTTTTTTGTGCATTGAACGGTTGGAAGGAAGCCTTTCGGGTATGTTTTTGCGCGCAGCCTCATATATTGAAAGAAAAAACGGCTTTCTATGTTAAATAAAATCTGGGTAATTATGATTCTTCTGGGTATTTTATACGGTGGGTTTACGGGGAGAATGGAGGAATTAACGGCAGAGGCCTTAAACAGTGCGCAGTCGGCAGTGAGCCTTTGCATTACGACATCGGGAGTTTTGGCTATGTGGATGGGGCTTATGCGAATTGCACAAAATTCCGGCCTGATTGATAAGATGACGGGGGCCTTATCTCCGGTACTTACCTTTCTGTTTCCAAAGCTTCCCAAGGAGCATCCGGCCAGAGGGTATATTGCCATGAACATCATTGCCAATATGCTGGGGCTGGGATGGGCCTGTACACCGGCCGGCCTAAAGGGAATGGAAGAGCTTCGGAAGGAAGCGGGGAAAAAACTGAAACCCGGAGAGGAATTGACCACTGCCAGTGATGAAATGTGTGATTTTTTGATTTTGAATATTTCCTCTTTGCAGCTGGTCCCTGTGAACATTATTGCCTATCGAAGTCAGTACGGTAGCAACAATCCGGCGGAAATTCTTGCGCCGGCACTTGCGGCAACCGCAATCAGTACCCTGGTGGCAATTGTGTTTATTTTGTTACGTAGAACGTTTGGGCGCACCGGAAGGAGAGAAAAATGACAACTGTGTCAAATTTTATTATTCCTGCGGTGATTTTTCTGATTGTGGGATTTGGTTTTACGGCAAAAGACAAGTGCTATGAATCCTTTTTGGATGGAGCCAAGGAGGGCCTCAAGATTACGGTGGATATTTTGCCCACTATGATTGGGCTTTTGTTTGGTGTAGGCATTTTGCGGGCCAGTGGGCTGTTGGAGCTTTTGTGCCGAATGGCGTTGCCCTTGACGGGTCGGTTGGGAGTGCCGGGAGAATTACTTCCGCTTTTTGGGGTAAAGCTGTTTTCTTCCTCGGCGGCCTTAGGGCTTTTGCTGGATATTTACAAGGAATTCGGAGCGGATTCCACCATCGGTCGCATCGCCTCTTTGGTGATGAGCAGTACGGAAACATTGTTTTATACCTTAAGTGTTTATTTTTTGAGTGTAAAGGTATCCAAAACCAGATACACGCTGGCCGGTGCCCTTTTGTCCATTCTAGCGGGTACCGTTGCCAGCGTGATGATAGGTAATATGATGTGATGACAGAAGTCTTAGATATATTGCATTGTGCGCAGGATATACAGGAAGATGGTCAGCGTAACGGAACTTAGAAAGGTAGTGGTCACCACCACACTGGAGGTCAGGGTACCCTCATGGCCCATATTTTTGGCCATGATATAGCAGCTGACCGTAGTGGGGGATCCCAGCATGATTAGAATTGCTACCAGCTTCTCTGTGGTAAAACCCATGGAAATGGCCAAAGGCAAAAACAGACAGGGCCAAAGGACCAGCTTAATAAAGGAGGCTACGGCGGTGGGCTTTAACTGTTTCAATGCCTTGCGACCTTCGAAGCCGGCACCCAGTCCCAAAAGGGCCAGGGGGGTAGCCAAGACGGAAATGTTCTGGATGGTCTTGGTCACCATAAAGGGGAAGCGAATGCGCATGGCTGAGCAGGCCATTCCCAGGAGAATGCCCAGGATTATGGGATTGGTCAGAATGCCACGGATGGACTTCCAAAGGGAAGCTTTATCCAGCCTGTGTTCCCCGGGGCCGGTAAAGGACAGAATCAAAACCGCCGCAATGTTGTACAGAGGGACGGTGCCGATAATCATCAAAGGAGCCATTCCGGAGTTGCCGTAAATGTTTTGGATAAAGGCGATGCCAAGGACTGCCGCAGAGCTTCGGTAGGAGGCCTGAATCAGTTCTCCCAGACGGTCCCGATCCCTGTAGAGGAAGCCGGCAATTACCCAGGTGGCAATGACGCAGGTCAGAGTCACCAGGAAACAGTATAAGACGTAACGGGTGTCCCAAACGCTATAAAAATCACTCTCTGCAATGTCTCGAAACAACAATACAGGAAGAGTGATTTTATAATTAAAGGAATTCAACGTTTTGACAAACGGTTCATCCACGATATGCTTTTGTTTTAAAATATAGCCGATTACCATTACCAGAAAAACGGGAATGGTGGCATTTAAACTAAAAAGTAATTGGTCCATAGGAAACCTCGAATTGTTTATTTTTTCGGAGGCTGTTGAACCAGACTGTAAAGAGAGCGATATTCGGAAGGGGAACAACCCTTCAGTCTTTTAAAGGTACGATTAAAAGAGGACAAGCTGGAGAAACCGGACTTAAGAGAAATCTCGGTGATAGCCAGATTGGGTACAATCAGCATCTGTTCCGCTGCCTTGATACGCTTGGTACTCAGGTAATCATAGAAGGTCTGGTTGGTATATTGTTTAAACAGTCTCGTGAAATAAAACTTGGAGAAGCAGGCAATGCTGGCGGCTTCTTCCAAGGTAATGCTTTCGGAATAATGGGTGTCCAGGTAATCCAATACCATGGACAGACGATTCACCAAAGATCCGGTCTTCGAAGAGGTAGAGATGGAAGGAGGAGCGGTGCTGATATTGTTTTCACCGATTTTGGCAAAGAAACGCAACAAGCCGGCAAAAATATTTAACTCCTTGGTAATTTCGTCACTCCAGTAATAGGTGGCCAGCTCGCGAATCAGAGAGGCTTCTGCCTCGTAAAAGGCGGGATCCTCCTCGGGAGTGATAAGGATCGGCTGGGTCATCAAAGATAAAATATAGTTGAAACCGGGTATCTTTGAAAATAAATCCAACTCAAACATGTATACGAAGCGACAGCCGGTTTCGGGGGTGGTAATGGAATGTACCACACCGGTGGGGATAACCAGGATATCACCCGGATTTAAGACATAGTCCGTATGCTGCACGGTGATGGTGTAAATATTCTCCAGAGGCATTAAAATTTCCACAGCGGTGTGCCAATGATTTGCATAGCTGGCAGGCTGGCAATTCAGCCAGAAACGGCAGGAAGAATCCTTGGCATACTGAGAAAACTCCAACTCGCCTTCCAAAGAACGTTGGAAGGAAGGGAGGACATCCGGTTGAACCATATATAATTCCCGCTGCTCGGGAGTTAATGTGCAGAATATATTTTGAGCCATTCAAAATCTCCTGAAGATTTGGAAAAGAGTACGGACCTCTCCATAGTCTATATTATGCATATCATAGCATAAACCCCTATGTTTTGCAAGAAAATGACAAGAGATTACCCCAAACAGCGGGACAGAGTTTGAAAGTCACAGGGGCCGTTTTTTTGAATAAATTCATGGAAACGGTAATCGCTGTATTCGTTCCCCCAGGTTTTTCTTGCCTGCTCCTTTAGAAGGGTGAATTCCAGATACCCCACATAGTACTTGGGGTAATTGCAGGGGTTTTGTGCAATGTAATCGTAGACCGAGTTTATGACGGCCTCCCCGGTGATTCCGAAAGGAGCCAGAATCTCTGTGACTTTTTGCCGGTCGGCTCCATCCTTGTGAATTGCAATATCCAGCAAGGTGTAAAGACAAAGCTGCAGGTCCCGGTTTTTTTGCTCCAAACGAACGCAGGCAGCCTCTGTAGCGTTCCCTTGTTCTTCCTTAATCTGTGCCGCAAAGTCATAGGATAAAAATTCCACATAAAGTGCCCAGCCTTCCAAAAAACCGCCGTACCACAAAAGCAGTCTGGCCGGGTTTTCGTTTTGCAAATGCCGGGAAGTCAATACATTTTGGTATAAGTGACCGGGATAGGCCTCGTGGGCAAGGGTGGTATACAAATCCAGGTCGGAGGGAATCTTTTCGGAATTGATATATATGACATTTGTGTCAGTATTGTCTGTCGGGCTGGTGAGATAAAAGGCAGGGGCACAGTATTCCGTAAGCCCTAAAGAAAGGGTTTTGACCAAAACGGTGGGAGAGCCATCTGCTGTTTGTAAAGAGGGGAAGGACTCCCTGCAACGGTCGGTCAAATCCTTCAGAATCGTTTTGGCATCCCGATATGGCAGATGGTTAAAGTCCTCCTTCCGGAAGGCTTCTTTGCATTCCGGATGCAAGGCCAAAAGTTGACGGATTTCCCGGTAATCCGTTTGCACGCGTTCTTTTAAAAGTTCGATGATTTCTTCCAAAGGCCGGTCGGTGGAAGTCTCCCGCTGAAAGAGCAGGCTGTAATATGCTTCACCACCTGAAAAAGAAGCCAGGCCTTTCGGTGTTTGACTACTGCATAGTGGTTTCAGTGCCAGAAGCTCCTGCTTCAGATTATGATAGGCGGGGACGACTATGGTAGCCAGTATGTCATTGTGTTTTTCCTCGTAGGAGTCGCATTCCCTGTCGGTTAAAAGTCCCTGATTTCGAAGGCCGGTCAGACGCTTGGTAAAGGTATCCTGCAAAAAATGGGTCTGATTCTTCACAGCACTTAAAGTGACAATAGTGTCACATTGACCACAAATCTGCTCCAGGCTTTGGACGGACATGCCCATATTTGCGTTCATTTTTTCTCGCTCGTATAGGATGTAAGATTGGAAAACCGAGTCGATTTGGGAGAGAAGACAAAGATAATCTTCCACGTCCTGCTTGGAACGAAAGGTATACTCGGATAACAAAATGGGAAGCTGAGACTGACTGCCGCTGTGGACGGAAAAGGGTTCCTCAAAATAAGGGTATTCCGCCATCTTTTGGCTTAAGCGGTAATAGGTTTGCATTTGTTCATAAAGGGTCTGCTCTTTGGCGGAAAGCTTATCCGAATCAATGACGGAAAGGCTTTCCAAAAATTCGGCAAGCTCCCCGGCGGCCGATAACTCGCCCTTCTCCCGGTAACAGGACAAAACCGGGGAAGTGCGGGGAATCCCGAAGGACGCAGGGTCTGCCAGGGTGTAATGCATATTTAGGGTGTTGGAAGTCATTTCCTGTAGAAACAGATTCTTTGTAAGCTTTTGAAAAGCCCGTTTGTCCTTCCGAAAAAAGAAGAGAAAAAAGATGGCTAAGCAAAAGCAAATCAACAGGCCCACGGAAATCAGAAGCTGTTTGGGAGACAGAGAAGTAGTCCTTTTCATGAGAGCGGTCCTAAGTAGTAATATGTTGCTTTATTTTATGCCGAATATTGCGAGAATATGTTTTTGACACCGGGAATTGTTGACATAAAAAACAACAATCATTTATACTGATATTTGTAGGATTGCGGGCGTTGGAAGCGCGAAACGACCCTGCGAAAATTAAGCGTTATTTTTGATTTACACATTTTTAAATACAAAACAACGGAGGTTACTATGAGCGGTAAGGCATCGATTGAAGCTGGCAAAACAGCACTTGGTATTGAATTTGGTTCTACCCGTATTAAAGCAGTTCTTGTGGATGAGACACATGCACCTGTGGCAATGGGTACCCATGATTGGGAGAACCGTTTGGAGAATCACATTTGGACCTACAGTTTGGAAGATATTTGGGGCGGACTTCAGGATTGCTACGCATCCCTGTTAAAGGACGTATCCGAGAAATACGGCATCACCTTAAAGACCATCGGCTCCATCGGTTTTTCCGGTATGATGCACGGCTATATGGCATTTGATGCACAGGGCGAGCTTCTGGTTCCTTTCAGAACCTGGAGAAATACCATGACCGGTGAGGCTTGCAAGGTGCTTAGTCCTTTGTTTGGATTCAATATTCCTCAGCGTTGGAGTATTGCACACTTATATCAGGCAATTCTTTCCAAGGAAGCACACGTAAAGGATATTACATTCTTCACTACCCTGGCAGGCTTTATCCATTGGAAATTATCCGGTGAGAAGGTACTTGGTGTGGGCGAAGCATCCGGAATGTTCCCCATTGATTCCGTAACCGGAAACTATGATGCAAAAATGCTTGGCCAGTTTGACGAGCTTGTTAAGGGCGAGGGATTCGCTTGGAAGCTTGGAGATATTTTGCCCAAGGTGCTGAATGCAGGCGAAAAGGCAGGCTGTTTAACGGCAGAAGGCGCAAAGCTTTTGGATGTAAGCGGAAATTTGCAGGCAGGTATTCCCATGTGTCCTCCCGAGGGTGATGCAGGTACCGGTATGGTAGCAACCAACAGTGTAAAGGTTCGCACCGGTAACGTATCCGCAGGTACTTCCGTATTCTCCATGGTAGTACTTGAGAAGGCAATGAAGAAGGCTTACGAAGAAATCGATATGGTAACCACTCCCGACGGTATGCCTGTAGCAATGGTTCACTGCAACAACTGTACATCTGATTTGAATGCATGGGTAAATCTCTTCGATGAGTTTGCAGATACCTTTGGTATGAAGATTGACAAGAACGATTTGTACGGTACTCTTTACAGAAAGGCACTTGAGGCAGACTGTGATTGTGGCGGTCTGGTAGCATACAACTGCTTCTCCGGTGAACCTGTAGTAGGCTTAAACGAAGGCAGACCCATGTTTGTACGTATGCCCGATGCAAAGTTCAGCCTTGCAAACTTTATGAGAAGCCACCTTTACAGCGCCCTTGCTGCATTGAAGGTTGGTAATGATATCCTTTTGAAGGAAGAAAAAGTAGAAGTGGATTCCCTGATGGGTCACGGTGGATTGTTCAAGACTCCCGTGGTTGGTCAGCAGATTCTGGCAGCAGCCTTGAATGCACCGGTTACCGTAATGGATACTGCCAGCGAGGGTGGTCCTTGGGGTATGGCAGTTCTTGCTGCATATATGATGGAAAAGGAAGCAGGCGAGACCCTTCCCGATTACTTAAGCAATCGTATCTTTGCCGGTCAGACCGGTACCACCATTGCTCCTAAGGCAGAGGATGTGGCAGGCTTTGATGCATTCGTGGCAAAATATGTAAGCACTCTTCCTGCAGAGCAGGCAGCAGTTGTAGGCATGAAATAAGGAAAATGATACATAGAGAAGGCGTTCTTCAAAAGGAAGGATGCCTTTCTCTTGCGTATATTCAGTCAAAACGAGATAGGATGGTACAAAAAATGTTAGAAGAATTGAAGCAGAAAGTATACGAAGCAAATATGGATTTACCCAAATACGGTCTGGTTACCTTTACCTGGGGAAATGTAAGTGCAATTGACCGTGAGAGCGGACTTTTCGTTATCAAACCCAGCGGTGTGGATTATGAGAAATTAAAGCCCGAAGATATGGTGGTTATGGACTTAAACGGAAATAAGGTAGAGGGTCGTTTTAATCCTTCTTCCGATACCGCTACCCATTTGGAACTTTACAAAGCATTTCCCGAAATCGGCGGAGTGGTTCATACCCATTCTTCCTATGCTACCAGCTGGGCACAGGCAGGAAGAGGAATTCCCTGCTACGGAACCACACATGCGGATTATATTTACGGTGAAGTTCCCTGCGTAAGATGTCTGACCGCAGAGGAGATTGCAGATGCATATGAAGAGAATACCGGTCATCTGATTGTAAACGAGTTCAATCGTATGGGCAAGGATCCCATGGCAGTACCGGCCGTACTGTGCAAGAATCACGGACCTTTCGCATGGGGTAAGGATGCAAAGGATGCAGTTCATAATGCGGTGGTTTTGGAAGAGGTTGCAAAGATGGCATATCGTGCAGAGACCATTAATCCCAGAATTGCTCCCGCACCGCAGGAACTTCAGGATAAGCATTATTACAGAAAGCATGGAGCAAACGCTTACTACGGCCAGAAAGAGCAGTAGGAACGTGCAATTTTGGAATAGACGATAGCAACATTTCGGTGGCAAAGAAAAGCTTTTTATGGTATCATAGAGAGTGAAATTTTTACATGTTAGCCCCGGCTTGCCGGAGGCAGAATGGAGGAGACAATGAATAATTTAGAACTGCAAAAAACAGCGAATGAAGTTCGCAAAGGCATTGTAACCGCAGTTCACAGTGCAAAGGCAGGACATCCCGGCGGATCTTTATCTGCAGCTGATGTATTTACCTATCTTTATTTTGAAGAAATGAACATTGATCCCAAGAATCCCAACAAAGAGGACAGAGATCGCTTCGTATTATCAAAAGGACACACTGCTCCCGGTCTTTATTCAGCACTTGCAAACAGAGGATATTTCCCTGTAGAAGATTTAAAGACTTTAAGAAAATTAGGCTCTTACCTTCAGGGTCATCCTTGCATTCATATTCCCGGCGTAGATATGTCTTCCGGATCTTTGGGACAGGGTATTTCCGCAGCAGTTGGTATGGCACTTGGCGGAAAGCTGGACAACAAGGACTTCCGTGTATATACCGTACTTGGTGATGGTGAAATTCAGGAAGGTCAGGTTTGGGAAGCAGCAATGTTCGCAGGCTTCCGTAAACTGGATAACCTTTGTGTAATTGTAGATAATAACAATCTTCAGATTGACGGACCTATTGATAAGGTATGTTCTCCTTATCCTATCGATGAGAAGTTCAAAGCCTTCAACTTCCATGTAATCAATTGTGATGCACATGACTTTGATGCACTTCGTGCAGCTTTTGCAGAAGCAAAGGCTACCAAGGGAATGCCTACCTGTATTATCGCTCACAGCTTAAAGGGTAAGGGAGTTTCCTTCATGGAGAATCAGGCAGGCTGGCACGGCAAGGCTCCGAACGATGAGGAGTACGCAGTTGCAATGGCTGACCTTGAAAAAATCGGCGCAGAGTTGAAATAAGCGAAGCTACAGAAAGGCATGGTAAAGAAAATGGCAGATGTAAAGAAAATTGCAACCAGAGAAAGTTATGGTAATGCTTTAAAAGAATTAGCAGAAGAATTTCCGAACCTGGTCGTATTGGATGCTGACCTTGCAGAAGCAACCAAGACCGGTATTTTTAAGAAAGCATATCCTGATCGTCATATCGATTGCGGTATCGCTGAGTGTAACATGGTAGGTGTAGCAGCAGGTTTATCTCTTGTAGGTAAGATTCCTTTCGTCAGCAGCTTCGCAATGTTTGCTGCAGGAAGAGCTTTCGAGCAGGTACGTAACTCTGTAGGCTATCCTCATTTGAATGTAAAGATCGGTGCTACCCATGCAGGTATCTCCGTAGGTGAAGACGGTGCTACTCATCAGTGTAATGAGGACCTTGCATTAATGCGTACCATTCCCGGTATGGTAGTAATGTGTCCTTCCGATGATGTAGAAGCAAGAGCTGCAGTTCGCGCAGCATTAGAGTATGAAGGACCTGTATACATCCGTTTCGGACGTGCGGCAGTTCCGGTAATCAATGACAAGCCCGATTACAAGTTTGAAATCGGCAAGGGTACCGTTGTTCGCGAAGGTAAGGACGTTACCATTGTGGCAACCGGTATTTGTGTAGACTCCGCTCTCGGTGCAGCTGAGAAGCTTGCAGCAGACGGAATCGATGCAGAAGTAGTAAACATTTGTACCATCAAGCCTTTGGATGAGGAATTGATCATTGCCAGTGCAAAGAAGACCGGTAAGGTTGTTACGGTAGAAGAGCATTCCGTAATCGGCGGTTTGGGAAGTGCGGTTTGTGATTGCCTCTCTGCAAAACTTCCTACTCCTGTAAAGAAGCTTGGTATGCAGGACATCTTCGGCGAGTCCGGTTCTGCAGCTGCTTTGATTGAGAAGTATTGTCTCGATGCAGCAGGTGTTTACAAGAGCGTAAAAGAATTTATCTAATTAGTCGTTCGAATAAATCATGGAAATGGCCTGTCGGGTAACCGTCAGGCTATTTTTATTTGGAAAACAAGCGGGGCCAAAGACTACATAAAGTTCCTTGCATACTTGTCCGATATATTTTAATATAGAAGAAACGGAGGGAGATTCATGCGCATTTCTACGGATCAATATCAAAACATGTCCATGCATAAGGTTTCAAATTATACGGCACAACAGAATGCGTTCATGAAAAATACTTCGGAGGGCACTGTGGCCGAGAATCCCTTGGAACCAAAAGATATTCTGGAATTATCCACGGGGACACAAGAGACCGAGGAAGAAGTTGTACAGAAAGAGAACAACTGGTTTCGAAATGCATTTCAAAACACCAAAGAAGTAATGCTTCGCATATGGAACGGAGAAAACAAGGCGGTTTCGGACCCGGCACAGGACAGCATGCGGGAGGCTCTGAACCAGATCCCCGCGGAAGGAAATACAGGTTCCCCGGTGCTTCGGCTGTGGAATCGTTTTAAACTGAAGGTTTTGGATGTGACCGGGCATTTGGCCAAGCGTTTCGGACAGCTGAATGATTTCCATAGGAAGCAGGACACTTCCGGGAAACAGTATCAGCAGAAGAAGCAGGACCGGGAAATGACCAAGCAAAAGAAAACTCCGGAGGAAATCAATGAGCATTTGATGGACTCCTACGACAGTAAGGGAAATTATCGAAAACTAACCATCCTGAAATAAACTTTCAGAACGGATGGAAAGGATAGGTATTTCGGCAATAAAAGAATAATTGGGAAGCAAAATAGCAAGGTCTGTGGTCTTGCTATTATTGTATGATTTTGATAAAATAGAATGGATAACACCCAAGGCATGAGCTTTGAGTAGAAGGAATGGTGTGAATTCTATGAATATCTTAGCACCCTCAATCTTATCTGCTGATTTTTGGAAATTGGGAGAGGATATTGCCTCAGTGGAAGAGGCAGGATGCCCTTATTTACATATTGATGTAATGGACGGAAATTTTGTTCCCTGCATTTCTTACGGAATGCCGGTGATTGAATCCATTCGCAAGAAAACGGATTTATTTTTTGATGTGCATTTAATGATTGATCAGCCGGAGCGTTATGTGGAAGAGTTTGCAAGATGCGGAGCGGATCTGATTGATTTTCATCTGGAGTCTACAAAGGATCCGGAGAGAACCATTCGCCTGATTCGCAAGCACGGCAAGAAGGTGGGGATTGCAATTAAACCCTATACCGCTGTGTCTGCATTAAAGCCCTACCTGCATTTGGTGGATATGGTACTGATTATGACGGTTATTCCGGGATTTGGTGGACAGTCGCTGATGCCGGAGTGCCTGGAAAAGGTGAAAGAGCTTCGCGCCCTTTTGCAGGAAATGGGCTTGGAAATGGATGTTCAGGTAGATGGTGGAATCAAAGCAGACAATGTTCATTTGGCATTGGAAGCCGGTGCAAATGTTATTGTTGCAGGCTCTGCAGTCTTTAAGAATGATATCAAAAAGAATGTTCAGGATTTCCACAAGGCGATGAATGTTTAGAATTTGTTTCGAAAAAGGTTATGATTTTATAATTGACATAAGACGGATCTGCGTGTTAATCTAACACATAGATAAGAAAGAAAGGCATTGACGAAGAGAGTACACTTTGGGGACACCTTACAGAGAGCGTTTCATTGCTGAGAGAAACGTGGTAGAAGGAAGTGGAAAATGGCTTCTGAGCAGCGCACCGAATCGGGTTTCCGGCTAGGCTGCGACAGGTTTCGCCTGTTATAGCGAATAGGGTTATTGACCTGATGAGGCTTGTATCGAAAGATACGGGTAAAGAGAAGTGGTACCGCGAGTGATGGCTCGTCTTCTTACAAATAGTAGGAAGACGGGCCTTAAATTTTTTTAGGAGGAGAAATAGATGACAGATAAGGGAAAGTATTATTTGACAACCGCAATTGCCTATACGTCCGGAAAGCCGCATATCGGTAATTCCTATGAAATCGTAATGGCAGATGCAATTTGCAGATTAAAGAGACAGCAGGGATATGATGTTTTCTTCCAGACCGGAACCGATGAACACGGACAGAAAATCGAGGAGAAGGCAAAGGCAGCAGAGATTACTCCCAAGGAGTTTGTAGACAATGTGGCCGGCATTATCCGTGGAATCTGCGATTCCTTAAACATTTCTTATGATAAGTTTATCCGTACCACGGATGCGGATCATGAGAAACAGGTACAGAAAATTTTCAAGAGACTGTACAACCAGGGCGATATTTACAAGGGAGCTTATGAGGGAATGTATTGTACACCCTGTGAATCCTTCTGGACAGAATCTCAGTTAAAGGATGGCAAATGTCCTGATTGCGGCAGAGACGTAAAGCCTGCTAAGGAAGAAGCTTATTTCTTTAAGATGAGTAAGTACGCAGATCGTTTGATTAAGCATATCAACGAGCATCCGGAATTTATTCAGCCCGTATCCCGTAAGAACGAAATGATGAACAATTTCCTGCTTCCGGGTCTTCAGGATCTTTGTGTATCCAGAACCTCCTTTAAGTGGGGGATTCCGGTAGATTTTGATGACAAGCATGTGGTTTATGTATGGCTGGATGCTTTGACCAACTACATTACCGGTATTGGTTATGATGCAGACGGCAATTCTACGGAACAGTATCAGAAGCTTTGGCCGGCAGATTTACATTTGATCGGAAAGGATATTATCCGTTTCCATACCATTTACTGGCCGATTTTCCTGATGGCATTAAATGAGCCTCTGCCCAAGCAGGTATTCGGTCATCCCTGGTTACTTCAGGGCGGTGAGAAGATGAGTAAGTCCAGAGGAAATGTAATCTATGCAGATGATTTGATCGGTCTTTACGGCGTGGATGCGGTTCGTTATTACGTATTGCATGAGATGCCTTACGAAAACGACGGCACCATTACCTGGGAACTGATTACCGAACGTTTCAACTCTGATTTGGCAAATGTTTTGGGAAATCTTGTAAACAGAACCATTTCCATGACCAATAAATACTTTGGCGGTTTGGCAGTGAAGACCGGAGCGGAGGACGCTGTGGATGCGGACTTAAAGGCGGTGGTAACTGCCGCAAGAGATAAGGCTGCAGCAAAGATGGATGCTATGAAAATTGCGGATGCCATCGACGAAGTCTTTGCAATCTTTAAAAGATGTAACAAATACATTGATGAGACAGAGCCCTGGGTACTTGCCAAGTCCGAAGAAAAGAAGGACCGTCTCAGCGAAGTAATGTACAATTTGCTGGAGTCCATCGCCATCGGTGCAAACCTTTTGGCACCCTATATGCCGGAAACCGCAAAGTCAATTCTGGAGCAGATTGGTGATACCACACGTGATTATGATACCTTGAATCAGTTCGGCCAAAGAGCAAGTGACGGAAAGGTTACCGATGCTCCGCAGATTCTCTTTGCCCGTCAGGACCTGGCAGTTATTTTGGAAAAGGTTGCTCAGATTCAGGCTGCACAGAAGGCAGAATATGAGCGGGAAAACGGTATTGCGGCAGAGCCCGAAAAGGCAGAGGAGCCGGTTATGGATGTGGAGGCAAAGGCAGAAATCAGTTATGATGATTTTGCGGCGCTTCAATTCCAGGTAGGCGAAATCATTGCCTGCGAAGCGGTTCCGAAATCCAAGAAATTACTTTGCAGCCAGGTGAAAATCGGTAGCCAGGTAAAGCAGATTGTATCCGGAATTAAAGCATATTACAGCCCCGAGGAGATGGTTGGCAAAAAGGTTATGGTTCTCGTGAATTTGAAGCCTGCAACCTTGGCCGGAGTGGTTTCCGAAGGAATGCTTCTTTGTGCGGAGGATGCAGAAGGCAATTTGGCACTGATGACGCCCGAAAAGCAAATGCCGGCAGGTGCGCCGATTTGCTAAGGTGATTTCGTATGTATATGAATCAGGATTCCATTTCAATCGGTTGGGCAAAGACGGAAGAATGGTCGGATGTCATGACCATGGTGTGGAAAACATTTCTGAAATATGAGGGGAAAGAATACACCAAAGAAGGCATAAAGAATTTCTTCGATTTTATAACCGATGATAAGCTTTATCAGCTTTTTGTAACAGGAAAATACCAGGTTTTGGTGGCCAGAAGACAGGAAGAGATAGTGGGTGTCGCCTCGGTACGGGGCGGCAACACCCTCTCTTTACTGTTCGTGAGAGAAGACTGCCAATTCTGCGGAATCGGAAGAAGCCTGGTAAATCACTTGTCCGAATATCTCCATGATGAACTGGGGGAGGAGAGCTTACTGGTAAATGCAGCTCCCAATGCCCTGGAATTTTATCGCAGACTCGGGTTTCGAGCGACCGCATTCGAACAGTCTGTGGCGGGAATTCGGATTACCCCCATGGTGAAGGCTCTGCCTTAGCCGTCTTTTTGATAGGAGTGAAAAATATGAAGTTTTTAAGTATCGAAAGTCCTTTGATGCAGGGACTCAGCAAAATGGCTGACCTGATGATTCTGAATTTAATTACCTTGGTGTGCTGCATCCCGGTTGTTACCGTGGGAGCATCCTTTACCGCGTTGCACTACATGTGTCTGAAAATCGTAAGAGATGAGGAAACCTACGTATTTAAAGGTTACTTTAAGTCCTTCAAGGAGAATTTTAAGCAGGCTACCGTTATTTGGCTGTTGCAGCTTGTTATGATTTTGGTGTTGGCAGGTGATTTCTATATTATGCTGCAGACCGAAAAGGGATTTCCTTTCTTGATTCAGGTAATGATTTTTGTGGTAGCGGTTATTGCAATTATGACTTCGACTTTCGTTTATCCGATGCTTGCCAAATTTGATAATACCATAGCCAGAACCATTAAGAACTCTCTGTTTGTAAGTATTTTACAGTTTCCCAAAACCCTTTTGATGGTGGCCTTCAACGTTTTGCCTTTTGTGGCAGTTGTTGTTGCTCCGGCGTTGTTTCCGATCGGAATCCTGTTTTGTTTCTCATTGCCCGCTTTTTTGGGTGCTCTTTTATATAACAAGTATTTCAAAAAGCTGGAAATTCGTCTGACCGGCGAGGAGGAAGCGCCTACGGCAGGTGAAGCGGACATTTTTACCGAGGATCAGAGGGAAAGTATTGAAGCACTTGGATACTCTTTAAAGAATGAAGAGGAAAAAGAGGAAGAATCCGTTATGGATAATAACTAAAAGAATGACTGTCTTTTTGTGCAAAATATGGAAAGAATAAACTTTTGTACAATAAAATAAGCAATTTTTACAAAGACGGACAAAAAGTTTGTGGAAATAGAGTATGGCAAAAGCCTGTTTTTTTCGTTATACTATCAATGGTCGAAGAAAGTTAACACAAAAGTGTTTGACAAAATATTTCAACCCCAGAATGAAAGGAGCTATTAAATATGGCAAGTTTATCTTTGACAAACATCTGCAAAGTATACCCTAACGGATTTGAAGCTGTAAAGAACTTCAATCTTGAAATTGCAGATCAGGAATTCATTATTTTCGTAGGACCTTCCGGATGTGGTAAGTCTACTACACTTCGTATGATCGCTGGTTTGGAGGATATCTCTTCCGGTGAATTAAAGATTGGTGACAGAGTAGTTAACGATGTAGAGCCTAAGGATAGAGATATCGCGATGGTATTCCAGAACTACGCTTTGTATCCTCATATGTCAGTTTATGATAACATGGCATTTGGTTTGAAATTAAGAAAGGTTCCCAAGGATCAGATCGACAAGATGGTTAAGGAAGCAGCTAGAATCCTTGATCTTGAGAAACTTCTTGATCGTAAGCCAAAGGCTCTTTCAGGTGGTCAGAGACAGCGTGTAGCTATGGGTCGTGCTATCGTTCGT
>DCGY01000098.1:15648-16428 GCA_002314715.1 Lachnospiraceae bacterium UBA1766 | reverse complement strand
ATTGCTACGAAAGGTCTTACAGGGTTCTCTACTGCATTACCAAGGAACTGGATTTCCTTCTGCATTAAGTAACCAACTGCACAGTTACCGCCCTTAGCACGAACGTACTTGGTAACTACAGATACGGAAGCATGTGCTCTGTGTGCAGAACCAAATGCATCACATACATAATCATCACATAAAGCTGCAAGCTCTTCAGCAAACTTCTCGCCAGCCTTGTTGGGCTTGGTCTCTTCTTCCATACGGAAACGGGTATTCTGAAGAAGGACTACATCGCCTTCCTTCATTGCTTCTACTGCTGCGGTAGTAGCTTCACCGGTTACATTGTAATCTGCTACGAAAACTACTTCCTTGCCAAGCTTCTCAGAAAGTGCCTTTGCAACAGGTGCAAGGGATTCCTTTTCGCTGGGTCCTTCTTTAACTTTTCCAAGATGAGAGCAAAGGATAACCTTTCCACCATCATTGATTAACTTCTTGATTGTAGGAAGTGCACCAACGATTCTGTTCTCGTCGGTAATCACACCGTTCTTAAGGGGAACGTTGAAGTCGCATCTTACAAGAACTCTTCTTCCCTTAGCATTAAAATCATCTACAGATTTCTTATTTAAGCCCATTACTAAAAACCTCCGTTATTTTTTTAATAAAGAAAGGGCCCGGCCCAAAAGACCGGACCCCTAAGTCCAAATTAGTTTCTCAAACCAAACTAGAATTAGTTAAGCTCTGCGAAGTACTTAATAGTACGAACCATCTGGCTGGTGTAAGAGTTCTCGTTATCATACC
>DCGY01000098.1:0-15618 GCA_002314715.1 Lachnospiraceae bacterium UBA1766 | reverse complement strand
ACCTGATAGGTATCCTCGTCAATCTTAGAAACCATAGTCTGAGTAGCATCGAAGAGAGAACCGAATCTCATACCGATAACGTCAGAAGATACGATTTCGTCGGTGTTGTAACCGAAGGACTCAGAAGCTGCTGCCTTCATTGCTGCATTGATGCCATCCTTAGATACATCTTTGCCCTTTACAACTGCGGTAAGGATAGTGGTAGAACCTGTAGGAACAGGAACACGCTGTGCAGAACCGATGAGCTTGCCGTTCAACTCAGGAATTACAAGGCCGATTGCCTTTGCAGCACCGGTAGAGTTGGGAACGATGTTTGCAGCACCTGCACGAGCACGTCTGAGGTCACCCTTTCTGTGAGGACCATCAAGGATCATCTGATCACCGGTGTATGCATGAATGGTGCTCATGATACCGCTCTGGATAGGAGCGTAATCGTTAAGAGCCTTAGCCATAGGTGCAAGACAGTTGGTGGTACAAGAAGCTGCAGAAATGATGGTATCTGCAGGAGTTAAGGTCTTCTCGTTTACAGAATATACGATAGTAGGAAGATCATTACCAGCAGGAGCGGAAATAACTACCTTCTTTGCACCGGCATCGATATGAGCCTGTGCCTTATCCTTTGAGCAGTAGAAACCGGTACACTCAAGAACTACGTCTACACCGATCTCTCCCCAAGGTAATTCGTTAGCTTTTGCCATAGCATAGATCTTTAAGGTCTTGCCATCAACAGTGATGGTACCAGCCTCATCATCAGCGGTAACAGTGTGAAGACCTTCACCGATCTTTCCACAGTATCCACCCTGTGCGGTATCATACTTTAAAAGCTGAGCAAGCATAGAAGGCTTAGTAAGATCGTTGATTGCAACTACCTCATAACCTTCTGCGCCAAACATCTGTCTGAATGCCAGACGACCGATACGACCAAAACCATTAATCGCAACTTTTACTGCCATTTTAGTTTCCTCCTAAAATAAATTTAATAATATATTTTTTGTCGTCCCGTGTGCTATCTCGCACCGGGATTGTCAAAATTTTATCAGCACACATATTTTACCTAATTCCGTCCTATAATTCAAGTCCCAAATCAAAAATTATTTTCTTTTCTTTGTTTTTTTCCGGTTTGTTCCCCTTTTTCATGGTTTTTTTTCAAAATATGATGTAAACTAATGAAAAAAGAAAAAAAGGAGAAAACAAATGCCTATCCTTTCTGACTGTCATTTACACACCGCTCATTCCGGAGACTCCCAGGCTCCCATGGAAGAAATGATTATAAAAGGAATCGACCTTGGTTTGAAAACAATGTGCTTCACCGAACACCATGATATCGATTATCCGGACAGTCCCGACGGACCCGGTTCCATGTTTTTATTAAATACAGACTCCTACCTCTATGAACTTCTGGCTCTTCGTGAAAAATACGCAGACCGGATTCGTATCCTGTTCGGCGTAGAACTGGGACTAACGGCGGAAGCCTTCCGGCCCGTTTCCGTTTATGCCAAATCCTACGAATTTGATTTCATAATCGGTTCCTCTCATATTGTGCACGGAAAAGACCCTTACTATCCCTCTTATTATGAAGGTCGTAGCGAAGAGGCCGCTTACCGCGAATATTTCGAGTCTGTTTTGGAAAATGTAAAGAAATTCTCTAACTGGGATGTATACGGACACCTGGACTACGTGGTTCGCTACGGTCCAAATAAAGACAAAGAATACACCTACGAAAAGTACAAGGATATTTTGGATGAAATTCTTGTCCAAATTATTGAAAAAGGAAAAGGAATTGAGATCAATACCGGCGGGCTGAAATCCGGCTTAAAGGAATTGAATCCGGCCACAGCTATTTTAAAGCGCTATAAAGAGCTGGGCGGGGAAATCATCACCGTCGGAAGCGATGCTCACGCACCCGCAAACATTTCCGCTCACTTTGATAAAGCCTATGATGTGTTAAAAGAATGCGGTTTCCAATACTATACCATTTTCGAAAAGCGAACTCCCGAATTTATCAAATTATAGAAAGCCTTTTCCTTGCGAAACACTCGCATCGGACGCATTGCCTTCGTATCAAAACAAGCCTTCTGTCAAATCGGCAGAAGGCTTATCTTTTTGTAAGCATATTCAAAATAAAAAACGCCAATGGCTCTCCTATTCCTTACAAATGGTGCCACCGCCAAGCACATATTCTCCATCATAAAAGACAACCGCCTGTCCCGGAGTGGATGCACGAACTGTTTTTTCAAAAGTACAAAGTACTCTTCCGTCCGGCATCTTTTCTATCATGCAATATTCGCCCCCATGATTATAACGAATCTTGGCCATCACTCTTCTGGGCGCATCCAAATCCGAAATCGCCATATAGTTTACATGGTCGCAAATCACCTGTGTCGTAAAGGTATCCTCATTTTCTCCGATAACCACTTCATTGGTTTCCGGACGAATCTCGGTCACAAAGACCCTCTTACCCATAGGCAAGTCCAAACCACGCCTCTGTCCGATGGTATAGTGGGTGATTCCCTTATGTCTGCCTAAAACAACCCCGTCCCTGGTCACAAAATTTCCCGGTCCCGGTACATCGCCACCCCGTTCCCGATCCAAAAAAGCTCCATAATCACCATCCGGTACGAAACAGATATCCTGACTGTCCGGCTTATGGGCTACCGGCAAATTCGCATCCGCCGCTATCTTACGAATATGATCTTTTTCAAAATCCCCTACCGGCATTAAGGTTCTGGATAACTGTTCCTGGGTTAAATTGTAAAGAGCATAGGTCTGGTCCTTTGCCGCTGTTACGGAATTTCGAATTGCATACCGGCCATTCTGCAGCTGCTCGATTCTTGCATAATGCCCCGTTGCAATATAATCTACTCCGATTTCCAGACTGCGATTCAAAAGAGCTTCCCACTTCACATACCGATTGCAGGCAATACACGGATTTGGTGTACGTCCCCGCAAATATTCCGCCACAAAATAATCAATTACATTTTTCTGAAATTCCCGGCGAAAATTCATCACATAATAAGGAATCCCGATTACCTCCGCCACTCTTCTGGCATCCTCCACCGCAGACACACCGCAGCATCCGCCTTTCTTTTCCAAACTGCAGGCGTCCTCCTGCTGCCAGATTTGCATGGTTACGCCGATTACATCATATCCCTGTTCTTTTAACAAAAGTGCGGCTACCGAAGAGTCCACGCCTCCCGACATACCCACAACCACTTTTTTCTTCATTGCTATCCTCTCAGTTCATGCATAGTAGTCTATTTATATCCACTCATTTTTCGTAATTGTCCAACGATTTGAGCGATTATCAAAACCGTTTCACGGATTTCATCCTCCGTTATCTCGTAAGACAAGGTCAATCGGAGGGACCCTTTTGCTTCCTCCGGTGTCCTGTTGATTGCCATCAATACATGGGAAGGTTCCTTGGAGCCTACCGTACAGGCCGATCCACTGGATGCGCAAATTCCTTTCATATCCAACATAACCAGCAAGGATTCCCCCTCTATTCCGGGGATCACAAAACTTGCATGATTGGGCAAACGGTTGGTTCTTGCACCGGTAAGGGTACAACCCGGAATGTTGTTCTCCATTTGTTGAATCAAATAATCACGAAGCAGGCTTTCTTTTTGTCCCCGCTCTTCCATCTTTTCCATGGAAACCCGTGCCGCCACTCCCATTCCCACAATTGCCGGTACATTTTCGGTACCCGGTCTGTGTCCGCTTTCCTGGTTGCCTCCCAATAAAAGATTGGGAATTGCAATACTCTTTCGAATATACAAAAAGCCAATTCCTTTGGGTCCGTAGAACTTATGTGCACTGGCACTTAAGAAATCGAAGGCTTCCCTCTTGGCGGAAATCGGCAAATGTCCGAATGCCTGTACTGCATCCGTATGGAACAAAATCCCCTTTTCTTTTGCCAACCTCCCGATTTCTTCGATGGGCTGAATGGTCCCGATTTCATTGTTGGCATACATGATACTAATCAAAACCGTATCCGGCCGAATGGCTTCCTGCACTTTTTTTGCAGAGAGAATTCCCTCTTCATCCGGCTGTAAATAGGTTACCCGAAAGCCCTGTTTTTCCAATTCCCGAAAGCAATGTAACGCCCCATGATGTTCCATTGCGGACGTAATCAGATGCTTCCCTTTCTCCTGACTCGCCAGGGCACCCATACGAATTGCCCAATTATCCGATTCGGTTCCTCCGGAGGTAAAATAAATCTCATCCATTTCACAGTCCAAAGCCTGCGCGATTTGTCTTCGTGCAGTCTGAATTGCCTTCTTGGACTTTGCTCCAAGGCTGTATAAGCCTCCGGGATTTCCGTAGTTTTCCTGAAAGTAAGGTAACATTGCCTGCAGACATTCCGTATCCAGTTTTGTAGTTGCCGCATTGTCCAGATAAATCATGAAATGCCCTCGTTTCCCTCTTTGGTTTTGCCATCCATTTTCAAACTCAATATAGCATTTCCACGCCTGTTCTGTCAACGAATCCACCGGAATATACTATTATCAACTCCGTTTCGATGGTACCCTATGTTTCATGAAATCAAAGCCCAAAGCAAGGCACATCCCCTGATTACCGGTACACTTCTTTTGACCTTAACCGGAATGCTCAGTCGTCTCATCGGATTCTTCTACCGGATTTATTTATCCCGCACATTCGGAGAGGAACAAATGGGAGTCTATCAGTTGATTTCCCCCATAACCGCTCTCTCCTTCTCCCTATGCTCTGCCGCCTATCAAACCGCCATTTCCAAGCTGGTGGCAGAACGAAGCGTCAAGAAGGGGCAACACGTTACCGACCCGATTCTGGCCGGATTCCTTTTCACCCTTCCCTTATCTCTCCTATGCTGTGTTCTTCTGTATCATTTTGCACCTTTTTTGTCCGAGTGTTTTCTTCACGAAAAAAGAACTGCAGAGCTTTTAAAAATATTTGCCCTATCCATTCCTTTTTGCAGTGCCCATTCCTGCATCAACGGTTATTTTTACGGAAAGAAGAATGCTACCGTCCCCGCCCTGATTCAAATCTTCGAGCAATTGGTACGAGTGTCCTGTGTTTTCCTCCTGGCAAGTATGGCGAAGCAAAACGGAACCGTTCCTCTGACCATCGCAGTAGCCGGCATTACCGTCAGCGAAGTTGCCTCATTTCTCCTGGTGGCGATTGTATACCGCCGGATACTTCCAAACGAGCCGAAAAACAAGGAACATCGACAAATCAATTCTACCCTAAAAAGCCTGTTGGCTATGGCCATGCCACTTACTGCCAATCGCCTGGTTTTGAATATTCTCCAAAGCATAGAAGCCGTCTCTATCCCGGACCGGCTTCGTATATATGGTCATTCTTCCTCGGAAGCCCTTCGCATTTACGGTGTTTTAAACGGTATGGCTATGCCTTTTCTCTTTTTCCCGAATGCGCTGATTGGTTCCCTGTCGGTATTGCTCCTCCCTATGATATCCGAGCAGCAGGCAAGCGGCAACCAGCAGCAAATCAAAAAAGCCACACACAGAACGGTCAAATACTGTCTGTGCATGGGCTTTGTATGCTTAGCCTTATTCTTCTGTATCGGTCCCATTGCAGGCACCTATGTATTTCACAGCCAATTAGCAGGGTACTTCATCCGAACACTGGGATTCATATGCCCTTTCCTCTATCTGGATATTACCCTATCCAGCATTTTGCAGGGGCTTGGCATGGTGGGAAAAATCTTCTTTGCCAACACATTTTGCCTGTTTTTGCGCCTGCTCTTTGTTTTCTTTCTGGTGCCCAAAATCGGCATCAGTGGTTATCTTTGGGGCCTTTTGGTCAGCCAGATTGTCCTAAGTCTTCTGCTTCTTTGGTTCGTCAAGGATTACGAAAAGCAACACACTTAAGACTTATCCACCCGTTCAAAAACATATTCTGTTTCCGATGAGGCCAAATCTCGGTAAACATATCCCAAACGGTCAAATTGTTTTTTTTCATCTGTTTCCCGCCTCTTTATATGTCTTTATTTTTTTGAGATAGTCTTCCTTCAGGCGATTGGATTCTTTAAGGTTTGCAATCTCCTGCTCCAAATGGGCAAGGTATTCCCGAGTCAGCTTCACGCCGCCGCGAACTGCCACATCCTCATGCTTTTCCATCTCGGAAAGCCACTGCTCCAGTGATTTTTTCTGTATATCCCGATAGGTTGTATCAACTGTTTGCCACATATTATTCCTCGTCGTAAGGCGCTTCCTCCAACCCAAAACCTTCCCACATCAGCTGATTCAGTTTTGCATTGGTGGCCTCCATATCCTTCTTTTGCATTATGCGATTGCGGTCGCTTAAAATGGATAGCATTTCGTCCACAATTTCCGCCTCCGGCAATGCCGCATAATAAGACAAATAGCCAATCATACGATTGGCTGTAAAATCCGTATTTAAGTTTTTGGTAATCAAGTCACAGAACGGCTCCTCATATCCTCTGTCCAAAAGGATTTCGTACAATTCCTGACTCATTGGTGATTTCGGTTTCATCCTGTACCTCTGTTATTGAATCTTGGAGGGCATTTTCTCTACAATATGCCAAATGTGCATATCAAAAATAAAGGGCTCCGTAAAGGCATTGATTACAATACCAACCGGTTTCTTTTCGTTTTCCTTTGCCATGGAAATGACCTCAAGGAATGGCTTTTGCACCCTGGCAAAATGATTGCCGTACTCTCCCATTGCCTCTTTGGTGGAAAAAGCCGGAAAAAAGAACTGCTCCCCATTTTTGAGAATATCCGGATTCATTCTGGTTTCATCCTTCATAACAAAATCACTCAATGTATCCGTATCACGCATATTTCCGTTTTCGTCAAAAATAAGTGTATTTAAACGATCCTGATCCTGGGCGCTCATCTTTACGGTGTAGGGAACCCATACCATACTGTCACGAAGCAGTTCCAAAACCGCAATCACATTCTTTTCTGAACGCTCTGCGTTGAACACCTTGATTGCTTCTTCCAATCGCTTTCCATCTGCCAAATCGGCTGAAGTATAATTCATTCGGGGATTCATATCGCTATAACAGGCAATGGTTCCATCGTTCTCCTCTTGAATAGAAAACGCTATTTTTTCCCCTTTATGATATCCGAAATCCTGCTTTGGTTCTTCCAGCAAAATACCCTTGAAATAATGGTCTCCGGTTCCGATTATCTGCACTTTGCATTCTTCCGTCTCCAACTCCTGCTTTAGAAGATATACCTTCACAATATCAATTTTCTCTTTCTCTCTGCAGTTATCCAGAAAATACATCTCTCTTGTTTCTTCGATTTCCGGAGCAGCGTTATATTTTTCCAAAGTTTTCAACTTTTCACCATAACGCTCAAACAAATCCTTGTTTTCATCACTGAAATACATAAATTCGTCATCTGCCACTTCTTCTACAGAAAAGCAGGCCTGAAGCTCTGTGGTGGTGGGTGCAGTGGCCGGCCCTTTCTCCGTAAGCACCGTTGCTGCAATAACCTCCAGCATCATGCCCCGCTCCTCATCATAATATCCATAGACCAGCACGCTGTTTGCCTGTTCCTCTCCCGGGAAGCCTGCCAGTAAAGGCTTTGTCACCCCATTTAAAGGGAACACGCAAAAATGATGATAAAAAGGTCGAAATCCTGTCTCGTTGTATGTCATAGTATACCTCACATTTCCAATGATATCTTTTCTTTCAGTATAACTTACTATTGTTCCAATGGCAAATACCACTTTTCCATTTTGATTCTGGCAGGAATGGCAGCCTCGTCTTGATATTCGCTAGGTGTCTAGCGCGCCACTCCCTCTATCTTTCTTCCAGCCGCATTCCTGTTTTAAACGCGATTGGAAACATAAACAATTTCTCCAGGCCCGAATCAAAAGTCACTTCAAATCGGTAGGCCTTTCCCTGTGCATTGTAATCCACATCGCTGACCGTTCCGGCTCCATACATCTTCTGAATGATCCGTTCCCCAATAGCCAGCTCGAAATCTGCCGGCAAAACATTTGCCGGTTTCGGGTTTGCGAATGCGGAATATGGTTTCTCCACAATAGCCCTTCCTGTCTTTTTGGTTGGTTTTTTCTTTTCCGAAACCGGATTCATTTCTTTCAGGAAATGCGATCCGCTATCCCCCAGTCGAAACAAGTACAATTCATTTTTCGCTCGTGTCATTCCTACATAAAACAAACGTCTTTCCTCTTCGAATTCCTTTCGTTCCTGAGGTGTGGCACTGCCATTTGAGCGAATTACTTGGTTTGGAAATACTCCGTCGCACACATCCAGCAAATACACCCGGTCATACTCCAAACCTTTGGAGGAGTGTATGGTGGATAGCATAAATGGACTTTTCTCATCCTTTTTGGGATTCTTTAAAATAGCTTGTAATTCCTCCAAGCGAAACAGAAACCTGGCCATGGAAACCTCCTGATATGCCAACTGCTTCAAAATAAACAGTTTATTGTCATCCATGTTGTTTCTCTCCAGGTATTCTCCGTATCCCAAAGGCGTTTCAATGCGAAAAATCACTTTGTCCGGCGCTTCCTTCAGCATACTACGCAAATGGGTTCCGAAGGCTCTGCATTTGCCCAAAACCATGGAAGAAATATTGTCACTGTATTCTGCCGCCTCCAGGATGGGAATATGCCTTTGGGTGCTGATCTCACAAAGCTCCTCCGCCTGTTTTTTCTTTAAATAGGTCTGGCATTTGAAATAAATTTTCAAAAACAATTCCCCATTATAAGGGTCCAAGGCAAATCGCATAATATTGGTTACATCCGTTACAATTCGATGGGTAAAGAAGCCCATATCTATGTTCTTCATTCCATAGGGAATTCCCTGTCTGTCCAATTGGTCTATCAGCGGCAAGACACTCTCATTGTCCCTATACAAAACCGCTGTTTCCCGATTACAGTCCTTAGCCACCTTTGCCAGATAACTGTACTGATTACTACGGCTTCGAAGTTCAATATAATGAATATCCGTATCCGCTTCTCTGGTTGCCACCATATGTTTTTCGTGACGCGCCTTGTTGTGTTGAATAAACATGTCCGCAGCCGCCACAATCTTGGCATTGGACCGATAATTCTGATCCATTACCAAAACAGTAGCCTCCGGATGATCCTCCTCAAAGTGTAGCAATGCTTCCGGATAAGCCGCACGAAATCCATAGATGCTCTGATCTTCGTCTCCCACCATAAACAAATTTCCGTTTTTTCCCGCCAGCAAGCCGATTATGGCATGTTGAATTTTGGAGGTATCCTGGGCCTCGTCTACACAAATATATTGGTATTTCTCTCTGTAAAACTCCAATAATTCCGCAGATCCCCTTAGCATTCGATACGCATAAATCATCTGATCATCGTAATCCATAAAATGATTTTTCTTTAAATAATCATTATAGGTATCATAAATCTTTCGAAGGGGAATTCCTTCCTGTTCCCCCAGTCTCTCGATTTCATCCTGGGTAAGCATCATATTCTTGCAATAAGTAATCAATGTCTTTGCCGTTTTTACATCGCTTTCTGTGGGATATTCCGACATAGAATGGACCAAAATGTCCGTCAGGATGCGTGCAGTCAGTTTTTCATCCGTAATTAACTCAAAGGGTTCCTTCCCGATTCGCTGTCCGTATTGTTGAATGATTTTGGCACAAATACCGTTAATGGTTCGAAACTCCGGAGTATTGTTGTACTGCTCCCCAAAAATCGCGGTAAAGCGCTTTGACATATCTGCTGTAGCTGCAATGGTATAGGTTAACGTCAGAATATTGGACGCCGGGATTTGCTCGCACAAAAGCATATAACCCAAACGCGTAACCAGTACCGTCGTCTTTCCGCTTCCGGGTACTGCCAACAACAAGACAGGGCCATTCACTGACTGAACCGCCCTTAATTGTTTGCTGTTTAAATGCCTTGTGTATTTGTCCAAAAATTCTTCCCGATTCATTTTCTCCATGCCGAATGTAAAACTACCTTACTTCAAAGATTTCAAAATTCCTCCCAAAAGATCACTGAGCACCTCTTCTGCATCCGAAGCATCTCCCTTTAAGGTTTTCATTACCTCTTTCTTGGTATCCGAATCGGCAGCCCGATACAACTCCACCAGTTTTTTCTCGGTAGCGGTAACCTTCATGGTCGTACCTGTGGATGTTGTTTTCTTGGTGGTTGAAGTTTTGTTGGTGGTCTTTTTTGCGGTAGAGGACTTGGGTGCCTCCAGCAGGGATTTCTGGGTTACTCCCGTTAACTTTGCAATGGCAATCAATTCCTCTCTGGTCAGTTCCTTCTCGCCACGCTCTGCCTTACTGATATCGGAAGCGGACAAGGTTTTGATTTTCTTTGCAAGACTTTCCTGGGTAAATCCGGCCTCTGTTCTGGCTTCCTTAATACGTTCTCCTACTTTCTTCACTGCCATCTGTTCTTCCTCCAATTGTTTATTCGCAAACGCCCTCTGCGTGCAATTACCTGTATAACTAGAAAAGGGTCGCATTCCTGCGACCCTGTCTGTTGTTCTTATTTCGGAATTACAATTCCGTCTGCATTATCTGTGAAAAGGTTCTTTGCACTTCCTACGAAGTACTGGTACTGCTGAAGTACCTGATCCTTTTTCATATCCGAGATTGCCTTACGCATATCCAGATTATCTATATTGCTGTCCTTACCGATGTAATCAAAGCTATCCTGCTTATTAAAGGTAACAGATAAATTTTCCAGCTTCGCATCATTTCTGACAGGCGCAACAACCGGAGCCTCCTCACGCGGAATCGGTTGAAGTTCTAACTCCTGCTGCGCACGCTTCTCGTCCTGCATACGAACTTCTTCTGCAGAAACCTTCGGTATTGCCGGCGCATTATAATTACGTAAAAAACTGCTGTAATCATTGATATTTCCAATTCCCATGAGTCCACCTCCTTTGTATAATTCTTATTCATATACTATATTTCGGCAAAAACTTTCAAAAGCTGAAGAGCAAATGCGAAATTACTGAAGTACTTTTTTCAATTCATCCATAAAGGTATTTACGTCCTTAAACTCTCTGTAAACAGAAGCAAAACGAACGTAAGCAACCATGTCTAACTCCTTCAGCTTATTCATTACCAGCTCACCGATAATTTCACTGGGGATTTCTTTCTCTTCCATGTTGAAAATCTCGTTTTCCACTTCGTCAATCAAAGCGGTCAACTGCTTCGCACTAACCGGTCTCTTATGACAGGCACGAAGTACACCGGCCTCAATCTTGGTACGATCGTAGGTTTCACGGTTATTATCCTTCTTTATGATAATCAAAGGAATTGTTTCAATCTTTTCATAGGTTGTAAAACGCTTTCCGCATTCATCACAGATACGTCTGCGTCGAATGGAATTGTTATCTTCTGCAGGTCTTGAATCAATTACTCTTGTATTCTCATGATTGCAAAAAGGACACTTCATCTTCTTTCCTCCTAAGTACCAAATGAATACTTATTTCCATATATTATAAGTTTTTTAGCAGTTTATGTCAACCAAAATAATATCCGGTCCAATCTGTTTAATATCGTTATAACAGATTTCAATCTCCGGGTCGCAACGCAAAAAACTAAAGATTTTTCCGGAGCCCGGAACCATTATTTTACAGATACAACCTTTGCATTCATCAAATTCCATATCACATACCTTGCCCAATCTTTTGCAATCTCGGATATTAATAACGTCCTTACATCGAAAATCCGAAAATTTCATACGCTGCCCGCTTCCCACCCTTTCTATAGTATATGACAAATGGTATAAAATGGTCCCCATAGGGCAATACTACCTGTAAATCCAATATCGGGAAAGGGGTAGCCTATGTCCTTGGGAAAAGTAGAAATTTGCGGAGTGAATACTTCACGCCTCCCTGTACTGAAGACAGAAGAAAAGGAAGAACTGTTTCGAAAAATCAATGCGGGAGATTCTTTGGCCAGGAATCAATACATTGAGGGCAACTTACGACTTGTTCTTAGCGTCATTCGACGCTTCTCTTCCACAAATGAAAATCCGGATGATTTGTTTCAAATCGGCTGCATCGGTCTGATCAAGGCCATTGACCATTTTGATACCACTTTACAGGTGAAATTCTCCACCTATGCGGTACCTATGATTATTGGGGAAATCCGCCGTTTCCTGCGGGATAACAGTTCTTCGATTCGTGTATCACGTTCGGTAAAGGACACCGCCTACAAGGTCCTTTATGTAAAAGAAACCTTGACCCGCAAAAACCTAAAAGAACCCACACTGGAAGAAATCGCAGAAGTTACCGGAATCCCCAAAGAAGATATCGTCTATGCCATGGATGCGATTCAAAGTCCTATGAGCCTTTACGAGCCGGTATACACCGATAACGGCGACTCCATTGCGATTATGGATCAGATTTCGGACAAAAAAAATAAGGAGGATACCTGGGTTGAGCATCTCTCCTTAAATGAAGCCATGAAAAAACTAAACAAACGGGAAAGGGAAATTATTGATCTGCGTTTCTTCGAGGGGAAAACCCAAATGGAAGTAGCCGATTTAATCGGAATCTCCCAGGCGCAGGTGTCCCGTTTGGAAAAAAGTGCCTTAAAGGTCATGAAAAACAATTTGATTGCTTAAGTGGATGCCACCCATCCACTTTTCTCTTTAAAATTTATAATTACTCCAATTCGAAGGAGCGTTGTCCCACTTTTCTTTCTCCTCGAACAGTTTGTCGTTCATCCATGCAATGGCATCCACCACTCCGTCTTCGTCAAAGGAAAAGGCATTCCGCTCCTTCTGTTCCTCCGGCGTGGAAAAATAATTAAAAGGTTCCGGCCAGATTGTTACCAAAAGCTCCGTGCCGTCTTCCTTGCTATGCTTCTCCAGGCGAAAACGCATCCCCTGATGACAACCGGTAAACTCTGTCTTTTTTAGGTATTCCATAGATAAAATATCTTCTCTTTTGATCATATGCTTCTCCGTTTTCTATCTTCCGATACCCCTAGTATATGCTTTTTTTCAGCCTCTGTAAAGGCATGCCTACTGGTCAATTTGACGAAATCATGCATGCAACACCATTTCCCGTTTTAACTGTTTCATAATCTTTTTTTCCAGTCTGGAGATATAAGATTGAGATATTCCCAAAAGCGTTGCCACCTCCTTTTGGGTTAATTCCTGTCCGTCACTGCGATCTAATCCAAATCGCAAACGAATGATCGTCTGTTCTCTTTTATTTAGCTTTCGAAGCGCATTCATTAATAACTTCTGTTCCACCTGACATTCCAAATCCTTATAAATCACATCCTCATCCGTGCCCAGAATATCAGATAACAGCAATTCGTTTCCATCCCAATCCACGTTTAACGGCTCATCAATGGAAACCTCCAGACGGGTTTTATTGTTTCTGCGCAAATACATCAGAATTTCATTTTCGATACATCTGGATGCGTAGGTGGCCAGCTTAATGTTTTTTCCCGGATTATAGGTATTGATTGCCTTTATAAGACCGATTGTACCAATGGAAATTAAATCCTCCACTCCCACGCCTGTATTGTCAAACTTCTTGGCAATGTACACCACCAGACGAAGGTTATGCTCAATCAAAAGTGCTCTGGCTTCTTCCGGCTGACTGCTCCCCAAGGTCACAATTGCCTGATTTTCCACCTCCGGACTTAGGGGTGGCGGAAGAATATCCGTGCCCCCAATATAATAAATGCTGTCCCACGGGCCCAAAACCATTTGTTTCGGCGTGCTCATCTTTCGTGCAAAAAACGGATACTTCAATGCCCCAACCATAGTCTTTTCCTTTCTCTCTCATATAATAAAGCAGGTGGAAAGATTAAATAAGCTTCCCCTGTTTCCTTTTCCGCATCCTGATTCTGCATATCTGTCGCAACATAGAAATGATACACTGTTTTTTCTATTCCATTGATTTGAATCACGCATTTTTCCTGGAAGTACGCTTCCAAAAGCCCTGTTTTCCCCACACTTTGAAAGGGAATTATCCGAAATCCTTCTTCCCTTCCGCAGAGGTGAAACCCTTTCCCCTTCCAAACACATACAGGCCTGTGACTGATGGGTTCCCGCAATCGATTCCCCGTGTCAAGAATAACCGGAAGAATAATTTCCTTCCCATCCGAACCGCAGAAACGAGCCTTGCAGACCGGTTGTTCCTTTTTTCCACTTCTAAGTCTCCTCTCCAACCATATCAGAAAATTCCCGTATGCCCAAATCAGAAAAACATATTTCCAATAGCCGTATGAAAAGAAGGCGCAGAAACGAAACAACAGCAATACCCCGCCACCGAAAAAAATACCGGCGATTACAAGCTGTTCCAAACACAAAAATACACCTTTCCCATCGCAAAAAGGAAATGCTATCCAAAGCATCCATACCGTTCCAACGAAAAGAAAAACTCCACTAAAAATCAGGCCCATCTTCATCCACAACACGGCAATAAACACAATTGTTCCCACAAAAGCGGCCAATAACCTTCTCATGCATCCGGAACATCGCATATTCCTCTCGTTTACCAGCGACAGTAAAACCCATTGTGTCAAAAATGTATTCAAAAACAAGCGTTCAACACAAATCTCAACCTGCATCTTTTCTCTCCATGACTTCATTATAATTCTTAAGGTTCAAGAATTTTGTCAAACCATGGGACAAGAATCAAATAATTTTCTTCCTTCGTAAATGCATTCCTTTCATGATACCCTGCAAACAAAAAAGCCATCCCAAAGGGATGGCTTTATCTTATCCATACATTCAATTACTGCCGAATTACTTCTTCTGAAGGAAATCCGGAATCTTTAAAGAAGTAGAGCTTACGGAGCTCTTAATATCTGCAGGCTTTCCAAGATTCGGAATGGGAGCTGCTGCAGGCTTTGAAATAGGCTGTACCGGCTGTACAGGTGCAACGGAAGGCTGAATATTAAAGCTCTTCAGTGAATTCGGAGTTGCATATGCGGTCTGCTGTCTGTAAGCAGGAGAAGTCAAACGGCTCTGATATCCTGCAGCCTGTGCATTGATATCATCCAAACCGGTTGCAATAACGGTAATGGTACAGCTATCGGTCTGGCTCTCATCGTACATAGCACCAAAAATGATATTTACTTCTTCACCTGCAAGATCCTGAACATATCCTGCTGCATCAGAAGCATCTGCAAGGGTGATATCACCGCAAACATTAACAATAACGTGGCTTGCACCGGTAATTGTAGTTTCAAGCAAGGGGCTCTCTACTGCCATCTTAACAGCTTCCAGTGCCTTGTCATCGCCCTTACCGTAACCGATACCGATATGAGCAATACCCTTATCCTTCATAACAGTCTGAATATCTGCGAAGTCAAGGTTAATGATTGCAGGAAGGTTAATCAAGTCGGTAATACCCTGAACTGCCTGCTGAAGGACTTCATCTGCCTTCTTTAATGCCTCGGGCATCGTGGTACGTCTGTCTACAATTTCCAACAACTTATCATTGGGAATAACGATAAGTGTATCTACATTCTCTTTAATCTTCTCGATGCCGGAAAGCGCGTTCTGCATACGTGCTTTTGCTTCGAAACGGAAAGGCTTTGTAACAACACCAACGGTAAGGATCCCCATATCCTTCGCCAATTTCGCTACAACGGGAGCTGCACCGGTACCGGTACCACCACCCATACCACAGGTAACGAATACCAT
>DCGY01000012.1 GCA_002314715.1 Lachnospiraceae bacterium UBA1766 | reverse complement strand
TAAGCTCTACACGGTTTACCTTGATACCCCAGGGATCGGTAGCAATATCAAGTGCTGCACGCATCTTGGTATTGATGGTCTCACGGGAAGTAAGGGTCTGGTCTAATTCCAAATCACCGATAATGTTACGAAGGGTGGTAGCGGTCAAATTCTCAATCGCCATCATAGGATTCTCAACACCGTAAGTGAAGAGCTTCGGATCGGTAATCTGATAGAATACGACGGTATCGATTCTCATGGTTACGTTATCCTTGGTAATAACGGGCTGAGGCGGGAAGTCTGCAACCTGCTCCTTCAGGTTTACACGTCTTGCTACGCGGTCGAAGATAGGAAGTTTTACATGAAAACCTACTGACCAGGTTCCCTGGTATGCACCCAAACGCTCAATTACATAAGCCTGTGCCTGAGGCACGATCTTGATGCAAGATACAAACAAGAAAAATACAATCACTAAGACTGCAAAAATAAAATATGGCATTTCAATACCTCTTTCTGTGCTGAGTGTGCAGCACACACTTTATTTAATTCGCACGCGAATTAATTTTCCTTTTCCACTACCAGCTTCACACCGTTGATGGCACGAATGACAACGACGCTTCCTTCCGGAATATTGGTGTCATCAATGCTCTTGGCGCTCCACTCCTGTCCGTTTACGGATACCTGACCAAGTGCCTTCAGATTATCGATCTCGGACAATACCACTGCCTGGCGACCTACCATGCTCTCCACGTTGGTGCGAACACGGTCCTTATTAAAGTATTTTACCGCAATTGGTCTGGTAAATACAAGTAAAACCACGCTGACAATTACAAATAATACGATTTGTACTACCAGGGGCAAGTGAAGTGCTGCGGCGATACAGGCAATCAATGCGCCGCCGGCAAACCAAATGGTGGTAAGTCCCATTGTCGCAATCTCTATCAAGGTGGCGACAATCAGTACGCCTAACCAAATCATCAGTTCCATAGCTAATCCCTCCTTTTGGATTCCCTCAAATCTCTTTGCTATGAATACATACTACTACAAATCATACGCCCTATCAATGGTTTTATATGCACGATAGCTTACATTATCGTTCATTTTCGTCGGGAATCGGACGGGGCTTTCCCTCTCAAATGTCTGCTTCGCAGGCGCCTGGTTTCCTGCTAAGCCAAAAAAAGCGGTATCGCTTTCGCAATACCGCCTGTGTTTGAATTTAACTTTTAGAAAAATACATGGTGACCGATAACCAGTCCGCTTCTGCCGTTTAAGGTACGGAAGAAAAGGAGATCACCTACATTGGAAACACCGGATAATGCTTCTGCAGCCGCCTTATAGCAGCTCTCGTAAATCTTACCGGATTCCAAAAGTCTGTCCAGCTTACCTGTCATAGCAGGGGTAAACTGTCCGGGAGAGTAAATAACCTCACGAATGGTATTGGGGAAAGCCGAGCTTCTGACACGGTTCATTACCACCGCACCAACTGCTACCTGGCCCTCGTAAGGCTCTCCGCCTGCTTCGCAGTGGATGATGGCAGCCAAAAGCTTTAATATTTCCTCGTCTGTCTCTACTGCGCCGTATTTCTTGTAACGACTTGCTTCGTACTCTGCCTTCTCATTCTTCTTAATCTCTTCCAAAGTCTGAGCTACACCGATCTTGAAGCTTAAGGTTACGAATTCTTTGCACAAATAACCTTCCTGACCTTCGTAGGTAACTTTCACCCATTCGTCCTGCTCTTCTTCCACTCCGATCATTTCACCCTGAGGCAAAATACCGAGTACCTTGGAAGTAATGCTGGCTTCCTGGCGCACACGAAGGCTTTCTGTATTGATGGTAGCAATGAGTTTACCGATATCGTTTGCCATAGCTTCTGCTTCCTCGCCAAACAAAAGGTATTCATCACTTGCCCAACCAATTACATTACCGGACTGAACCTTGGTCCAGCCGTCCTGGTGATCGAGGACACGTCCGCCGCCACCCTTGTAAAACATTCCTACTCGAGGATACTTCTCGCCGGGGCCGGTACGTACATTCAGGGTACCCTTTACGTTTACCATTACCAGCTCATAGTCGCGAATGTCTTCCTCTTCTTCGGGTTCTGTATCGAGAGTTAAATTCAATTTCTCCGCTGTCTCAATAATCAAATCTGACGCACTGTAACTACTCGGTTCGATTACTGAAGCAACTCCACCGCTTAAGGAACTTAAGCAGTTGTCAGTTAATCCTGCTTCTGCTGTCGAACCGTTTGAAAAAAGCATTCCGGCGGTAAGACAGAGTCCTAAAGTAGCGACCAGCAGTCTACTATTTTTCTTCATTCTCTTCTCCAATCTGTCTCTCCCAGGCAATTATTACATACTTGCAAAGGATTTGTTACATAATTGTTACAAATGTTATGGGAGTTATCTTAACAGATTGAAATATCTTTGTCAAGTTTTTGTTACAAATTCCTGGACCTGTCGATACAAGCCTCTACAGCGTCGATAATTCCTGCACGGAAACCGCACTCCTCCAAAACCTTAACTGCCTCAATGGTGGTACCTGCGGGGGAGCAAACCATATCCTTTAATTCTCCGGGATGTTTGCCGGTCTCCAACAGCAATTTGGCACTGCCCAAAACAGCCTGTGCACAGAAGGTATAAGCCATTGCTCTGGGCATTCCGGCAAGCACTGCCGCATCTGCCATAGCCTCGATAAACATAAATACATAAGCCGGTGAACTTCCGCTGATGCCCACTACGATATCCATCATCTGCTCGGTAACCTGTACAGCCTTACCGAAGGAAGAAAGGATTGCCAGCACCTTGGTCATTTCCTCCTCGGACACGTTTTTATTGGAGCAGACACCGGTACAGCCCTCCAGCACAAGTGCGGGAGTATTGGGCATGCAGCGAACGATTTTCAAATCCTGTCTGCCTAAATTTTCTTCCAAATATGCAACGGTTTTTCCGGCAGCAATACTTACGATGATGGTCTCTTTTTCAATCATCTTGCCGATTTCCGGAAGCACTGCGGGAAGTACCTGGGGCTTTACTGCCAGGAACAAAATATCTACGTCCTTTACCACGCTCTCCATCTCAAAAGCGGTCAAAATCTGATACTTTTCTGCGGCCTTTGCAGCGGCCTCCTCGCTCTTGTCATAGCCAATTACTTCGTCTGCTTTTACGATGCCTTTTTCCAGCATACCGCCGATGATTGCAGATGCCATATTTCCAAGTCCGATAAATCCGATTTCCATTTTTTATTTTCCTTTCGTTTCTATATTATATAAGAAAGAACGGCATTTTTCGCCGGCTCTCATTTTTGCGTTTCCATATTACAGGTGTCTTTGTCGGTGTACTTCATACATCAGTAAGGAGGCTGCAATGGCAGCATTCAGGCTCTCCACTTTTCCCTCCATGGGGATCTTGATGTAGTTGCCCGCAAGCTCTGATATTTCATCAGTCAGCCCGTTTCCTTCATTGCCGATTAAAAATGCACAGCCCTCTGTAAACTGCTTGTCCTGATAGTATTCCTTGCCCTTCAAATGGGCCGCGAAGGTCTGAATTCCGGCTTTTTGGATGACCTGAAGGGTGTCACACAAATCCTCTACATAAAGAAAAGGGACCCGATAAATGGAACCCATGGTGGAACGGGTTACCTTGGGATTAAAAATGTCCACGCAACCGCTGCTGAGGATCACTCCGGTCACACCGGCGCCCTCTCCGGTACGAAGAATGGTTCCCAAATTGCCGGGGTCCTGTAAATTCTCCAACAGGAGCAGCAGAGGCTTTTCCTTCTTTAATAAAGTATCCAGTTCATACTTGGGCTGATGCAGCACACACAGAATTCCCTGGGGGGTCTGGGTGTCCGAAATTTTTTGGAATACGTCTTCGGATACCAGCTCGTAGCCGGTACGCTTCAGCTTCTCCAAGACACCCGGCCGCTCCTTGCATTTCTCCATCAGCGTATCGGTCAGATACACATCCATTATCCAGTTTTCGGGTGCTTCTTCATACATCTTCACACCTTCGATTATGAAGATTTGATCTCTTTTCCGCTCCTTGGCCTTTTGTCTCCAGGCCACGATTTGTTTCATTCTGGGGTTTGCCATACTGGTAATCATAGCACGCTCTCTCATTCTGTCTGTTTCCGGTGCTTCCACCGCAATCTTTTCTTATAGAAAAAGGTCGCTCATTGGCGACCTTTCTTTGTCTTATTTTAGTAAGATAATAATTTGGATACTTCGTACTGATATTCATCAATAGACTTGTTCATGTTCAATGCTTCTTCGATATCGAAGTCTACGAACTCGCCATGCTGGAAACCAACGACACGATTGGTCTTACCCTCGATGAGGATGTCTACTGCACGAGCACCCATAATGGATGCGAAGTAACGATCCTTTGCGGTAGGGCTACCACCACGCTGCATGTAACCTAAGATGGTTGCGCGGGTTTCAATACCGGTTGCTGCTTCGATACGCTTTGCCATAGATACGGAATGTCCGATACCCTCTGCATTGATGATGATATGATGGCTCTTGCCTTTCTTACGATTGGCAATGATGTTATTGATGATTTCCTGCTCGTTGTAATCGTATTTCTCAGGAAGAAGAATATCCTCTGCACCGTTTGCAATACCACACCACAATGCGATGTAGCCTGCATCACGACCCATAACCTCGATAATACTGCAACGCTCATGAGAAGAAGATGTATCCTTTACCTTATCAATTGCCTGCATAGCGGTATTTACAGCGGTATCGAAACCGATGGTGTACTCTGTACAGGAAATATCAAGGTCGATGGTTCCGGGAAGTCCGATGGTGTTGATACCGTTTCTGGAAAGAGCCTGTGCTCCTCTGTAAGAACCGTCACCACCGATAACAACGATACCGTCGATACCATGCTTTCTACAAATTTCAGCACCCTTCAGTTGACCTTCTTTGGTCTTGAACTCCAAACATCTCGCAGTACCTAAAATAGTACCACCGCGCTGGATAATATCGGAAACATTTCTGCCTTCCATATCGATAATCTCTTCGTTTAAGAGACCCTGATAACCTTTTTTAATACCTTTAACCTTTAAACCTCTGGCAAGCGCAGTACGAACAACTGCACGAATTGCTGCATTCATTCCGGGAGCATCTCCGCCACTGGTTAAAACACCGATTGTCTTAATTTCCTTTGCCATATGTTATGTATCCTCCACTCTCGCGTAAATTACGCGAAGTTCATCCGGCAACATGCCGTTTCTAATCGTTTATTGTAATCTATTTTTTATTGGTTTTCAATAGTTTTCCTACGGATTTTGACATTTTCTTGGCCAAATATTCCATATAAACCGTTGAGTAAGGCTTCATCTGCATTCACCCGTCGATTTGGCGGAAGTGCCATAAAACTCTTCTTATCCTTCAAAAAGATTACGACATCATCATTTCCGTCCGAGGTGGCAATAGCAGAAAGCAGTGTCTTCTCTTTCTCACGGTACTCTGCCTCGTTTGCGAACTGGATCCACACGCCGTTGGGAACAGCGGTGGCCGCAGGCTTTTGCTGCGGAAGCGGCCTCTGGGGATTGCGATTATAATTGTTGTAATTATTATTGAAGGAACGCTGTTCAAAGCTTGCTCCGTTTTGCGCCTCCTCAAAGGTAAGGATTCGCTCGCAGATTAGCTTGCCGTCCTTTTCCTCCTCCAAAGAAACCCTGCCACGAATAAAGATTTTACCGTCTTCCATGATGCTTGCGCCGTATTTCTCATAGTCTCTGGGGAATACAATAACCTCGACGTTACCCACCAAATCTTCTATATTTAAGAAGGCCATAATCTTGTCGTTCTTGGTGTACTTGACCTTCTTTTCCACCACCATACCTCCGATTACGGCAATCTCCTGATCCTTTACACGGGTGCGGTTTGTGTCCTCATCCAGGGCGAAATCGTTGGTGGTATTGGTAATCATCCTGCGCCAAATTTCCTCGTACTCCTCCATGGGATGTCCGCTGACATAAACACCCAGCACTTCCTTCTCAAAGTTCAGCTTCATTTCCTTGGGGTACTCGGCGATATCCGGCATACGCACCTCGAAATCATCCTTATCCTCCTCGGAAGCAATATCAAACAAGGTCATCTGACCTACCAGGCTGTTTTTCTTTTCCTTGGCCTGCTGGTCCATCATCTGGGTATAAACGCACATAAACTGATTGCGGTTGCCGCCCAAACCGTCCAAAGCACCGGCCTTGATAAAATTCTCCACCACGCGCTTATTGATATCTCTGGCGGTCATACGGGTAATAAAATCCTTCAGGCTGGTGAAAGGTCCTCTTTCCTGCCGTTCTTCCACCACGCTGTCAATCACCGGTCGGCCCACATTTTTGATGGCCGTCAGGGCGTAACGGATGCAGCCCTTGTCTACACTAAAGCCTGCCTCACCCTGATTGATATCCGGTGGCAAAAGGGTAATCTTTAAGCTCTTGCAAGCCAAGATGTATTCGGATACCTTCTTGGGATTATCGATGACAGAGGTCAAAAGCGCTGCCATAAATTCCACGGGATAATAATATTTCAAATAGGCTGTCTGGTATGCCACCACCGCATAGCAGGCCGCATGGGATTTATTAAACGCATATTTGGCGAAGTCCATCATGTTGTTGTAGATTTCGCCGGCCACTTCCTCACTGATACCGTTGGCCGCGCAGCCGGGAACTCCCTCTTCTTCATTACCGAAGATAAAGTTGGCCCGCTCCTTCTCCATTACGTACTGCTTCTTCTTACTCATGGCACGACGCACCAGATCGCTTCGGCCAAGGGTATATCCGCCCAGGTCCCGTACAATCTGCATAACCTGCTCCTGATATACGATACAGCCGTAGGTAGGCGCCAGGATAGGCTCTAACTGAGGGCAGGAATAGGTAATGTTTTCATGATTATTCTTACCCTGAATATACTTGGGAATAAAATCCATTGGGCCGGGACGATACAGGGAAATACCCGCAATGATATCCTCCAGATTTTTGGGGCGAAGCTCCTTCATGAAGCTCTTCATACCCGCACTTTCCAGCTGGAAAATACCGTCGGTTCGTCCGGAACCGATGGAGGCCAGAACCTTCTCATCGTTATAATCAATTTCGTCTACATTTATTCGGATTCCCTGGCTCTTCTCGATAAACTTCACCGCATCATGAATCACGGTTAAGGTACGAAGGCCCAAAAAATCCATCTTCAAAAGTCCCAGTTCTTCCAGCGTAGTCATGGTAAACTGGGTGGTGATGGAACCGTCGGAGCCACGGGATAAGGGTACAAATTCATCTGCGGATTTCTGGCAGATTACCACGCCTGCCGCATGCATAGAGGTATGTCTGGGAAGACCCTCCAGGCGCTTACACATCTCAATCAGGCGGTGTACCTGCTCGTCCTCCTGATAGAGCTTACGAAAGTCCGGATTTAACTCCAGCGCTCTCTCCAGGGTAATATTCAATTCATCCGGTATCATCTTGGCAATGGAATCCACATAAGAATAGGGAAGGTCCATAACACGTCCCACATCCCGGATAACACCCTTTGCCGCCAAGGTACCGAAGGTAACAATCTGAACCACCTTGTCGGAGCCGTACTTGCGACCTACATAATCGATCACCTCCTGTCTTCTTTCGAAGCAGAAGTCAATATCAATATCGGGCATGGAGACACGTTCCGGATTCAGGAAACGCTCAAACAAAAGGTTATATTTAATCGGGTCAATATTGGTAATCTTTAAGCAATAGGATACGATACTTCCTGCCGCAGAACCACGTCCCGGGCCTACCGGAATACCGTTTTCCTTGGCATAATTGATGAAGTCCCATACGATTAGGAAATAGTCTACATATCCCATGGTCTGAATGGTATTTAACTCGTAATCCAGTCGTTCTCTTAGGGAAAGTCCGGTTTCACCCGCAGGGCGCTTACCGGTTTCCTCCAGAATCTGATTGTACAAAATCGGGTCTGCAGGCATGATAACCGGTGCGAAAGGATCGGTAACATGGAGCAAATCACGACCGTATCGGGTAATCAGACCATCGTTACATAATTTATTCAGATAGGTCCAGGAGGTGTAACCCTCCGGCACCTCATATTTCGGTAATTTGGTTACGCCAAACTCAATCTCCACATTACAGCGGTCGGCAATAACCTGGGTATTCTCCACTGCCTCCCAGGCATAGGGGAATAAGCCCTTCATTTCTTCCTCGCTCTTCACATAGTACTGACCGCCCTCGTAACGCATACGGTTCTCGTCCTTTAAGAGCTTGCCGGTCTGCAGACAAAGCAGGATATCATGGGAGTCTGCATCCTGGACATAGGTATAATGAACATCGTTGGTAGCCACCAGCGGAATATCCATTTCACGGCTGATTTTCATCAGCTCCATATTGACCTGTCGCTGCTCCGGAATTCCGTGATCCTGCAGCTCCAGGAAATAATTGCCTCTGCCGAAGCAATCCAAATATTTCTGTACGCACTTGCGAGCTTCGTCATTTAAGCCCTTCATAATATACCTGGGCACTTCTCCCGCCAAGCAGGCAGACAGGGCGATAATTCCCTCATGGTACTGCCGAAGGACCTCCATATCCACACGTGGCTTATAATAATAGCCCTCCGTAAAGCCCTTGCTGACAATCTTCATCAGGTTGGCATATCCTTGATTATTCTCCGCCAGAAGTACCAGATGATGATAACGTTCCTCGCCACCGGTAGCCTCCTTGTCAAAGCGGGAATTGGGTGCCACATATACTTCACAGCCAAGGATGGGTTTAATGCCCTCCGCACGGGCGGCACGATAGAAATCAATCACACCGTACATAACGCCGTGATCGGTAATCGCCGCGCTGTCCATGCCCAATTCTTTTACCCGGGCCACATATTCTTTTATCTTATTGGAACCATCCAAAAGGGAAAATTCCGTATGGACATGTAAGTGTGCAAAAGCCATTTTCGTGCTCCTCTCCGCAAAAACCTGTAACAAATATTATATCAATTTTCTCATGCTTCCGCTATAGTATTTCAAAAAAATTCAAAACGCACTTATTTACGTAACTTTTCAACCTAACTGCATC
>DCGY01000048.1 GCA_002314715.1 Lachnospiraceae bacterium UBA1766 | reverse complement strand
ATTCCGGAATCAAATCAGTTGTCACTGTTTGATTTTTCATAAATGGCATTTACAGATTCACAAAATAAAAGGGCGAAAGCTTACTGATTTGATACAGAAGCCTTCGCCTTTATTTTTTCTTTATAGGAAATATTGATATTATTTTTCGGCACCCGGATGGAAGGGAAGAATGTTGGACGGGTTCGCTGTCGGGAAGTAGAACATTTGCTTTGTGAAATATTCCGTGAAATATACATAATGGCTAGTCACATGGATGTTGCAATAGGTTCCGGTTGCAATGGTTGTCTCCTCTGTTCCGTCGTTTTTGATCATGCAGAAACGGGAATTGTCACCGTCATATATCTGATAATAGATGTAGCTTCCATACACATTGTACCAGTCTATGCTCTCTGTGGTGAGAATAGTCGGTTCTCCAACCGAGGTGTTTACATGTATCAGGGCATTATTTTTGGATACATCCAGATAATACATATTCTGATCGGAATCCGCGATCGGCTTGTAACAGTTGCAATCATACACCATGACGGAACTGTCATTTGCTGTGTCATAACGATAAATGCTTCCGTTTGACTGGGTTCCGCCGTAATAGAAATACTGTCCGATGGCGCTGCAGTTAAAGACATAATAATTTAGAACCTTCTTGCGATCCTTGCCGTCGATTCGAACCTTATAAAGGGTGGTGGCGGATTCGTCGTCATAATGAAGGTAATAGATGTAATTGCCAATCAATGTGGCATAGATACAAGGGTCTTCATCAAGAATCGCCATTTTTGTTCCATCCCGTTTGATGCGACATAAGCTGTTATTGTTGTATGAGAAAAAAGAATACTCACCGGAAGGTGCATCATTGTTCCTCACATAATATACATAGCGGTCATCCGCATTGATGTACATTGCCGTGTCGTTGCAAAGCTTGTGAACATTGGTTCCGTCGGAGTCCATGGCATACAGCTTGCCCTCGTCATCCGGATTCGAGAAAAAGACTTCGTCGTTGCTCTCGCAGAACAGGCCTGCATTGTACAGATTGCCGGCAGTGTTTCCGTTCACATATGAGGTATTCATTTGCACCCGATTCAAATACTTATAGAAAATGCCTCCTCCGACTCCAAGGACAAATATGAGGCATATAATGATTAAAGGAAGTGCTTTTTTCATTTCTTAATCCTCCTGTTTACATTATAAGTTTTGCCATATTTTCTTGCAAGGTACACTTGAGTTTGGGAGGGGGTTAGGCTATATTTTTTATAGACAATATTTATGAAAAAATGATAAAGAGGAACGATTATGAAGGATTTATTGGAATTACGCGACGAGATAGATGTGATTGACAATCAGATTGTGGAATTGTACGAAAAGCGCATGAAGATTTCGGAACAGGTTGCGGAGTACAAGATTGCAAACGGAAAACCCGTTTTTGATAAAACCAGAGAAAATCAGAAGCTAGAGAGCCTTTCCTCAAAGGTTTCCAATGACTTCCTGAAGCATGGTGTGATTGAACTGTTTGACCAGATTATGTCCATGAGTCGAAAGAAGCAGTATCAGCTGTTGTCCGCCCACGGTATTTGTGAGCCGATTGCCTTTGAAAAAAGGAATGAGTTGTTTGACGGGATGGTTCGCGTGGTTTACCAGGGCGTAGAGTGAGCTTACACAGAGCAGGCGATGAGAGAGTATTTCAAAGGTGCTTGTGACAGCTTCAATGTGGAGACCTGGCGTGATGCCATGGATGCCATCAAAGAAGGAAA
Source organism: Lachnospiraceae bacterium UBA1766 (assembly GCA_002314715.1). Lineage (GTDB taxonomy): Bacteria > Bacillota > Clostridia > Lachnospirales > Lachnospiraceae > Acetatifactor. Next base: position 8,565 of record DCGY01000048.1, on the reverse strand, counting down.
AGCAGATTTTGCCGTTCTTCCAATTGAAAATTCCTCTGCCGGTATTGTGTCAGAGAATTATGATTTGCTGGCTGAATACGATGAATATATTGTGGGCGAGCAAATTTTGAAAATCGAGCATGCATTGCTGGCCCTGGAGGAAACTGAACTTTCCGATATCGATGTTGTCTATTCACATCCGCAGGCCCTCATGCAGTGCAGTAAGTTCTTTGAGAATCATAGAGATTTTGCGAAGGAGAGTATGCTTAACACAGCGATGAGCGCAAAGAAGGTGAAGGAGGACGGCAAGAAAAATGCCGCTGCAATTGCGAGCCCGATTTCTGCAGAGTTATATGGATTGAAGGTGCTTGAGAGCGGTATTCAGAATAACAAATCGAACTTTACCCGTTTTGTAATTATTTCCGGCCAGCAAATTTGCAGAACCGATGCAAATCATATTGCACTTTGCTTTGAACTTCCGCATACCTGTGGATCGTTGTACCATATGCTTTCACATTTTATTTACAACAATATCAATCTTACCAATATTCAGTCCCGTCCAATTCCGGGTAAAAACTGGGAATATCGTTTCTTTATTGATATCGAAGGCAGATTGGAAGACGAGGCAGTCATGAATGCCATTCGCGGATTGAGGGAAGAGACATCCTTTGTAAAGATATTGGGTACCTATTAATCAAACGGGGGGAACTATGGCAGTAAAAACCTTTGCTTCCATTTACATTGGCTCTTATGAGCTGAGTGTTAAAATATTTGAGATTTCATCCAAAAAGAAATTAAAAGAAATCGACCATATCAGGAGTCGTACTGACCTTGGGCGTGATGTCTATGAAAACGGGTCTATCGGATACGAGACCGTTGATGAGCTGTGTGATATTCTGAAATCTTATCTCGACATCGCAAAAGGATATCAGGTAAACGATTGCAGAATTTATGCATCCGCTGCGATTCGAGATGCGGAAAATGAGTATTTTGTGCTGAATCAGATTCAGATTCGAACGGGACAGCAGGTGCATGTGTTGAGTAATTCTGAGCATCGGTTTATGACGTATGAAATTGTTGCGGGAAGTGATTATTTCCCGACAATCGCAAAGTCTGCCGCAATCGTTGATATCGGTGGAATGGGTATTCAGATTACCCTGTTCCGTGAGGGAAAATTAATCACTACCCAGCATGTGGATATCGGAACACTGCGACTTCGCAATGTATTTTATGACCTGGGGTACTCAAAGGCAATGTACCAGCAGCAACTGGAGGAGTACATTCATAAACGCATTGAGGTTTTTTGCTCTCTGTATCTGGAACAGGGAGTGGATTATATTGTGTTTATCAATGAATACAGCGAGAAGCTGGTTGGACAGTTACAGAAATCCGATCACATTGTATCTTCAGAAAAGTTCCTCAAGTATGTGGACAAGCTTCAAAAGAAAAATTTAGCAGAAATCACAAAGGAGCTGGGGCTGTTGCAGGAGGATTCCATTGTGATACCATCCATCGCCTTGTTTAAGTGCCTGATTCAGGAGTTGGAAGCAGAGCGCGTATGCGCACCGGGAACCAATATCAATGACGGAATTGCATTTGACTATGCGAGGACCATGAATCTGTTGAAAACGGAGCATGATTTTGATGCGGATGTGTTGTCGGCTGCAAAAAATCTGGCGGAACACTTCAACAGTTACACTCCGCATACAGAGGCACTAAGCAGTCTTTCGGTTCAGGTGTTTGAAGCGATGAAAAAAGTACATGGATTACAGAAGCGCCATTTGCTTTTGCTTCGTGTTGCAACCTTGCTTCATGATGTGGGCAAGTATATCAGCCTGTCCAATGCGCCGATGAGTGCTTATCACATAATCATGGAATCTGAGATTATTGGTCTTTCCCATTTGGAGAGGCAAATTGTGGCATATACCGTATTGTTTAATTCCTTTCCGTTAATGGATCTGGAGGATTTGCCGGATTCCATCGACCGTGAAAGTTATCTTGTTTTTGCAAAACTGTCCGCAATTTTGCGAGTTGCTAATGCATTGGATCAGAGTCACAGACAAAAATTCGGAAATGTAAAAATGTCATTGAAGGACCGCGAACTGATTATTACGGTAGAATCTACGGAGGATATTTCTCTGGAGAAAAACTTATTTTCTTCAAAAACTATTTTCTTTGAAAATGTTTTTTCCGTTAAACCGATTATGAAGGAAAAGCGTGTCTACAGTTATACCATTCAGAAGGAGAAAAAGGATGGAAAATAAACCAGACTTTAGAAATTCGGATTATTATGAGAATCGCGAGCTTAGTTGGATCAAATTTGACGAACGTGTGCTCTCTGAGGCAAAGGATAAATCGATTCCGCTTTTGGAACGCTTAAAATTTATCAGTATCACATCCTCCAATCTGGATGAATTTTTTATGGTTCGTGTCGCCTCCCTAAAGGATATGGTGCATGCCGGCTATAAGAAAAAGGACATTGCCGGATTTACGGCAAAGGAGCAGCTGCTTGCAATCAATACGGATACCCGCAAATTAGTGGAAAGCCAGTATCATACGTATAACCGCTCCCTGGTCCCACTCTTGGAGAAGGAAGGACTTCGCATTCTGGACCACCACGAAAAGATGACGGAGGAGCAGGCGGATTTTGTTGACCGATATTTTATGGAATCTCTGTATCCGGTTCTGACACCGATGGCGGTTGATGCGTCCCGACCATTTCCGCTGATTCGAAATAAATCCTTGAATATTGCAGCACTGCTGTTGAACAAGAACAAGGGAAAAGACGCGGATAAAAAGGGCGAAGGCAGTGAGGAGAAGGTTTTTGCCACCGTTCAGGTTCCGGGAATGTTGCCTCGTCTTGTTCAGATTCCGGATGAGGAGGGAATGACTACCTTCATTTTGCTTGAGCAGATTATCGAGCGAAATTTGGATAAGCTATTCTCCAATTACGAAGTACTTTGTGCTTATCCTTATCGCATCATGCGGAATGCGGATTTGACAATTGATGAAGAAGAAGCCTCCGACCTGTTAAAGGAAATACAGAACAAATTAAAAATGCGTCAGTGGGGTGAGGTAATTCGTCTTGAGATTGAAGAGAAGGCGGATAAGAAACTGCTTCGGTTTTTGAAGAGTGAGTTGAAGGTGGCTGATGAGGATATCTTTCATATCAGCGGTCCGATTGATTTGACCTTTGCCATGAAACTGTCGGGACAGGCCGGATTTGACCATTTGCGATATAAGCAGCCGACTCCTCAGCCGGTTCCTGAAATTCAGGCAGGGGAGAATGTGTTTGAGGCAATTCGAAAGGGAGATATTTTTCTGCATCATCCTTATGAAACCTTTGATCCGGTTGTGGATTTTATCCGTCAGGCATCCAATGACCCGGATGTGCTTGCCATTAAGCAGACGCTGTACCGCGTAAGCGGTAATTCGCCCATTATCAGTTCCCTTGCACATGCGGCGGAGAATGGTAAACAGGTTACGGTTCTTGTGGAATTGAAGGCCCGATTTGATGAGGAAAATAACATCGTCTGGGCAAAGATGCTGGAAAAAGCTGGCTGCCATGTAATCTATGGTCTGGTCGGTTTAAAGACACACAGCAAAATTGCGCTTGTGGTTCGTCGTGAGGAGGACGGAATCCGCAGATATGTGCATCTTGCCACCGGAAATTATAATGACTCTACTGCGAAATTATATACGGACTGCGGTATCTTTACCTGTAAGGAGTCCTATGGTGAGGATGCGACTGCAGTATTCAATATGCTCTCTGGATATAGTGAGCCGAAGGTTTGGAATGAGCTGGTTCTCGCTCCCTATTGGCTTAAGGATAAGTTCCTGTACTTGATTGAGCGTGAAATTAATCATGCAAAGAATGGGGATTATGCGCATATTATGGCAAAAATGAACTCTCTCTGTGATCCGGACATCATTGCGGCCCTATATAAGGCGAGTGCATGCGGTGTCAAGATTGATTTGATTATTCGCGGTATTTGCTGCCTTCGTGTTGGAATCCCGGGAGTGAGTGAGAATATCACAGTGCGTTCCATCGTTGGCAATTTCCTGGAACACAGCCGTATTTTCTATTTTGAAAACGGCGGCGAAACGGAAGTGTATATGGGAAGCGCGGACTGGATGCCGCGAAATCTTGACCGCCGTGTAGAAATTGTTTTCCCACTTCGGGATGAATCCCTGATGGAGAAAGCAATTCATATCCTGGAAGTAGAACTGGAAGATACAGAGAAGGCTCATGTTCTTGGGGACGACGGAAACTATGAAAAGGTTGACAGACGAGGCAAGACTCATGTAAACTCACAGTTGCAGTTTGTGCAGGAAGCCAAGGCAATGCAGCCGGTTGCACAGGAAACTGCGTCCCGTGTATTTATTCCTGCGGAGCCAATCTGATTCTAAGAAAAAACTTAATTTTATTCCGAAAAATCAGTTGACTTGGGAAATTACATGTGTTATATTTTCATAGTTGTTAGAAAACAAGTAGAGTATCCACTCTCACCTAAGCGCAATTGGGCGACTTAGTGTTCAAATTTTTAACTAATCAATTTTGATGTTAAAGATGTTAGTGGATAGTCTGTCTATCCACTATTTTTTTGGAGGTAAAAGCCATTAGCGAGTATATGATTAATGAGCAGATCCGTGACAAGGAAGTTCGACTCATCGGAGAAAACGGTGAACAGTTAGGAATTTTTTCAGCAAAGGAAGCCCAGAAGATGGCAGATGATGCGAATCTTGATTTGGTGAAAATTGCTGCAAACGCAAAGCCACCGGTTTGCAAAATCATTGATTACAGCAAGTTCAAGTATGAACAGGCTCGTAAGGAGAAGGAAGCAAAGAAGAAGCAGAAAACTGTGGAACTTAAGGAGATCAGACTTTCTCCGAACATTGACACAAATGATTTGAACACCAAAATGAACAACGCCAGAAAGTTCTTGCAGAAGGGAAATCGTGTTAAGATTACACTTCGTTTCCGCGGACGTGAGATGGCTCACATGAATCAGAGCAAGCACATCTTGGATGATTTTGCGGAGCAGCTTTCAGATGTAGCAGTAGTGGAGAAAGCACCAAAGGTTGAGGGACGCTCAATCGGTATGGTACTGGCAGAAAAGAAATAGGATAACATTTTTAAGGAGGAACAACAAAATGCCAAAGCAGAAGACAAGCAGAGCAGCTGCAAAGAGATTCAAGGTAACAGGATCTGGAAAGTTAAAGAGAAATAAGGCTTACAAGCGTCATATCTTAACAAAGAAGTCAACCAAGCTTAAGAGAAATCTTAGAAAGCCGGCTATGACTGATGCTACAAATGTTAAGAACATGAAGAAGATTTTACCATACGTGTAAGAAGTAGTTAGGAGGATTTCAAGAAATGGCAAGAGTAAAAGGCGGCTTAAACGCTAAGAAAAGACATAATAGAACATTGAAGTTAGCTAAGGGATACAGAGGAGCTCGCTCTAAGCAGTATCGTGTAGCTAAGCAGTCTGTAATGAGAGCCCTTACAAGTTCTTACGCTGGACGTAAAGAGAAGAAGAGACAGTTCCGTCGTCTTTGGATCGCACGTATCAACGCTGCAGCCAGATTAAACGGACTTTCATACAGCCAGTTTATGCATGGATTAAAGCTTGCAAATGTAGACCTTAACCGTAAGGTTTTGGCTGACATGGCTGTTACTGATGCAGCTGGATTTGCAAAGCTCGTTGAGCTTGCAAAGAGCAAGTTAGCTTAATTGTATATCAAATCAGATTTGAAGCTTCGTTCATTTGAACGAAGCTTTTTCTGTTAAGAGCTTTTTTGCGATGATTGCTCGGTGAGGTGCCGGTTACCTTATGAAAGGCCTTGGAAAAATACAGACTGTTTTCAAAGCCGACGGAATTGGCAACGGCGGTAACGGTAAGAGAAGTGCCTTCTAAAAGCTGACAGGCCCGTTTAATGCGGAATTCAGTCAGATACTCCTTTGGCGAGATTTCCAGTACTGTTTGAAACGAGCGGAACAGCTGACTGCGACTGAGTCCTACAAAGGCAGCAATGTCCTCGATGGTTAAAGGATATGAGTAATTTGCCGTAATGAAATCGATGGCTTTTTGAACATATTCCTTTGCAGAGGAAGAAAAAGGCTGTTTGCTTGCTTCCTGCATAAAAATAGCCAGTGTTGTATAAAGGCGGCCCGTCATCTCAACTGCATTTTCGAAGTGAGTTCCGCTTGCCTCATAAATATGAAGAATCTGACGCTTTACGGACTCTCCGTAGGGAACTCGGTGCAAATATGGCTGTTCTGGTGAGAAATCGGTTGCGCCAAGAATCGTTGCGGCATCCGTTCCGTTAAATCCCACCCAGACATATTCCCATGGGTCCTGTGAATCTGCCTGGTAAATTACTTCTGTGTTGGGATAAACGAGAAAAACATCTCCGGCATTCAGTTCGTGCGGTGGACCTCCCGCAACCCGGTAATTTCCCTTTCCGGAAATGATATAGTGAATCAGATAATGGTCCCTGATACCCGGTCCCCATTGATAAGAACTGTCACATTTTTCTGATCCCACATTGTAAACGGAGAGCGAGATGAGCTCACGGCCGTCCGATTTATATGCATTTTTATATCGTTCCATCATTCCTCCAATCTGTTTTTCACGGTCATAATTATAGTTTGTAAAAGCTTTGCATGCAACATTTTTACATATATTCAAAACAAAAGTCATCTGTACATTTTAAAGTGTTTAGACTAAGATGGAATCAGATAAAGATGTTACAAGTTGATGAGGAGGAATTACTATGGCAATTTTGGTGACTGGTGGTGCAGGATATATCGGAAGTCATACCTGTGTTGAAATGCTTGAGGCAGGTTATGATGTTGTTGTTGTTGATAATCTTGATAACAGCTCGGTAGAATCTCTAAATCGTGTTGAAAAAATAACCGGTAAAAAGGTTAAGTTTTATGAAAACGATGTTAGAGACAGAGATGCTTTGAGAAGGATTTTCAGCGAAAATAAAATAGAAGCGGTTATACACTTTGCCGGTTTAAAGGCTGTGGGTGAATCGGTTTCTATCCCGATAAAATACTATAATAACAATATTGACAGCACCCTTGCGTTAGTTGAAGTTATGGCTGAATTTGAAGTCAAAAAAATAGTTTTCTCTTCTTCTGCTACGGTTTACGGCGTTACAAAAGAGATGCCTCTTAACGAGAGTATGCCCACAGGTGCTATTAATCCTTACGGCAGAACAAAGTTATTTATCGAAGAAATACTTAAGGACCTATATGCTTCGGATAATACTTGGTCGGTGGCACTTCTTCGTTACTTTAATCCTATCGGTGCTCATAAGTCGGGTACAATCGGCGAAGACCCCAAGGGAATACCTAATAATTTAATGCCTTATATTTCACAGGTTGCCGTGGGAAAACTTAAAGAGCTTCATGTATTCGGAAACGATTATGATACACCTGACGGAACAGGCATTAGAGATTATATCCATGTTGTTGACCTTGCAAAAGGACATGTGAAAGCAATCGAATATGTGTTAAAGAACACCGGTTGCGAGGCTATAAATCTCGGAACGGGAAAGGGAACAAGTGTTTTAGAGCTTCGTGATGCATTTGTTAAGGCATCAGGCAAGGATGTTCCCTTTGTAATTGACCCTCGCCGTCCCGGAGATGCCGCTGAGGTTTACGCACAGGCAGTAAAGGCAAAGGAGCTTCTCGGTTGGGAAGCCGAACTCGGTATCAAGGAAATGTGTGAAGATACTTGGCGTTGGCAAAAAGAAAATCCAAAGGGATTTGAACAATAATAAAAATCAGCACGGGGAAAACCTCGTGCTGTAAATATATCCGCCCGTGGCGCAGCTGGATAACGCAGTAGATTCCGATTCTAAAGAACGGGGGTTCGAATCCCTTCGGGCGGGCCAACAAAAAAGCACTTGCTTCGGCAAGTGCTTTTTTGAATGATGTTTGCCTTCGGCAAATGATGTTGGCTTCGCCAATGATGACGCTTCGCTAATGATGTGTGCCTTACGGCACATGTGCAAACATCGCATCATTGTGAGCAGAGTGAACATCATCATTTTGGAGCAAAGCTGCGAAACATCATCAGCCGACAAAGTCGGCGACATCATTGATTTTCTTCCTTTAATATGGTATTATTTTGTAGGAAGGTGGTATCTGCTTATGAAAGAAAATAAACTTGCCGATTTATCTATTTCTTTTTCCGTTTAAATTATTAATCTTGTCAAAGACTTAAAATCAAATCACGAATCGGTCATTTCTAATCAAATCGGTCGTTCCGGCACTTCCATCGGCGCAAATATATACGATGCCAACTATGCGCAAGGAACGAAAGATTTTATTTCAAAACTTGAAATTGCGCTGAAAGAAGCAAACGAAACGGGTTATTGGCTTGAGCTTCTTTTTCTCACAAATTACATAGATGAGCAGACATATAAAACCTTAAACGAACAATGCACCTCCATTCGTGTTATGCTGATTGCTTCCTGTAAAACCGTGAAAAGTAAAAGACAGAACTAATATATTTAACGCTGTCGGCTTAATTGGAAATATGTTAGAATCAATATACAAATCAGAATTTG
>DCGY01000073.1 GCA_002314715.1 Lachnospiraceae bacterium UBA1766 | reverse complement strand
TCTAACTTTTGGGGGTCGGTACATTGCAGCTGCCCTTCTTTTTTTTCGCTCATACTAAATTCCTTTGGTCTCACGAATTTTTCTTTCCAAATCTTCAATGCCCTTTTTTGCATTTTCAATTGCCTTACACTGCTTGGCATAAGGATTCTCCTCGGCGCTTCCGTTTTCCTTGTAATACAATCGTCCGATTTCCGCATAATTCTTTTGAATCACTTCTTCGCAGGAAGCAATCTGGCTCTTAAGGCTAGCAATTGTTGCCAGCTCCTTTGCTTTATCTACTGCCTGCTGTCCTTTTGTCATAATCGTTTCGCTTACTTTATCAAACAATTCCATTTTTGCCCCTCCGTTTTTCGTTCTAACTGCTTTTCAGTATATCTTTTTCCGAAAAAATGAGCAAGTATTTCATTGCACTTTTTCGGTATTTTTGATATACTGATTCTGGTAATATGAGCGAGGAGACAAAGCTATGCAACCATTATATACATCTGTCAAAGTAAATAATGAAATCGAATTGTGTGAAGTATCCGACTTGGAATGTAAGAAACTCATCGAGCGTGCACTTTTGAATAACCGCATCTCCTATTACATTCGTTGGGCCAAAGGTTCCTTTTTCAGCCGTAAGAAAATCCACTGTTTTATTTGCGTGAACGACAACGCAAAAGAGGAAGCGGAAGCAATCATCCGAAATATCTGTGACGAATCCGGTTATCATGTAAAATTCCTTTTACGAAAATCTTCCGCAAACTACTTATAAGATAACAAAACCTTCGAAATTCTTTGGAATCTCGAAGGTTCTTTTTTTCTCTATTTTATTTTCTGAATACCCTTCTTGGCCTCAACCACATCCATAACCCGAAGCACCTGCTCCTGTACCGTAAATCGAATATCAAAGCCCCCAAACTCCATTCCATAAACATAATCCGGTTGCTTATTATAGGCAGCCCTCGGGTCCTGTTCCAAAACCCGCAATGCCGGTACTCTCTTCTCCTTTGGCAGCCGGTTCAACAATTCCTCCGGAAAATCCACCTCTATATGTTCGTCCTTATGTGCCTGTCCAAAGCTCCCCAAAGCCTCCGGATGAGCATCGCAATAGGGCAAATAGGGTTTAATGTCATAAATCGGTGTGCCGTCCAGCAAATCGGCACCGGACACAATCAACTTAGCCCCCAGCTTTTCATCCTGTTCCACCCGGACCAGTTTCACGCAGGAAAGCCCGATGGCATTGGGCCGAAAGGGAGACCTGGTGGCAAAAACACCCTTCTTTTCTTTTCCTCCCAATCTTGGCGGGCAAACCGTGGCGGACCAGTTTTCACGCTTTGCCTTGGAGAATTCCCAGATCAGCCATAGGTGAGAATATTCTTCGATCCCCATGAGAGCCTCTATTTGGCGATATTCGGGCTCAAAAACCACTTCCCCATATAATTCAGGTACCAAGCCGCTTTGTCTCGGAATGCCGAATTTTGAAGCAAAATCGGTATGTATATGCGCAATGACCTGCAATGTCAATCCTTGCTCCATTTATTTCTCCTTTTGAAACCACTTGTAGATACCAATAACATGAAGAACAACAAATGCCACTACCGCACCGGAAACATTCAAAATCAAATCATCCACATCTGTGGAACCGGTATAGGTGAAAAACTGAACTGCTTCTACCGCTACTACCATACACAAAACGGTTAATAAAAATCTTCCGAAATGACACATACGCTTGGGGAATAATCCCGGCAGAAAAACCGCCATGGGAGCAAACAGACAAAAGTTTCCTGCCAAGTTCAAAAAAGCAACTCTGGCCAGGGTTCCGTTTTTCCATGCTCTGTAATATAGCCCTACCGTCTGAAACGGAACAAAATTACACATACCGTCTATATGCTCTTTGGAAAACACCTTATATCCAAACTCCCGAAAACTGGGTCTGTTCAGAAAAACAATATCAATCAAGCAAAACAGATAGATCAAAAACAATATCCATCCTGCTGTCTTCAAAAAACGCTTCATGAAAACCTCCGCAAAACAAAAAGCCCGAAACCATGAGGTTTCAGGCTTTCTTAAGCTGCTGACGGGAATCGGACCCGTGACCTCCACATTACCAATGTGACGCTCTACCGACTGAGCCACAGCAGCATTTCGGTGTTGCTCTCACAACCACCGAGGTACATTCTATCAAATCACCCTATAGATGTCAATATGTTTTTTGAAAAATTTTCAAAGTTTTTCAAATAATATATTCTATTGCTAATTTTGTGTTGTTTCCTGTACCGGCACAGTTTGTACTGCTTCCTGTGTTTCTCCCAGCAAAGAAGTATTTACGGAATCACGGACTGCAGAATGTTTTTTTGTTTTCTTACTCTTCTTGTCTTTCTTCTTGCCGATATCTGAGAAAACATCATATGCACAGGGAATGACAATTAACGTCAACACAGTACCGTAAAGCAAACCGCCAACTGTAACAATCGCCATGGGTTTTCCCATTTCCGAACCCATGTCATGACTGAATACCATAGTAGACAGTGCCAAAATGGTGGTAAGGGCAGTCATAAGAACCGGACGAAGTCTGGTTCTTCCGGCTTCCAGAATCGCCGCATGCTTTTCCATGCCTTCTGCCCGCAACTGATTCATATAGTCAATCAATACGATACCGTTATTTACGATAATACCCGCCAGCATGACGAAACCAATCAACGCAATAACACTGACTTCGCTTCCCGCAAAGAATAATCCCAGAAAACCTCCGGTAAACGCCAACGGAATGGTAAACATAATGATAAACGGTGAAAGCAGAGACTGGAACTGGGCCACCATAATCAGGTACATAAAGATAACCGCCAACAGCATCATGAGTCCTACCTGCTGCATTGCATCCACAATCATCTCATTTTCACCGGAAAATACCAGCTTGTATCCCTCCGGCAATTTGTAATCCTTTAAGGCATCTTCCACGTCCGTCGAAACCAATCCCACATTATAGCCATCCTGAATCGCTGCAGAAATCTGAACATATCGAGTCTGGGAGGCTCTGTTAATGGAGCTTAAGGACTTGGATGGTTCAAAGGTGGCAATTTCGGACAAAGGTATTTTCACCGTCTTTTTGTCGGCATCGGTTCCCGTTATTTCTATTTCTTCCAAAAGCTTTCGGGTAAGTGTTACATCGTTGCCATGCATAACGTAAACACTGTAATCCTTGTCATCTGCGGACAAAACGGTAGAACTGCCGGCATCCGAAACTCTGGCCATTACCTGGGTAAATACCTGGGCTACCGTCAAACCGTAATCCACCGCCTTGTTGCGGTCCACAAGGATACGGAGGTCTTCCTTGGCATCCGCAAGTCCGTCATCCACATCCGTGGTACCCTCCACATCACGCACAATATCTGCTACCTCTAAGGCTATTTTTTGTAAAACATCGGAATCACGTCCTCGCACCTGAATGGAAATGCCGCTTCCTGTTAATGCGCTCATGTCCATGGTGGAAGTTTCAATGGAGATTTCCGCCTCCAAATCCTTGGTCATTTCCTTTATCATATCCGCCAATTCATCATTGGAATGCTTCTTATCTTCCTTGGTTACCACGTATACACTGGTAGCCGTTGTACTGCTTGCCCCTCCGGTAAGTAAGGATAAGGTGGATGAAGCCGTCATTGCGCCCACATCCTGAATATCTTCCATCTTCATTAACCGTTCTACTACTTCATCCGTGACTCTGGCAGTGTCTGCCAACGTAGCATCCTTACTCAGCTCCACATTGACCGTCAACTGGGTAGAATCCATATCTGCCATAAAAGCGGTACCGTTGGAGAACGCCAAAGCAACACTTGCCCCCAGCAATCCGATTACAAGCAGGAACACCAGCGGTTTTACCTTTAAGGCGCCCTTTAAGGCTGCCACATATCCTTTCGCAAACACACCGAAGAATTTGCCTTCTCCCTTTTCTTTGCTGTTGGTCAAAAGTTTGGAGGACATCGCCGGAACCACCGTCATGGCAATGAAAAGGCTGGCAAATAAGGAATAGCCGATTGTAAGCCCCATATCTACAAATAACTGTCTGGTAATACCCTCGGTAAAGACAATGGGAAGGAATACACAAACTGTGGTCAAGGTAGATGCCACAATTGCGCCGGCCACCTCCTTCGCTCCCTCCATGGCCGCTTCCACTGCATTTAATCCCTCTCCTCGCAGTCGATATATGTTTTCAATTACAACGATAGAGTTATCTACCAGCATACCGATACCCAGCGCCAAACCGGACAGGGAAATAACATTTAGGGTAACGCCACTGAAATACATACAAACAATTGCGGTAACCAAACTAATGGGAATGGAGAAAGCTACCACGATGGTAGGTCTTAAATCCTTCAGGAAAAGTATCAAAATCAAAATAGAAAGTCCGGCACCAAACACAATATTATTCAGGATGGAATCCATTACCATATCGATATAGATACCCTGGTCCATTAAGGTCAAAATGGTAAGCTTCTCGTCCTGCTTCATCATGGACTTGAATTTGGCACCCAGCAAGTCGGATACCTCACCTGTGGAATAACCGGTTTGCTTTTGAATGGTCAGCATAACGCCGGCACTTCCGTTTACATTGGTGTATATCGCATCGGAATTATCCGTATAGAAAATATCCGCTACACTTCCCAAGGTGATGACATCTACTCCATCCATATGCAAATTCAACAAAGGCAATGCCGCCAACTCTTCTACGGAAGACGGTTTATCGCCTACACGCACCAAATAATCCACACCGTCCTCAGTTACATATCCTGCAGGCATAGAGAAATTCTGCGCAGTCAACAGGCCTTTAACGGTATCTACGGTAAGCACATCTGCCATATTCGCCTGCTCGTAGGCTTCCTTGCGGGCATCCTCCAACTGCTGTTCGCCTTCCTCCAGCTGTTTTCTGGCCTCATCCATCTGATTCAGACCGGAATCCATCTGTTCCTTTGCGGAATCCATCTGTGCCGTAGCCAATTCCAGCTTATACTCACCCAGGCTGATGGTTGCCTTTCCGTTTGCCATTTCGATGGCCGCAGTCATCTGACCTTTTTCAATCTCCAGTAAACCATTATTGATATCTGTAATTGCCTTGTTTAAATCTGTAATATTCTGCTTCTTCAGCTCTGCTTCCACCATTTCCACATAGGCATCATAACCCAGTCCGCTGGTAGCAGCATTGATAGAGTCCACCAGTTTTACCTTGGGCTCTTCAATTGTTTCTTCCATTTGATTTACTGCAACATCCAAAACAGTTAACTTGACGATTACCTCCGGAGATTTTTCCGGATCTTCCCAATCCCAGCCCATGATCTCATAAAATGCAATCTGTTCTGCCAATTCCGGGCTTTCCTTCATCGCCGTCTGCAACAATTCATTGGTAAATATATTCCACTTTAAGTCAGCGATTTCTGCTTTTCCCTGCCGAATCAGTTCATTTCCGGTTTCATCTCCGCCTTGAACTTTTTGCTGTCCTTCAATGACTCTTGCCATGGAAGTCATGTATTTCAGCGTAGAATTTTTAATCGGAGTCAGCTTTGCCAAAACCGCATCGATTTGCTTCACGCCTTCATTTTGCTGATTAATCAGCGTCAAAGTGCTCTGAATGTTTTCCAACTGAGTCTTTGCCGCCGTTAACTGTTGCTTTTGCAAAGCCAGTTGGGCATTTACTTCGTTCTGCTTATCTTCCAGCTCCTTTTTACCGTTTTCCAGCTCTTTTTTACCGTTTTCCAGTTCCTTCTGTCCATTTTCCAGCTCTTTTTGGCCATCCAGCAACTGTTTTTCGCCGTCCTCCAATTCCTTTCGGCCGTCGATTAACTGCTGTTCGGCATCCTTCATCTTTTGATCGATTGCCTGGTAAACCTGCTTATTGATTTCATCAACCTTTTCCTGGCGAATAACTACATGGACACTTTCTTCCAGCAAACCGGTAGCGCTGGCACTGGCAACTCCCTCAATACTCTCCAATTCGGGAATAATGGTATTCGACACATATTCACTGATTTGCGCCTGGTTCATGCCATCCACACCCACTGCAGCAATCATAACCGGTAGCATGTCCGGATTTAATTTCATAATCATGGGACTACCTATGGAATCATCCCAATAAGACTTTACCTGGTCCAATTTCTCACGAACATCCAAGGATACTGCATTCATATCTGCGGATTGGGCAAACTCCAAAACTACCATGGAATAGTTCTCGCTGGACACCGAAGTAATATTCTCTATGTTATTTACCGTAGCCATGGCAGATTCCACCGGTGCCGTTACCGTCATTTCCACGGTTTCGGGACTAGCACCCGGATAAGTCGTTACTACAATGACATAGGGCAGGCTGATACTGGGCAGCAAATCCGCCGTCATCTTTGTAAAAGCCACAATACCGAGAACAATTGCAAGCACAACTCCTACCAATACCGTATATGGTTTCTTTACACTAAAAGTGGACATTCTTTTCTCCTTTTTTATGAAAAGCACTGTTTTGTCTGCAAACAGCGCATACAAATCCTATTATGAAACATTTTGTATTATAAGACTGCCCCCAAAACACCGTCAATGCCTTCACTCATTAAAAAACTATAAATTCAGCAAAAAACGACAGAAAAGCCTTAACTTTTCTGTCGCAATTCACGTTACAATAATTTTTTAATCTTTCCTTTTAATCGTTGCAAGGCATTATCCGTGGATTTTCCGTCTCTTCCAAGTACACGGGCAATTTCCGGCGTACTCATTTTGGTAAGGTACAAATCCAATACCTGCTTTTCAAAGGGACTCAATTCGTTTTGAATTGCCTCCTGAAGGTAAGCCACCCGTTCCTTATCAATAAACTGCTCCTCCGGATTACGCCCCATCTGGTTGGTTAATTCCCCCAAAAAAGCCAACTCCGGATTTTGTTCCATATCCTTTCCCTCCGAAAAGAAAGAAACATAATTATTCAGAGGAATGTGCTTTTGCCTTTGGGAAGCATTTACCGCCGTATACATTTGCCTGCTGATACACAAGTCCGCGAAGGTACTAAAGCTTGCATCTCTTCCGATATCATAGTCCCGCATGGCTTTAAACAACCCAATCATACCTTCCTGGATCAGGTCTTCGTTATCTCCTCCCAGGATGTACATGGATTTTGCCTTGCTTCGAACCATATTTTTATATTTTTGACAAAGGTAATCGGATATTTCCTGTTCTCCGTCTCGCAGGCGAACAATCAATTCCTCATCACTTTGCTCTTGGTACTGTTTCAAATCACTCATACCCTATCCTTTAGCCGTTTAGGCGCTGACGAACCACTTCATATGCCAAAATGCCTGCCGCAACGGAAGCATTCAGGGAATCAATATCTCCCTTCATGGGAATCGAAGCAATCATGTCGCACTTCTCTTTCACCAATCTGCCTACCCCATCGCCTTCATTTCCGATTACAACGCCAATCGGTCCTCTTAAATCCAGTTGGTACATGGTGGTTCCGCCCATATCTGCGCACACAAACCACATGCCTTCTTTCTTCAAATCCTCAATGGTTTTTGCCATGTTGGTCACCTTAGCTACCGGTGTGAAATTCAGAGCACCTGCAGATGTTCTGGCTACCGTAGCCGTCAAACCAACTGCTCTGTTCTTGGGAATAATCACCCCATGCGCCCCTGCCAAGTTTGCGGTACGAATAATAGCACCCAGATTGTGAGGGTCCTCTATATTATCCAATAAAAAGAGAAAGGGCGGTTCGTTTTTCTGTCTTGCAGCCTCTAAAATATCTTCTACCTCTGCGTATTCATAGGCAGCTACAACCGCAATGACTCCCTGATGCTTTCCGGTTTCGGACATCTGATCCAAACGTTCCTTGGTTACGAATTTCACTAATGTATCGTGCTTTTTTGCCTCTCTTTTAATCGTTGCAATCGGACCGTCCTGACATCCGTCCAAAACATATATTTTATCAATCGGCTTTCCTGCACGATAAGCTTCTATAACAGCATTTCTGCCTTCAATGGTAAATTCCTGATATCCCATTTATTCTTCCTTTCTATCTTTCGGCAAGGGTAATTCCTTTTCCAGTTCCGAAATTGCCAACCCCTGACGAATCAGTTCAAGCATTCGATCATTGGCTCCGGTTAAGTACAAATATCCAATCAGCGCCTCAAAACCGGTGGCCTTTCGATAGTCACTTCTGCTTGCATTTTTTGCAACAGTATGAGGATTTGCGTTTCTGCCTCTTTTGTAAACCGCCTCCTCTTCCGGAGAAAGCAGGGAAAGGAGCGCATCTGCCATGGCCGCCTGAGACGCAGCTTTTACAAACCGAACCGACATTTTATGCAATTCATGAGCAGGTCTGTTGGCACTCTCCACCACAATGCTTCGAATCACCAGATCAAATACCGCATCCCCTATATATGCCAATGCCAACGGGGAGTAGGTTCGAATATCCTGCTCCTTACAACCAAACACCTCATTGATGGATTTTCGAAAATCTTTTTCTTCCACGTATTATCCTCTCTGTGCCTTCCAAAAGATTTCCATCCTTTAGATATGTTTCCACTTAACGCCCTCGCGGGTATCTTCCAGTACAATGCCCTTATCCAAAAGTTCCTGACGAATTTCGTCTGCACGGGCAAAATTCTTCTCTTTACGAGCCTGGGTTCTTGCAGCAATCAATTCCTCTACTTCACTGTCCAAAATGCCTGCCTTTTTCTCTACAATCAAACCACAGATATCTGCCAGTTCCACAATCTTAGCTTTCATGGCATTTAAGAGTTCCTTGCTGCTGTCTGCCGAAACATTTGTATTTACAAATTTTACCAATTCGAAAATAGCGGAAATTGCATCTGCAGTGTTTAAATCATCATCCATTGCCTGATCAAACTTGGCTTCATATTCCGCAAGCTGATCTGCAATTGCCTTTTCACCCTCCAAATAAGCATCTGCTTTTGCATTTTCCAACAAATAATTCAGGTTGGTAACGCAGCTTACAATTCTCTCATAGCCGTTCTTTGCTGCTTCCATCAAATCTGCGCTAAAGTTCAAAGGACTTCTGTAATGTGCGGAAAGCATAAAGAAACGAAGGACCTGTAAATCATATTTTTCACTGATATCACGTACTGTAAAGAAGTTCCCCAAAGATTTGGACATCTTCTTATTATCAATATTCAAAAAGGCATTGTGCATCCAGTATCTGGAGAAGGTTTTTCCGTTTGCCGCCTCGGACTGTGCAATTTCGTTTTCGTGATGAGGGAACACCAAATCCTCGCCACCGGCATGAATATCAATTTCTTCACCAAGATACTTCTTACTCATTACGGAGCACTCGATATGCCATCCGGGACGGCCCTGGCACCAAGCAGACTCCCAATAAGGCTCTCCTTCCTTCTTGGGTTTCCAAAGTACGAAGTCCAAGGAATCTTCCTTCTGATCTTCTCCGGATACCAGCAAAGAACGATTTCCTCCCTGCAAATCATCCAAATTCTTATGAGAAAGCTTTCCGTATTCCTTGAAGCTTCTGGTACGGAAATAAACGGTTCCGTCTTTTGCCACATAAGCGTGTCCCTTATCGATCAAGGTCTGAATCATCTCCAGCATTCCACCGATTTCCTGTGTAGCCAAAGGATGTGTGGTCGCAGGCTTTACGTTCATGTCTGCCATATCCTTTTTGCACTCAGCAATGTAGCGTTTGGAAATCACTTCTGAATCCACGCCTTCCTCAATGGCCTTCTTGATAATCTTATCATCTACATCCGTAAAGTTTGATACATAATTCACTTCATATCCCTTGTGTTCCATGTATCTTCTGCAAGTATCAAACACAATCATGGGGCGTGCATTTCCGATATGGATTAAATTGTATACGGTAGGTCCGCACACATACATACGTACCTTTCCCGGTTCAATGGGTTTGAATTCTTCTTTTCTCTTGGTTAATGTGTTGTAAATCTGCATTTATTTTTCCTCCATGATACGATTTAATGTAGCTTCTATTTGATTCAATCTCTCGGTCAACGCCATATTCTCTTCCTGAAGTCTCTCGATTTCGTCTTCTACAGGATCCGGCAAATCCGTCTGATTTAGGCTGTCCTGGGGCAGTGCCTCATTCTTTCTCTTCACCACATGGCCGGGTACTCCTACAACGGTTGAATTGGGGGGCACTTCCTCCAACACCACGCTTCCGGCTCCAATCTTGGAATTGTCTCCAATCTTACAAGAACCCAGAACCTTCGCTCCCGCACCAATCATTACATTATTTCCAACGGTAGGATGTCTCTTTCCGTGTTCTTTACCGGTACCACCCAGTGTAACTCCCTGGTATAGGGTTACATTATCTCCGATAATAGCAGTTTCACCGATGATAACACCATTTCCATGGTCAATAAAAAAACCTTTCCCAATCTGTGCTCCCGGATGAATTTCGATACCGGTTTTTCGCACACCTTTTTGCGAAAAATAACGGGCCCAGAAATAATGCTTCCTTAAATAAAGCTTATGGGCAATACGGTACAAAATCATTACCTTAAAACTGGGGTACAGAAAAACTTCCATTGATGAATGAATTGCCGGATCACGTTCTTTGATAATCGCTATTTCTTCTTTAATATTCTTAATAAATCCCATAACTTACTCTCTCATTTCTGATTCATCCATAGGATGTTCCTGTTTTTAACTGCAAAAAATCCGCCGATATCTCGTCACAAGAGACGAATTTATCCGCGGTTCCACTCTAATTAAAGGCCAATGCCTTTCCCTTTGTCGTTTAACGCACGCCTACGGACTCAGATACTCCATTCCCCAAGTCAGCTCACGGATGCACTTTCCTTTTTCCTCAATGAGACTACTTTCACCAAGCATAGTCCTCTCTGCCATTTCCTAAAAAGTACTCTTTCCGTTCAACGCCTTTATCAATATCGTATTTAGCATAAGAAAAAAAAGGTTGTTTGTCAAGAAGTTTCCTATTAGCGGTGTCATTTTACCTTTTTTTCGCCAACAGACACCCTTTTGCAAAATTTTAGCGCGTTAAACTGTTAAATTAACTTGCATCCTGAAAACTTTTATACTATAATAAAATGCGTTTCAACAGAAAATCAAGAAAGGACTAGCGAATTATTCGCACGGTATTATATATGAGTTTTGAATTCATTCGTAAATTACCTACCCCCTCAGAAATCAAAGAAAGCTACCCTGTCCCTCCGGAATTGGTAGAGTTAAAAGCCAAAAGAGATGCTGAAATCCGTGATGTCATTACCGGAAAGAGCAATAAATTCTTGGTTATCGTAGGACCCTGCTCCGCTGATAACGAGGATTCCGTTGTTGATTACATCAACAGACTTGCTAAGGTAAATGAAAAGGTTAGTGACAAATTAATCATTATCCCCAGAATCTACACCAATAAACCCCGTACCACCGGTGAAGGTTATAAGGGTATGGTACATCAGCCCGATCCCGAGAAAAAACCTGATTTCCTTGCAGGCCTCGTAGCTATGCGTAAAATGCATATCCGTGCAATGGCAGAATCCGGACTTACCTCTGCCGACGAAATGCTTTATCCCGAAAATTACAGATACTTATCCGATATTCTCTCTTACGTAGCAATCGGTGCCCGTTCCGTAGAGGATCAGCAGCACAGACTTACCGTAAGTGGTTTTGACGTACCTGCCGGTATGAAGAATCCTACCAGTGGTGACTTCTCCGTAATGATGAACTCTGTATATGCAGCACAGCATCCCCACTCCTTCATCTATCGCGGTTGGGAAGTAAATACCTCCGGTAACGAATTGGCTCACACCATTCTTCGTGGTGCTACCAACAAGCATGGTCAAAATACCCCCAACTATCACTACGAAGATATGAATCGTCTTCTTGAAATGTATGGCAAGATGGAATTAAAGAATCCTGCATGTATCATAGATACCAATCACTCTAACTCCAATAAGAAGTTCGAACAGCAGATTCGTATCGCTAAGGAAATCATGCACAATCGAAAGATTGATTCCGATATTCATACTTTGGTTAAGGGTCTTATGATTGAAAGCTATATCGAAGAAGGTTGCCAAAAAGTCGGTGGCGGTGTGTATGGTAAGTCCATTACCGATCCTTGTCTTGGATGGGCTGACACTGAGAAGCTTCTTTACGATTTGGCTGACTACGAATAAATCTAAGAGAATGCCTGTAGTATAGTGGGTACGTAATATACCTCCAGGAAACATCCTATGAGGAACAATAAGAGCACTATTAGAATCTGAATAAACTTATGAAATGAATCCGCAAAGAAAGAATAATTTTTCTCTTTGCGGATTTCTTTTTTGCAAAATCTCCCCTCATAAATCTCCTCTCCCATCCGAAACAAAATCATGTAGGCAATCCCAAAACAAAGGACAATCGGTACCATTGCACATAAAGCCATCAGGCATCCCACTCCTCCATATTTCAGGACAAAAAAAGCAATTAACATACCAAAGCCGATTCCTGTGCCTCCTGCGAAAACATATCCGTAAAGAATGCCAAGATACGTGGTGGACAATAATAAAATCCATAAGCTTTGTTTCAGATTACGAAAGAATAGGGTAACAAAAAAAGCCCCTTTATCCACCTCCTGCTGTGCCGAGAGAGCCTGCTGTTCCAGCTCGACAAGGGACGGAATAAGGGTGCTTCTTCCTATGTAAAAAATAATCATTCCCAGAAAACTTCCATACATAAAAATAGTTGGAAGGGAAATTTGTTTTTGACGAAATCGTTTCAATAAGACATACCTACATGTTTTCTATTAATGTATGTCCTATCTCCTCAAAGAATTCCTACAGACCAAACTTGGATGCATAGGTCAATACACCACAAATCGTCTTGGAATCCTGAATTTTGTTTTCGTAAATCATTTGTTTTAATTCTTCAAGGGTAAAGGCTTCCACATTCAGAAACTCATCCTCATCCAGATGCTGCTTCCCGGGTTTTAAATCTCGCGCCAGATAAATATCGATTTTCTCGTTACAAAATGCAATGGTTGTATAAATCGACTGCAAAAATTCAATATTATCACTCACATATCCGGTTTCTTCCTCCAGTTCGCGAATCGCGGCAATCCTGGGATCCTCTTCTCTGCTGTTTTTGCTGCCTGCCGGCAATTCTACTGTAAGTCTTTCCGGTGCATTTCTGTATTGACGGACCAATAATAACTTCCCGTCGGGGCGAACTGCCACCACGGCTGCAGCACCCTTATGGTCTACCAAGTCCCATTTTGCGGTATTTCCATTGGGTAGTTCCATGGTGTCCTTATAATAATCAATAACTGTTCCCTTTGCCACCAATTCTCTTCCAATACGACGTACTCTTTCAAATTCTTCCATCTCTTTTTCCTTTCCGTGAGCAAATTCTCTTAAACTGACAAGAGACGTGGAATACCACGCCTCTTCGGGATTTTTATTTATTTTCCAACAACTTCTCTACGCTTACAAGCTTTACACAAAGGATAAACAATGCAGTAGCCTGTGCCATCTCTTCGGGAGTCGGAAAAGAAGGTGCAATACGGATATTGCTGTCCTTGGGATCCTTTCCGTAAGGATAGGTAGCTCCGGCGCCGGTTAATACCATTCCTGCCTCTTTACATTTGGCTACTACAGCCTTGGCACATCCCTCCATGGTCTGGAAGGAAATGAAGTAACCTCCGTTGGGCTTGGTCCACTCACCAATTCCAAGACCGGTTAATTCCTGATCCAATAAGTTTAAGGAAGCCTCAAACTTAGGGCGAAGCATTGCCGCATGCTTCTTCATATGTTCTTTCACACCATTAATATCTTTGTAATAACGTACATGACGGAGCTGGTTAATCTTATCGTAACCAATTGTCTGTACAGTCATGGATTTCTTCATAAAATCCAAGTTTTCTACGGAAGAAGCAATTGCCGCAATACCGGCACCTGCAAAGCTTACCTTGGAAGTAGAGCAGAATTCATAAACCATATTAGGATTTCCCGCTTTTTCACACTCAGAAAGAATCTCCAAAAGAGTATCCTGTCTGTCCTCGTACAAATCATGCACCGCATAAGCATTATCCCAGAAAATACGGAAGTCTTCTGCCGCAGGCTTTAAAGCTGCCATTCTCTTAACCGTTTCATTTGAATAAGTATATCCCTGAGGATTTGAGTACTTCGGAACACACCAAATACCCTTAATTGTAGCATCTTCTGCAACAAGCTTTTCTACCATATCCATATCCGGACCATCGCAGGACATAGGAACGGTAATCATTTCGAAACCAAAATGCTGGGTAATAGCAAAATGTCTGTCATATCCGGGTGCAGGACAAAGGAACTTAATCTTGTCCAACTTCGCCCAAGGCGTACTACCCATAACACCATGGGTCATGGAACGTGCAAAAGTATCATACATAATATTCAAGCTGGAATTTCCGCATACAATTACGTTTTCTGCCTTGGTACCCATAATCTCGGCCATTAGCTGTCTGGCCTCCGGAATACCCTCTAAAACGCCATAGTTACGTACATCCAAACCTGCTTCTGTCTTCATACTACTCTCAGAATTCAGAATATCCATAATATCCATTCCCATCTCCAACTGAGAAGGTGCCGGCTTTCCTCTGGACATATCCAACTTAAGGCCCTTTGCCTGAGCTTCTTTGTATTCCTGATTCAAACTGGTTTGAAGTGCCAATAACTCTTCTTTGCTAAGTTCCTGATATGCTTTCATCTAAAACCTCCAAATCCTTTAAGGTATACGTAATTTCATCTTGGATAATCGTATACAATCAAACACCTCGAATATCATACTATAAGATTCTAATTTTCACAAGACATAAAATAATTTTTTTGGATGAAAAGAAAAACCGTCTGCATCGCAGACGGTTTTAATAACTTATGAAATTTTCATTACGAACTGATTCGTGGCTTACTTCGCATAATCGATTACACGGCTCTCACGGATTACATTTACCTTAATCTGTCCCGGATATTCCAACTCAGATTCAATCTGCTTTGAAATGTCTCTAGCCATTACAATCATATCAGCATCGCTGACTTGCTCAGGTACAACCATTACTCGAACTTCACGTCCTGCCTGAATAGCAAAAGATTTGTCTACACCTTTGAAATTGTTTGTTATGTCTTCCAACTGTTTCAACCTACTTGTATAGGTTTCAAGAGTCTCTCTTCTAGCTCCCGGTCTTGCAGCAGATATTGTATCAGCAGCTTGAACAATACATGCAATCAGGGAAGTAGCTTCTACATCGCCGTGATGTGACTCAACGGCATTGATAACAATAGGATTTTCTTTGTATTTTCTACAAAGCTCTGCACCCAACTGTACATGGGAGCCTTCCATCTCGTGATCAACGGATTTTCCGATATCATGTAACAGACCAGCTCTTTTTGCCACTCTTACATCTAAGCCCATCTCAGATGCAAGCAAACCGGACAAATGAGCAACCTCGATAGAATGTTTCAATGCATTCTGACCGTAGCTGGTTCTGAACTTCATCTTTCCAAGTAATCTTACAAGTTCCGGGTGAATACCATGCACACCTACCTCAAGGATAGCGGCTTCACCTTCTTCTTTAATCATTGTCTCGACTTCCTTCTGGGCCTTCTCTACCATTTCTTCGATTCTGGCCGGATGGATACGTCCGTCAACAATAAGCTTTTCAAGTGCAATTCTTGCAACCTCACGACGAATCGGGTCGAAACCGGACAAGATAACTGCTTCAGGAGTATCATCAATGATTAAGTCAACTCCTGTCATGGTTTCAAGTGTACGGATATTACGTCCTTCACGTCCGATAATTCTTCCCTTCATTTCATCACTGGGAAGCTGTACAACGGAAATAGTAGTTTCAGAGACATGATCTGCTGCGCATCTCTGGATTGCATTTACTACATATTCCTTAGCCTTTTTGTCGGCTTCTTCTTTGGCCCGAGTCTCCATTTCTTTGATCATCACGGCCGTTTCATGCTTTACTTCTTCTTCAACAATTTTCAATAAGTAGTCTTTTGCTTGTTCAGAGGTTAATCCGGAAATTCGTTCCAGTTCCTGCACACGCTGCTCATTTAACTTTGAAACTTCTTCCTTCATCTTGTTCAAAGCATCTTCTTTTGCAGCGAGTCCTGCTTCACGCTTTTCGATGGCATCTGCTTTTTTATCGATGTTTTCTTCTTTCTGCTGAACACGACGCTCATATCTCTGAGCTTCTGCTCTTCTTTCCTTGATTTCACGGTCCAAATCATTCTTTACACGAATAGATTCTTCCTTCACCTCAAGTAAAGATTCTCTCTTCTTTGCCTCAGCAGTTTTCAGGGCTTCATCAATAATTCCTCTTGCTTTTTCCTCAGCGTTTCCAACTGTTGTTGCAGCGGATTTCTTTTGATACTGAGTTGTGATAATGGAAGAAATCACAAGTGCAAGGAGAATAGCTACTACCAGAATGATAAGCCAAACCCAAGTAGGTATCATACAGGAGCACCCCCTTATTAAATTTTCATTGTACATTTTGCCTGCAAAATAGTTCTATTTTACAGTTTATGATAGAATATTAATCTAACAAGCAATTCACAACACTACAATTCTAAACCGAAATGACTCTTATGTCAAGTATGTATTTGCCTCTGAGCGGTCATACAACGCCCTTTTTATCGCATCCTGGGAGAAACCTTTGCGCATTAAAAAAGCAAATTGTTTTTGCATTTCTTTTGAATCTGCCGATGCGAAAGAATAATGCCTTTTCTCTAGGAGTTTCCGTATCATGCCATCCTCATCCGACTCACCGCCGCGGTCCTCCCACTCCCAAAAAGCCTTTTGTACAACATCTTGGGAAATCCCTCTTTGGCATAAATCCTGTCGGATTCTTTGCCTGCTTCTGGAAGATGATTTTTCATTGATATAAGAAACCGCATATCTTAAATCATCCACATAGTGGAAAGAAATCACGTATTCCAGGGCCAAATCCACCAGTTCCTGTGTGTATCCTCCCTGAAGCAGTTTTTCCCGAAGTTTAGCCTCTGTATAATCCCGCTTGGTTAAAAGATTCATCGCACGCAATTTCACTCGCTTTGGCAATACCTCTCTTTGAATCGTCTCATAATCATCTCTTTGCACTTCTTCATTCAGACGAATATGATACAGACGCAATTCGCCTTTGTATAATACAAAGGCGAATTCATTGTCAATATAGATTCTGCATCGGGATTTGGATTCTTCTTCAATCCCCGTTACAATCATTTATTCTTCCTCATCCTTCTTTTCATCAAGTCCAAAATGAGCACGTACCTTTGCTGCGATTTCATCACACACGGCCGGATTATCCTTCAAATACTGCTTTGCATTCTCACGACCCTGTCCAATCTTATCGCCTTCATATGCGTACCATGCGCCGGACTTCACTACAATATCGGTGCTTGCAGCCAAATCCAGAATATCGCCGATAGAGGAAATACCCTCACCAAACATGATGTCGAATTCTGCTTCTTTGAAAGGCGGAGCCACCTTATTCTTAACAACCTTAACACGGGTACGGTTACCAATCACCTCACCGCCCTGCTTCAGGGACTCGATTCGACGTACATCCAAACGTACAGATGCATAGAACTTCAACGCACGACCACCGGTAGTTGTTTCCGGGTTGCCGAACATAACACCGATTTTTTCACGTAACTGGTTAATAAATACAACCGTACAATTGGACTTGCTGATTACAGCGGTCAGCTTACGAAGTGCCTGAGACATCAATCTTGCCTGCAAACCAACATGACTGTCTCCCATATCTCCATCGATTTCTGCCTTGGGAACCAACGCAGCTACAGAGTCCACTACTACAATATCCATCGCTCCGGAGCGTACCATTGTCTCGGTAATTTCCATGGCCTGCTCTCCGTTGTCCGGCTGAGAAATATATAAATTATCGATATCAACTCCGATATTCTTTGCATATACCGGGTCCAATGCATGCTCCGCATCAATAAATCCGGCAATACCGCCTCTTTTCTGCACCTCTGCAATCATATGAAGGGTAACGGTAGTTTTACCACTGGATTCCGGTCCGTAAATCTCGATAATTCTACCCTTGGGAATACCACCCTGTCCCAGCGCAATATCCAGACTTAAAGAACCGGTGGGAATTGTTTCCACCTTCATCTGAGAACCGGGATCTCCCAATCTCATGACTGTACCTTTTCCGTACTGCTTTTCTATCTGGCCCAATGCCGCATCCAATGCTTTCAGTTTTTCACTTTTTTCCATCTTATTCGCTTCTCCTTTATACAGAACAGATGTTCTGTACTTAATATAAAACATCTGTTCTTTTTTGTCAATCAATTTTTCTTATTTCTTTTGATCTGTAAACAGATTACCACACATAGAGTGCATTAAAAAGGACTCAAAGGCATCCCTCCCCCATATTTATTTGTCTTCATGAAAATATTTGGCGAAATGCCAGGAAAATAGAAATGTTAAGATAAGCTAAATGTATCATATTCCTCCTAAAAGGGCAAGCAAAAAAGGCCTGTGCATGCATTGGAAGCATACACGGACCCTCTCTCATTTCGAAGCAATTCATAGAAATACTATTCTTTTTTTCCAAAGGTAACTTTGCTGATATATTCCAACAGGCATTGTCTGGCCAGCATCATTGCATAGGAAGTGGAACTTTCCTGAATCTTCTCCCGGTTTCCCTTGAAATGACATTCATGCACCACAATGGTTCCTTTAATATTACATGCAATATATACAAGTCCAATGGGCTTTTCCGGTGTAGCGCCGCCGGGACCCGCAAGTCCTGTTATGGCGATTCCCACATCGGTCTTGGTTTCATCCAAAAGCCCCTTGACCATCTCATAGGCGGTCTGCTCACTTACCGCTCCATACTTTTGAAGGGTACCCTTTTTTACGCCGAGCAATTTTCGTTTCGCCTTGTTTGAATAGGTAATAAATCCGGCTTTATATACTTCCGAAACCCCCGGGACACTGATTAGTCTTGCAGACAACAGGCCACCGGTGCAGGACTCGGCACAGGTAATACTCATATTATTGGCAATCAGCAGATCCACCACAGCCTTTTCCAAGGTTACATCCGCTTCCGTCGTATAAATATCCTTCTCAAAACGTCTCTTTAACTCTTTTACAACCGGTTTCACCAGCTTCTGTGCTTCCTTCTGGCTTTCAGCCTTTGCGGTCACACGAACATGTACCTCTCCGGTCTTTGCATAGGTTGCAAGGGTTGGATTGGTATTTCCGTCAATCAAATCCTTAATCTGCGTTTCCACCGCGCTCTCGGACACCCCGCAAAGCTTCACCATCTGAGACAAAATCACATCATTGGACAGTTTCTGTAAATATGGCTTTACACTTTCCTCAAACATGGGAATCAGCTCATTGGGAGGTCCGGGAAGTAAAATCATCTTCACCTCTCCGGCCGTCATAGCAAGTCCGGGAGCCGTTCCGTTATTGTTCTCAAATACAACCGAATCCATGGGAATCATGGCCTGCTTCCAATTATTATCGGTAGGCTTTAATCCTCTGGCGCTAAAATATGCTGCAATACGTTCCTTGCTGCCATCATGCATTACCAGCTTTTTTCCCGCAAACTTTGCACAAACTTCCTTGGTTAAATCATCTTCTGTGGGGCCCAGACCACCGCTCAGAAGAATCAATTCACTTCTCTGAGCCGCAATTTTCAATGCCTCCATCAGGCGTTCTTCGTTATCACCCACAACCGTCTGGTAATAACTGGTCAGTCCCAATTCCGCGCACTGTCTTGCCAGATAAGCGGCATTTGTGTTTACGATATTTCCCAATAAAATCTCTGTTCCGACACAAAGTATTTCTGTTCTCATCCGAAAACACCCATCCTTTCGTATACCTTATTTGGTATCGTTCATAACCTCTTTATTTTTTACCAGGTAATCAACCAATGAAATCAAGGTAAGTGCCAACGCAATCCACATAATAATGTTTGTTACCACATGGTATGCAGTTGCAATTCCTAGCGAACTCCACAAAGGAGCATCCATAACCAGCATCAGGCAAATCATAATCATCTGGAAAGTGGTTTTGAATTTTCCCCAATAGCTTGCGGCAATCACCACACCGTTATCGGATGCAATCAAACGGAATCCACTGATAATAAATTCTCTGCTCATAATCAAAATGACAATCCAGGAGGGAATACGACCCATTTCCACCAAAACAATCATGGCCGCACACACCAAAAGCTTATCCGCTAAAGGATCCATAAACTTTCCGAAGTTTGTAACCAGATTATATTTTCTGGCGATTTTACCATCAATCAAATCGGTAAGACTGGCTACGATAAAAATAATCAGTGCAACCAGCTCCATATATTTCATGCCGCTTCCCACAATGGATTGAAACCATCCCCACTGCTGATGATATGCCAACAGCACAAAAACAAAAGGAACGATTAAAATCACTCGTAAAAGGGTAAGCTTGTTGGGTAAGTTCATTTTCTTTTTCTGTGAATTACTCATGATATATTTCTCCCATCAAATCATACTCATTTGCATCGGTAACCAGTACACGTACCAAATCTCCGGTCACCAAAGTGGCCGTTGTATTTAAGAAAAGATAACCGTCCACATTGGGCGCATCACGATAGGTACGGGTTACATAAGTATCCTCATCCGCAACCTTACCTTCCACCATAACAGTCAACACCTTGCCGATCATGGCCTCTGCTTTTTCAGCAGAAATTTCCTGTTGCAATTCCATGATTTCATCCCGTCTTGCGCACTTGGTTTTCTCGGTAACCTGATTGGGCAAAAGGGCCGCTGCGGTATCTTCTTCCTTGGAATAAGGGAAAACGCCCAAACGGTCAAATTCCATCTCATCCACGAAATTATACAATTCAATAAAATCTTTCCTGGTTTCACCGGGGAATCCACTGATTAAGGTAGTACGCAGACAAATATCCGGAATTCTCTCCCGAAGCTTATGTACCATCTCTTCCAGTTGTGCCTTATTGGTGCGTCTGCCCATGCGCTTTAACACAGAATCCGCAGCATGCTGAATGGGAATATCGAGATAATGGCAAATCTTCTCCTCCGAGGCAATGGTATCAATCAATTCATCCGTAATCTCCTCCGGATAGCAATACAAAAGACGAATCCAGAACAAGCCGCTTATTTCGCATAAACGATGCAATAATTCCGGCAGTTTCTTCTCTCCGTACAAATCTGTACCATACATCGTGGTTTCCTGCGCCACCAGAATCAATTCTTTTACGCCGCTGTCTGCCAGTCGCTTGGCCTCTTCCACCAGGTTCTCCATCGGTACACTTCGAAAATCCCCACGCACCTTGGGAATAACACAGTAGGTGCAATGTTTATCGCATCCCTCGGCTATTTTCATATATGCAAAGTGACCACCCGTAGTCACAATTCGCTTTTGATCCGTAATGGGCGCGCGATCAATGCTTTCCAGGTAGTCCGTTTTTTTCTTTTCAACGGAATCCTTAATTGCCTGCACAATATGGTCTATTGACAAAGTACCCACAATCGCATCCACCTCCGGAAGTTCCTCACGAATTTCCTTGGTATAGCGCTGTGCCAGACAGCCGCAGACAATCAGTGCCTTCAGCTTTCCGCTTTTTTTCATTTCCGAAAATTCCAAAATAGTATTGATACTTTCCTGCTTCGCATCACCGATAAAACAGCAACTGTTAATCACCACAATATCCGCCTCGGACTCATCGTCCGTAAAGCTGTAATGCGCATCTTCCAGCATTCCCAGCATCATTTCCGTATCTACCAGATTTTTATCACATCCCAGGGAGATGAACAAAATCTTCATATCCTAATCTCCTTCGCCATTCCCTAATAAACGGTTCAAACCTTACGGTTCTTTCGTTTTTTTCTTATACGCAATGTAGCTGGAGCAAAATGCACCAGCTACAAAAGTTTTTTTATTCTTCATCGCCAAGGATTCTGATTTTGCCCTGATTCAACTCTTCTACCGCTAAAGACAAAGGCTTCTTATCCTTTGCATTTACGAGGGGTTCGTCTCCTCCGATAATCTGTCTTGCTCTCTTGGAGGTTGCCATAACGATGGAATAACGGCTGTTTACTACAGGTGCTTCACCGGGCTCTACCTCACTGTTTACTACTTTCATTAAATCGGAATAAGATGGATGTAACATTATTCATTTGCTCCTTCCTTAAAGCTTTTCATATCTTCTTTGATTTTTTCAATAAACGCCTGTCTCCGAATCGGATTGTTTCTGGCGGCATTCACAATATTATGAATTTCTTTGGTACATACTTCCAGGTCATCGTTTACTACGATGTAATCATAGTTCTCGATTCCTTCGGCCTCTTCCCCTGCTCTGGCAAGTCTCTTGGCAATTACTTCGGGAGTCTCGGTACCACGACCCTCCAAACGTCTGCGAAGCTCCTGGGCGCTGGGAGGTGTCACGAACAAAAGTAAGCTGTCCGGGAATTTCTTCTTAATCTGCAATGCACCCTGAATTTCAATCTCCAGGATAACATCCTTTCCCTTTTGCAACTGTTCTTCCACATAAGCTCTGGGAGTTCCGTAATAATTTCCGCAATAATTTGCGTATTCAATCAGACCCTCTTTTTCGATTGTCTGCTCAAATTCTTCTTTTGTCACAAAGAAATACTCCACTCCATGTCTTTCCCCTTCTCTGGGGCTTCTGGTGGTCATGGAAACGGATAATGCGTAGTTATCGTAAATCTCCAGCAACCTACGCATCAAGGTACCTTTACCTGCTCCGGAGAATCCGGAAAGGACCATTAAAATACCCTTTTCTGCCATATTTTTATTCCTCCTTGCTATCGTCCGAAACGCCCTGTGCTCTGCCGGCTATGGTCTCCGGCATCAATGCGGATAGAACCACCTGGCTGTTTTCCATAACCAAAACGGATTTGGTCTTTCTGCCCTGCGTCGCATCGATTGCGGTTCCGTTTTCCTTGGCCTTTTGGACCAGTCGCTTAATGGGGGCCGCGTCCGGACTTACGATTGCAATTATTTTTTCTGTATTTACTATATTTCCAAAGCCAATATGAATAAGCTTATTCATAATTTTTTCCTTTTTGCCATGCTCAACTCAGAAACCGCTTCGCGCTTTATGCGTTGTATGCTTTCTTACGCCATGCTCAACTCAGAAACCGCTTCGCGCTTTATGAGTTGTATTCTTTCTTACGCCATGCCCAACTCAGAAACCGCTTCGCGCTTTCTTTCGTTGACGGCTTGCGCCGTATAAAATAATTTTTTCAATTCATGCTACGCAAGCAAGCTTGCACGCATGCTTGCAAAAATTATTTTGCATGGCTTAATGCTATTCAATGTTTTGGATTTGCTCGCGTACCTTTTCGATTTCGGTCTTGAGTTCAATTGCGCAATTGGATAAAGACAAATCGTTTGCCTTGGAAAGAGTGGTATTGGCTTCACGGTTCATTTCCTGGGCAATAAAGTCAAGTTTTCTACCGATGCTGCCACCCTCCTGCAAGGTATTTCTGGTGGTCTCAATATGGCTGCGAAGGCGTACAATTTCTTCGTCCACACAAATCTTATCCGCGAAAATAGTGATTTCGGTTAACAGTCTTCCCTCGTCTACGGTATTGTCTCCGAGAAGTTCCTTTACCTTGTCCTCTAACTTCTGTCTGTATTCTGCAACAATCTGAGGGGATCTTTCTGCAATGAAGTCCACAAGCTTTAACATTCCGTCTAACTTATCAACCAAGTCATTCTTCAACTGCTCACCCTCGGTAATACGGGTCTGTACGAACATCTCTGCCGCACCGTCAATGGCCTTCTTTAATTCCTGCCAAAGTTCGTCCTCGTCTTCACCAACCTCTTCCATGGTCAGTACTTCCGGATACTTGGAAAGGGTAGATACGCGGATATCGTCATCCAATCCAAACTCTTCTGCCATCTGTCTTAAGTACTTCAGGTATTCAGCGGCGATTTCTTTATTATATCGAACAGCGGTCTGACCCTCGGAAAGATCCTCATAAGTAATAAACACATCCACCTTACCACGGGAAATGTAATTCTTTAATTCTGCACGAATGGCAGACTCAAAAAAATTCAATTTCTTGGGCATCTTAATATTTACATCAAGATAACGGTGATTTACGGATTTCATTTCCACCGTAAACTTTCTGTTATTCTCGGAAACTTCGCAACGGCCGAAACCGGTCATACTCTTTATCATAGAGTGTTCTCCTATCCGGCAACATCTTTCGATACTGCCCCATAATTCATTTTATTATATGATAAATCCTTGATGCCGTCAAGCAAACTTTTCTTTCCTTTTTCTCGAAAATCTGCTACAATCATTAGGATTAACGGAGGTACTTTCGTATGGCTTTTGATGGTGTAACCATAGCAGGAATGGTATGGGAAATGAACCGGGAATTGATTGGTTCCCGCTTATATAAAATTGCACAACCCGAGGAAGATGAACTGCTTTTGACCTTTAAGACCAAGGAAGGGCAGAAAAAATTACTCATTTCTGCCGACGCTTCTCTTCCCTTACTTTATTTTACAAGCGACAACAAGCCCAGTCCCATGACCGCGCCCAATTTCTGCATGCTGCTTCGAAAGCATCTTCAAAATGCCCGCGTACTGGACATTACCCAGCCCGGCTTGGAGCGAATTGTACAGCTGCACTTTGAGCATTTGAATGAAATGGGTGACCTGTGTCAAAAGAAATTAATCATTGAAATCATGGGCAAACACAGTAATATTATCTTTTGTGATGACAAGGATACCATCATTGACAGCATCAAGCATATCAGCGCCATGGTTTCCAGCGTTCGTGAGGTCCTGCCCGGAAAGCCTTATTTCATCGCCAATACGCAGGATAAATTAGATGCTCTAACCTGTAATAAGGAGGCTTTTTTTACCGCAATAAAGGCGAAACCGCAACCGGTTTTCAAGGCCCTCTATGGCAGTTTCAGCGGCATTTCCCCCATACTGGCCCAGGAGGTTTGTTTCACAGCTTCCATAGATGCGGACCTTCCCACTGCCGGCCTGTCCCCTGAGGATTACAATCGACTGTATCAGGCTTTTTCTGCCATGATACAGCAAATCAAGCAGGGGCACTTCTCTCCTGTGGTGGCCTATGAAGGAAAGCAACCGGTGGAATACGCAGTCACTTCTCTTTCTGTATATTCCGATGCCATTCTGGTACCCTTTGAAAGCATTTCCCAGCTATTGGAAACTTATTATTCCGAAAGAAATTCCCTTTCCCGTATCCGTCAAAAATCCGCTGATTTACGACGTGTTACCCAAACCCTTTTGGAACGAGACATCAAAAAATATGATTTGCAGCTCAAGCAGATGGAGGATACCGAGAAACGGGAAACCTATCGCATATATGGAGAACTCTTAAATACCTACGGATACAGTGCCGCTCCCGGCGCCAAGTCCATCGAGGTAGACAACTACTATACCAATGAAAAGCTGACCATTCCTCTGGATCCTACCTTAACCGCCATCGAGAATGCCAAGAAATATTTCGATAAATACGGAAAATTAAAAAGAACCTATGAAGCTTTGGTGGATTTGACCAAAACCGTCAAAGAAGAAATCGATCACCTGGACAGTATCCTTTCCGCCATGGACATTGCCCAGAAGGAGGAGGACCTGGTACAGATTAAGGAAGAAATGACCCTGTGCGGTTATATCCGCCGCAAAGGGCCCGCCAACCAAAAGAAGGTAAAGATTACCAGTAAACCCATGCATTATGTAAGCTCTGACGGGTTCCATATGTATGTGGGCAAAAACAACCTGCAAAACGATGAGCTGACCTTCCAGTTTGCCACCGGCAATGACTGGTGGTTTCATGCCAAAGGCATGCCTGGTTCCCATGTTGTCGTCAAAATGGAGGG
Organism: Lachnospiraceae bacterium UBA1766; assembly: GCA_002314715.1. Classification (GTDB taxonomy): domain Bacteria; phylum Bacillota; class Clostridia; order Lachnospirales; family Lachnospiraceae; genus Acetatifactor. The sequence continues at coordinate 25,512 of DCGY01000073.1, read as the reverse complement.
CGCCGAGGAGCTTCCGGACCGTGCCTTCGAAGAAGCCGGTGCCTTGGCGGCCTACTACTCCAAGGGACGTGAAATGGGCAAGGTGGAAATCGACTATATCCAAAAGAAACATGTCAAAAAACCCGCCGGTGCCAAACCCGGATTTGTGGTGTATTACACCAACTATTCCCTGGTGGCAACTGCGGATATCTCAGGATTAACAATAGTGTAACATTGTTGCACAACCCAAAAAGAGCATCCACTTCCAAAGCGGATGCTCTAAAATTCTACTCTTTTTTCCATCTCAGGCTAGTCACTCCGATTCCAATCCCTATACATCCACTAAGAAAGCTTTGTAGATTATCCGGTCGAAGAATTGCCATAATCAATTGATTGGAAACATGGTAAATACTTTGACTGGCCAGATAGTAAATCATAATAAACAAAAAGGGCACCATTATCTTCCGGGTTAAGAACAGCACCCCAAAAGAAATGCCAAAGTAAAAAACGCATCGAACAAATACCGCCACCAACAACTGAACCGACGCATCTAAAATAAGCGCATTCTCTTGGGCTCCATATACAAAGTAAAAAATCACTAACGGAAACCACGTTAGAAAATACACCACAAACAAAAAAATGGCATCTTTTATCTTACTTTGTTCGTATAAAGCAAGTAGCTCTCTTCCCTCTCCTTCCACATATTCACGAAAAATCAAAAGCATCCACCAACAAGACATCAACGGAATATAGCAGCAACACTTATCAAAAAATACTGCTTCCGGTGGATTGTCCACAATATAGTTCACATACATCATAAAAGCGATAAGTCCGTAATTGACAAAAAAAGGCACAAAAAACAGAACTCCCAAACCCTTTAATTCAAATTTGTTCTTTTCAAAAATGTATTCCAAAGAAGAACCTGAAGTCGACCCTCTTAATCCTTTCTTTAAAGAACTCTCTCCCATATCTCTATTCTCCTCTCTTTTGATGCAGAACATAGAGATAACCGTCCTCGACGGAGGGTTCCAATGCTCCCTCCTGTACTTCTGCCGTGAGCACTCTCTGATATAAAATGCCTTCTTTCTTGTATTCTTTCTCCACCACAACCATCTCCACCGATTCCGATGATTCTTCTGCTTTTCTCTCGACAACTTTATTCTCTGCCTTCTTGCGGAGTTCATCCAACGACAATACATCTAAAACAGAACCTTGTTTCATAACTATTATTTTTTCGCAGCAAGCTTCCACATCCTCAACAATATGTGTAGAAATAAGTACAATACAATCCTTTTCCATTCGATTGATAATACTGGAGAATCGAAGTCTCTCTTCCGGATCCAGACCCGCCGTAGGTTCATCCAAAATAATCAAATCCGGCTGTCCCAAAATCGCTTGTGCGATTCCAAGCCTACGTAACATACCGCCCGACAGTTTCCCTGCCCTTTGGTTTTTCTGTTCTTCCAAGTTTACAATCTGTAAGCAGCGTTTAATCTCTTCTTCTCGCATTTTCCCCGGAATTTTTTTTAAGATACAGAAATATTGCATCATTTCCCATACGGTTAACTCACGAAAAACTTGAAACGACTGTGGCAAATAACCAATCTGTATTCCACTTTTCCCAATTTTTTTCCCATTTACGAATATTTCTCCCTGATAGCTGCAAAGCTGTGTAATACACCGCATCAAAGTGGTTTTTCCTGCTCCGTTTGGCCCTAGTAAACCATAAACTCCATTCTTCAAAGTACAGCAAACATTGTGCAAGACTTCTTTTTTTCCGTATTTTTTCAGAAGATACTTGATTTCAATTTGACTCATTATTTCCTCCCAGATAGTTTCTATACTTACGTACTGTCTCCATACACTTACCGGAAAAACCATTCATAGCTATTTATATATCCCATAAAAAACGCGTCCCCTCGGCATATATTATTGTACTGACCAAATGGCGTATCAATGTAGGTTTTTTGTTTCATATCGATTCCTTGTTCACGAAAATAGGCAAATGCTTCCAAATACTTTTGTTCAAGGGCATCCCACTGTTTTAATTTGGAATCAATCACCCTGACACCTTCTATTTCCCGTTCCACCAAATAGGGACTTCCCATCAAAGCAATTCCCCGGTCTTCTCCCCCAAAATGCCAAATATAATATCCCTTCTCCTCACCTATCAGATTCCCTGTAAAATTGGATGCAACCGGATAATCAGCCTTCACTTTTACTGTCAGATCAAACCGGGCTGTTTGCGAGAATAGCTCTTGTGTGAATTCATTTCCTTCTTCCGACTGAACCAAGTGAAAACCTGCCACGGGATAATACTCAAAATTTGCCGGAAGGTAAATTCCTTGATTGGTCGCATAAAAGAATAAATCATATCCTTCATACTCGAAAATAATCTTTTCCACCTTGCCCGAATTATTCACAGTAATCCAATCTCTATTCTGTGTAAAAGTTAACTCTTTCCCTTCTTCATTGCGCACAGACCGAATTTTGTATCCATGGTATAATGTAAAACTATATTTTTCTAAATCCTGTTTATCTACTGTACATTGAACCTGTCCCTGCAAATGATTGTTTACGGAGAACTCCATGTCGTACTTTGTAATCTGAAACGACTCACCTTCCTGACATAAAATCTCATCCGTATCATTGTATTTATATTCCTGGGTAAATGGGTCTTTATAATATAAGAGCAAATAATATATCTGATCCGCTCTCCAACTGTCATTATTATTGGTTGTACTGTAAACCGCAGCAGCTCCGTAGGATTGGATATAACACCACAAGCTGCCCACTACCAGCCCAATGGTTGCGATTTTTAGCAACCAGTTCCGATGAATCAACCACACATATATCGCTAGCGTAATACTTATCCAAAACAATAGTCGATAATAATGATGCGGTTCTGCAGAAATCAAATAATATGAATTCTCCACCATATCTAAGGCATAGCACCATAGATTCAATATGGATGTTTTCTCCGCCAAATTGGGTCTATAAAAAAGTAAGTACTGAACTGCACCAAAGATACCTTCTCCAAAAAAGTAAGATAGGAATAATATAAAACTAATACCTGCAATACGTTTCGGTATATACGCAATACAACGTCCTATCATAATTGCCAGCAAGTATACAAAAGTATGTTTTTGTAAAATCATTCGAACAAAATATCGATTCCATTCATCACTTTGATATGGCAACGAAAGTCGATACTTGTCCACATACACAAAAAGAATTCCGGTGATCAAAGTAATAAATACCAATAAATAGATGGTCACGCAAAAGTCAGTTCGCCACTCTTTTTTATACACTCTGCATAAATCTTTTAATGTTGTCTTCTGTTTGGCGTAATATACTTCATACGCCAATAACATGCAAACAATAAAAATGTACGGTACCATTGGCTGCATAATCCGAAATGCCCCCATCGTAAAACCTTCAGAGTGATTTTCCGCTATTAATTTTTCTATACTCTTTTGTAAATACAAAACCATACACAGAGGAGTAACTACTACCATAAACAAACTAAAATAATCTCGAAAAATCCTCTTTCCGGTCATACGAAACATACAAAATACCTCCAAGTATTAAATCACCTATTCATTTGAGACCAGGACTGTAGCAATACAATCTTTTTTTTGATTTCGCATAAGATTTCCGTACATAACTGCCTTGGCAACAGAATCCTGACTAAGAGCCTTACTAAGATAATAGTTATCATTAGAACCCGGAGAAATTACTCTTGAACCCAGATAATTTGCAGTTCCACTTGAATTTTCAGCGGAATAAGTAATAAATTCTACAGAGTATGCAGAAGTTGAATTAACTGCTCCGACTACATGAACCGAATTACTCGTTAATCCTACCCATCCCGTTGCGCTACTAGTTTGGTTTGTAAATAGCAACGCTCCAACTGAAGATGCCTGTACACCACCCACTAGCATTAACGATAAAGCGGCTGTACATACTAAACCCTTTAAAAATTTGTGTTTCATAATAATACAATACCTTCCTTTCTTTTTGTTCTAGTATTTCTTTTGTAGCATGTTCTATTTTCTTTTGCTCACTTTGACCCTGAAATGTCGATTTTTGACCGCAAAAAAGCTCTGCGTCAATGCGCAGAGCACTTTCTAAATATCATAAATGCTGATTTTGACCACGAATTCTTTTTGTTCTTCATATATTTCCAATTCGCCGCCATATTTTTTCACAATTGTTTTGCAGCTTTCCATACCGATTCCATGGTTTACCCAATCCATTTTATTAGACAGAAAATGATTCCCCACTTTTATGGACGGGGTTGCAACCGCATTACGCATCTCCATGAAAAACATGTGATTTCGGTTTGCCAATTTAATCCAAATCTTTCTATCCTTCCGTGGTAGTTTTTCCACTTCCTCCACAGCATTATCCACCATATTTCCAAATAAAATACACCAATCATTTACCGAGAATGGATTATAATAGATTTCCGACTGAATCGTAAATTGAATATTTTTCTGTTCCATTTGTCGTTTTTTATTTTGAATCAGCAAATCCATTTCTACAATCCCGGTAATAGACGGTACCGCAGTGGCACGATAATCAGCTTCCTGTTGTTGCAAAAGCTTTAATGCATCTTCTTTTCTATCATTTCGGATATATTCTGCCAGCAGTGCATTTTGCTGTAATTCATCATGCAGAGCTTTTCTTTTTTCATAATAGTTGATTTTAAGCAAATTATACTGTTCTACCAATATCTCCTGATTGTTCACCAATTTTAATTGTGATATTTGCTCCTTGGCATATCCCACACTAAACAAAAAGAAAACAGAACCCATAACATAACAAGCCAGACATATTATATCAAATGTAATTCCAAACGAAGAGATATATTTAAAAACCCAATAGTTCAAATCAAAAAAAAGAATTATCCCAAGTACATACAAAGTCTGTTTTAATTCCCATCTGTCCTGCAAACTGTTCCGGTCCATTAAATAGCGAAATGAAACAATCAAAAGAATCAAAAGAACTGCTTCAACAGCTTCCATAAAGCACCAATTTTCGGAATAGCGATTATATATCTCCATATCCAAACTGTTGGTAAAATATACCCCTATCTGTGCAAATAAAAACCGATAGCCTAAAATATATACCCAATATAGCAGGTTGAAAAGAATCTTCGATAAAATCTTCTCGTCAAACAAAAATACAATCAGCACAGTAGAAATAATCCAGGCCACCAAATATTCTAATGGGCAGAATTTCATCACAAAACAATTTATCCAAAAAGCCCCCGCAAACATAACACTTATACCAACGAGGGCTGTTCCCTCCGGCAATCGCTTGGAATCCTTCCTTCCATCATTCTTAAAAATAGCAGATACACCAATATAATAGATTGCAAATTCCTCTAAAGCACGTAATACGATATACCCCATACGCTATTTCATCCCCCAATAAGAACGCACCTTTTCTTTTAATATACCTATTTGTTTTCTACTGCAGAAAAGTTTTTCGCCATTTCTCATGATAACCTCCAGATTATGGATACTCATTACGTGTTCCAAATTAACTGCACACCCTTTTTCAATCAAAACAAATTGATCTCTTGTTAATGAATCCAAAACTTCTGACATGGCTTTTCTTTCTCTGGACATTCCGCATTCTTTTGAAAAATATGTGTATTTTCCTTCTTTATAAAGATAAATAATGTCCTTCTCTTCTATTTTCTCCATGGAATACTGTCCATCGATAAAATAGGTTTTCACCGTACCAGACTTTAATTTTTCAAACAAACCACTTAATGTTTCAAGAAGCTTCTCTTCGAATTGGCTCTTTAAAATATAGCGATATGCAGAGCACTCATATCCTTCAATACTGTATTCCATATAAGAGGTTAAGAAAATAATAGCTGCTTCGGCATCTCTGTCACGGATATATTTTGCCAGTTCCAGTCCATTATCCTGACCCACCTGAATATCCAGTAAATATATCTGAAAATATTCACTTTTATCCTCTATATCCCACCTTAATTCATTCACGGTAACATAACTTACAAAAATCGGCTGGTATTTCTGCATAAGCTCCGATTTTACAATTGTTTTTTTTATGCGATCAATCATAGTCACATCATCGTCTAGAATTGCAATTCGAATTCTCTGTGCGTTTTCACCCATTGTGTCTTTTATCCGTTCGTCATTTTCATAAAAAAGAGTGGACTAGAGGACGGTGGCAATTGTTCCCGCGAACCCTTACCACCGTCCTCCAACTCCATACACGATCTCCTAGCGCATCAATTTCAATTTCTTAAAAACCTTCACCAGCAAATATCCCTTGGGAATGGTCCGAAGTTCTGCTTCTGTCATGCCACCCAGCAAAATTAGTACCACGAAATATACCGGAACGGCCACGATGACCGCAGGAATTAAGGAAATTCGCATGGATCGGGTAAGGGCATAAAGACCCTGATATACCCCAAAGGCGACTCCACCCATAATGACTGAAGCCACAAAAGGAAGAACAAAGGTCCGCTTCATCTCCTGCTTATATCCCACATACTTCCTTACCGACAACTGATTCAGCACACACATCATTCCGGAATAGAATGTATTTGCAATCGCAATACTGTAGATATCCAGGTCCGTTCCCCACAAAAGCACCACCGCCAATACCGTTTGTAATACCAACGCAATTGCCGCATTAACAATGGATGCTCTGGCTCTTCCGATGCCCTGCAAAATACTTTGATTTAAAGTAGACAAGGCATAAAAAATAACCGACAAGGACAGTGTCATCAAAAAGCCTGCTGCCATGGTTACGATTTCATCCTTGCGGGGAAACAGCAGAAACATAATCGGCTTGGCCAATACAAACAGTCCCACCGCACAGGGAATGGAAATTACCATGGTAGATTTCACGGATACACCGATTTTCTCATGGAGTTCCTCCCTCTGGTCATCATTTAACAGTCTGGCTACCGAAGGAATTACCGCAGAAGTCATTGCGGAAGCAAAGGCTATGGGAATATTGGATACCGTCAAGGACTGTCCCGCAAAGATACCCCAGCGGAAGGAACTGATGGACTCGTCCACCGCCTTCATGGTAGGAAACAGCATATTGTAAAGGTAATTGTTTACGGAGCTGCTTAAATTATATATCGCTGTGGCCAGAATAAAAGGAGTCACCACAACGGTAATGGTTTTCATAATGTCGAGATAAGAATCCACCTGCGTATGCTTATCGTTTCGTACCCGTCGAAGAATCATCTTTCGATTCAGTGCATACATGCCTGCCATAAAAATCAAACCGGTAACCACGCCGATTCCCGTCCCCAGAGCACTACCCATTGCACCGTACACCGCTTGTCTTGTGGAATCCACTTCACCGCTAACCGGGTCCATCGCAAAAAGCTGAATCAGTACATATGCCCCCAAAACACTGACAATTGCATTGGCAATTTGTTCCAGTATTTGAGAAATAGAGGTTTGCACCATACTCTTATGGGCTTGAAAATAACCTCTCAAGACACCCAGCATTCCATAAATAAAAATGGTCGGTGCAAACATGCGAAGCACCGGTATGGCATTTTCCTGTACAAAAAGTCCGGCTCCGAAGAACAAAAACAAACTGGCAATGCCACCCACTGCCAGCACATAAACAATTGCTCCGTAAAATAACCGGTGTGCATTTCTGTATTCTTTTTCCGCAAGCTTTTGGGCAATTACCTTGGACAGAGCCGCCGGAATGGTGTAGGAGGAAATCAAAAGGATCATGGTATAGAAGCCATAAGCCGAGGAATAATAACCATGTCCTTCTTCCCCTATAATAGCATTTAAAGGGCTCCTGTACAGAAGCCCTATAACTCTGCTGATAATTCCCGCAACCGCAAGGATTCCCGCCTGCGCCACAAAATTATCTGTTTTTTTATTTGAATTCATTTTAGCCAATCAACCAATCGTACATTTCCTGGTATTTTCTTGCAGATACATCCCAAGAGAAATCTTCCTGCATTGCGCGTTCTACCAGCTTATTCCACTCTTTCTTCTTGTCATAATATACATGCTCCGCAAAGCGAATGGTGTTTAACATTTCATGCGCATTATAATTGGTAAAGCTAAATCCGGTACCGGTTCCCTCATACTGATTATAAGGAACAACCGTATCCTTTAAACCGCCTGTTTCTCTGACAATGGGTAAGGTACCGTAACGTAAGCTCATTAACTGGCTCAAGCCGCAGGGCTCAAACAAGGAAGGCATCAGGAAGGCATCACAGGCAGCATATACCTTATGGGAAAGTGCCTCGGAATAGTAAATGTTTGCAGATACCTTTCCGTGATATTTCCAGTCAAAATGACGGAACATATTCTCATAACGCTCTTCACCGGTACCAAGCACAACAAACTGAATGTTATCCTGGCAAAGCTCATCCATCACATATGCAATCAGGTCAAGACCCTTCTGATCGGTCAATCTGGAAATCAAGCCAATCATCATTGCCTTATCATCCTGATTCAGTCCCAGTTCCTTCTGAAGGGCACGTTTATTCTTAATCTTATCCTTCTTGAAGTTTTCTACGGAATAATTCTTGTAAATATATTTATCGGATTCCGGATTAAAATCCGTATAATCAATACCATTTACGATACCGCGTAAATCATTGGTTCTGGCACGTAGTAAGCCATCCAGACCTTCTCCGTAGAACTCTGTCTTAATCTCTTCCGCATAGGTATCACTTACCGTGGTAACTGCGTCCGCATAAACAATACCGCCCTTTAACAAATTGGCATCCTTGTAGGATTCCAACTTATCGGAGGTAAAGAAATAATCCGGAAGTCCGGTAATACTCTGTACGGTCTTTACATCCCACTTGCCTTGGAATTTCAGGTTATGAATGGTAATAACCGATTTCATGGAGGTGAAGAACAAATCTCCTCGGAAACGTTCTTTCAGGTAAACCGGAATCAAACCGGTCTGCCAATCGTGACAGTGAATCACATCCGGCTGGAAGCCGATTAACGGAAGTGCGGAAAGCACAGCCTTTGAGAAAAATGCATAGCGTTCAATCTCATATCTGGGATCATCGCCGTAGGGCTTGGGACCGTTGAAATAGAATTCGTTGTCAATGAAGTAATAATGTACCTCATCCACAATTGCTTCCAACACACCTACATAAACATTCTGCCAATTATAATCCATATAAAAATGTGTTACATAAGTCATCTTATCCTTCATTTCCTGCTTCATGCAGGCATACTTGGGAAGGATAACGCGAACATCAAAATATCTCTTATCAATGCACTTTGGCAAAGAACCTACAACATCTGCCAGACCTCCTGTTTTAATAAACGGAACACCTTCTGAAGCAGCGAATAAAATCTTTTTCATTTGAAATCCTCCGTACAGTTTTTTCTAGTAGTACATCGCCTATATTATACACCAATACTGTTGTACTGGGAAGAATTATTTGTGCTCAACCACGATAAGATAAACGGATTTTGTCCGCAATCAAAGCTATAAATTCCGAGTTGGTGGGTTTCCCTTTCCCGATATCGATGGTATATCCAAACAGGGAATCCAGGGTTTCCATTTTCCCACGGCTCCAGGCTACCTCTATCGCATGTCGAATGGCTCTTTCCACCCGGCTTGGCGTGGTCTGAAATTTTTTGGCAATGGTCGGATACAGAATCTTCGTAATCGAACTGATCATGCTGCTGTCTGTCACCGACATCATGATGGCCTCCCGCAAATACTGATATCCCTTGATATGGGCCGGCACACCGATTTCATGAATCATGTCCGTCACGTCCTGCTCCAGGTCCTTTTCGGAGAGTTCCTTCTCCGGTCTGCTCTCCTGTTTTGTCTCCTTTTGCATTTTCTTGGACGGAACCGTGATCATGATTTGAAATTCCTTGTCCGTATGAAGCAGATTATCCAGAATTTTGTACACTTTATCGTTATCCTTTGTAGAAGTAATGCTCAATTGCTCCATGATATTACCTCCCGTGGCAAACTTATGTATTTTTCGTACCCATTCATTATAAAATGATAATCTACTGCCTAGCAACCCATTCTCATCGCACAATTATTCCCTGTTTTTACAAAAAGACAAGTTACATCCCTTTATTTGAAATAATAACCGGAAACACGAATGTTCTCGTATTCATCGTGTCGTTTCGTCACATATACATAACTCAGCAGAAATTTCTCGTTGTTGCCGATCAGAATTTCTCCGTTGCTCTCCAGCCATTCATCCATGTCCCGATGATTGGTTTCGTATGCCTGACACAGCTTCTCCAAAAATTCGGTCAAATCCACTGTGGTTTCGAAACCATTCTCATTCTTTATACAAACCGCATCCGGTCGTTGTTCTGTCTGGTAATCCGGGTCCACTCGTTCCACTACACTGTAGCCATCCACCTTAAGACTTATCCTGTTTGCGCTGGCATGAATATAAACCGCATCGTCATATGCAGTATTCACATTAGCAAATGAATCCAGCTTATCCACATATTCCTCGTCCAGGTTTTCAAAATAAAGCTTTCCCTTATGGGTATAATGTAATTCCCGATATGCTCCGCCCAAAACCGCCTTATCACTGTCCGGCAGATTCTCCAGTTCATCTATGGATAAGGAAAGATACTGCTTTGCACGGGCCATCTGGGAACGATATACCACGCTATCGTATTCAACCCCCGGCACCAATAAGAAAAAGATGGCCATAAAAGGGGGAATCAACAATGCATAAGGCACGTACTCTCCTTTTTTCAGCGCATAAAGAACCACATAAATCACTTCAAAAATCAGGAAATAAATCGCCAGATAACGGCGGTCCGTCATACCATACTGAGAAATACGAAGCCCGATGGAAAAGCCCTGCAAAATCACAAAAGGTAAAAAAGCAAAGGGCAGTTTTTTCGCAATTTTAATCAATCGATCTTCCGGGAGGCTAAATGACATGGTCCAAATCGGCAAACCACAGGCAAATAAAGCCGTTAGAATCGCAAATACTTCATTGGACGGAATTTCCCAAGTCACAATCATTTTAACTATGTACAAATAAAGAATCAGAAAGGCTGCCAATAAAAGCGGTAAAAATACGAACTTCACCACAAAACGCAGGAATTTACCAATCTCACTCTTTACATTGGAAACAGCCAAAAGAATTCCCGGCACAAAAATACCGCCAAACAACAGAATCTCCACCTCATACAGCATGTTTCCGATATCAAACAACAAGATATCGATTACTTCAAAAATTGCTGCAATTCCCAACGCAAAAATACCGTATACAATGCCGGTTCGCATCACATTTCCAAAAACTGCCGTACAATATTTCGGAAAGGTCTCTTGGGATTTTCGATACATTCTGTACACCGAAGCCAGAAGCATCCAACCGACATAGATTCCATAGCATTTTGCAATCGTCTGTAAAATCCATTCATGATTCGGACCCTGGAAAAGACTTTCCCCATGTCTGTAAATATATACCAGATATCCCGCCAATCCGGAGGAAATCAGAAATCCCGGTATTTGTTTTTTCTTATCATGAAAATATTCCTCGGTAAACAGAGCACCCACCGCAAACATCAAACCGAATATTTCCATATTTTCCCGGATATCTGCCGGCATCCATTCCAGTAATCCATCTGTAAAAGCATACAGAATTGTAACAATCCAAACCGCTCCAATCGTAAACGGATATCGCTTGATTGCCTTTTCATACAGCACGCGAAAAACATTCCCCAATTTCTGAAAGATCTGTATTCCCTTCATTTTCCCCACCTCAAAAAGCAAACATTATTTTTGACCGTTCAAATAGTTCTGTAATTCATTATATTTCTCGGTACCGAGAATACTCTCCAAATTCTCCAGTTGTCCCAGCAGTTCTGCCGCTTTCTCCAAATCCACAGCATCCTTAATCTGTGCTAAATCGCCAAGCTTTTCCAACAACTCCGGATTCTTCATAAACTCCTGAATTCCGGGATCTTCCAAATACCTGGAAACCTCGCCCATATCAATCCCCTGGAGATTTTGTACCATCTCCAAAAGCTGATCTGCACTTAAGGTGGTAGTCGTCTCATCCTTGGGTACTGCGCTGCCAATCTGGGCAAGGCCCTGTAAAACCTTGGGGTCTACTTTTTGAAGAGCCATAATCGCCTCCAGGGAATCCTCATCCAAAGAGTTGGCGATAGCTCCAAGCTTTTCGAAATCCACGGTTTTCACCACTTCTCCCACCTTGTCTACCGTATCCTGCAAGCCGGACTTATCCCAGGCAGATTTCAGTATGATACCAACCAGTAAGAAGCATACAATTCCCAGAACCACATTAATCAGCATTGCTCTGGATAAATTGCGGATATTTTTCTTATTTGTACCACCGAATGACCATACCAGCATCAAAAGAAGTCCGATTCCCGGAAGCATCATAAGTGCGGTAATTACCCAATATTTAACGGTCGAAACCGGCTCCTCCGTATATTTTTCCTCTTCCAATACAGGAGCTTCGGTCATATAACCGATTTGTTCGTTGTTTTCCATTTTTCTTTCCTCCGACGAAAAAATAATTTTTCTCATTATAGCACACCCTCATATACTTGTCTATTTCTCGGGAATAAGCTATACTGTAAGCACTATTTTGAAAACGAGGTTCTAACGAAATGATCAAACAGGAAATCAACGAAATCAAAAAACTAATGAGTCCGAAAAAATGCTCAATTACCCGTATTTGCGGGTGCTATGTAGATGGAGAAAAAAATAAAAAAGCCATGTTTAAGCAGCCCTTTCTCGCTCTTCCCGAGGAGGAAATGTTTAAATATTTTGAAATTCTAAAGAAAAATTTATCCGGAACCATCGGAAAGAATTTAATCACTCTGGACTTTCCGCTTGCCTGCGAGGAGCCCGGAGGAACCCAGGAATTCCTTTACCGTTTAAAAGAAAGCGCCTTAAAGGATGATACCCTGCTGGAAGAATACTACGACAAAATCATTAACGCTTATGAATATGTGGGAAATTATCTGATTCTTCTGATTCACGATGTATACGATGTGCCCGGCAAAACCAAGGACGGCATCGAAATGGAAGACGCCTCCGATGAGGTTTATGAATATATCCTCTCCTGCATCTGTCCGGTAGAATTGTCCAAGCCCGGCCTTTCATATAACGCCGAAGACAACAGCTTCCAGAACCGTATTCGTGACTGGGTGGTAGGAATGCCTCAGATGGGCTTCCTTTTCCCGGCTTTTACTGACAGAAGCACAGATTTGCACAGTGTTTTGTATTACACCAAGGACGGCGAAGATTTACACAGCACCTTAATGGATGTGATTTTAGCCTGCCCCCTTCCCCTTTCTGCCGGCAGTCAGAAAGAAACCTTCCATGCAATTATCGAAGAAACGCTGGAAGAAACCTGTGATATCGAAACCGTTATCAATATCCATGAAAAAATCAATGAAATGGTGGAAGCTCACAAAGACGATCCCGTTCCTCTCACTCTGGACAAGGAAGAGATCAAAACCATTTTGGCCGACAGCGGCGCTGCGAATGAAAAACTGGAAAAATTCGACCAGCACTTTGAAGAAGCTGCCGGAACAACCGCAGAATTATTCGTAAACAATGTGGTAAATACCCGTACCTTTGAGGTAAAAACTCCCGACGTTGTCATCAAAGTGAAACCGGAGCGTACCGATCTTTTACAGACCCGCAATATTGACGGCAGAGAGTGTCTGGTCATCGCTTTGGATGGCAGTGTGGAGGTCAACGGAGTATCCGTTCGCTACAACCACGCAGAGACAGAGGACGAGGCCGGGGACGAATAAACAGGTTCGTGTCTCGTTTTATCAAGACAGTAGACGCTGTTTTCTGCTTCGTTTTATTCAAGGCATTCTCCTCGGGGACGTTTGCACTCGCGCTGTAGGCGTAGCGGTACTAAGGCCCCAAAATACGTGGCCTAAGGACCGACGCCCACAGAGCGCCCCTTGGGAGAACAGCCTTGAATCCCGAAGCAGGACACAAACGGGCAGTCTCACTTCTACTCAAAATTACATTAAAAAAAGGAGCCTCGACCAATGTCGAAGCTCCTTTTTCACTACCACCGAAGCAGCAATTCTTTTTCAATAATCTCTTCTTTTTCCTGATAGAATCTGGGTACGCGTTTGGATACCGCGCAGGTCAGCTCGTAAGGAATGGTTCCGGCAAGCTCTGCCAGTTCATTAATGGAATTTTGTTTTCCGAAAATTTCCACTTCACTCCCCACATCCACAGAGGGCATGTCCGTAATATCAATCATGCACATATCCATGCAAATCTTTCCCCGTTGCTTTGCCTTTCCCTCTTTGGTCACAAGGCTGCATTTGTTGGACAGGCTGCGGAAAAATCCGTCCGCATAACCATAAGGTACTACTCCGATACGGGTCGTCTTTTCTGTCTTGAAAATACCGCCATAGCTGATAGCCGTACCGGCAGGATAAATCTTGATGGTACTGATATTGGTCTTTAAGGACATCACCGGCTGCAGTCCCAGTTCCTCTGCGAATTCGCCATAGCCATACAATAACAGGCCGGGACGAACCATATCCATATAATATTCCTTGGGATAACAGGCCACGGCACCGGTATTGGCGCAATGACGAAGCGAGAATTTTCTTCCCCACTTCTCCTCTACAGCATGAATCACCCGATTGAATAATTCAAACTGATTCCTTGTATACTCTGCGCATTCTTCTCCCGGTTCATCGGATACCGCAAAGTGTGTAAAGATTCCCTCTGCTTCCAATCCGGGCAACTGACAGGTCTTGGTAATTCCCTCCACACCGGACTCAAAGTTCTCATTGGCACACAAAAAGCCCAGGCGGGACATTCCGGTATCCAGCTTAATATGCACCCGAAGCTTTTTCCCGCATTTTTGCGCTTCCTCGTTGAATTCCACCGCCTTTGCCCAACAGGTTACAGCCTGTGTAATATCAAACTCAATCAAGCGGGCAACCTGCTCCTTGGGGGTATGTCCCAAAATCAAAATAGGCATCTGAATCTTGTTCACACGAAGCTCAATGGCTTCATCAATACTGCTGACGGCCAGATAATCGGCTCCCAGCTGTTCCAGCTTTCGGCTGCAGATAACGGAGCCGTGTCCGTAAGCATCTGCCTTCACCACGCCCAAAAATTTCACGTTGTCTCCAATACGCTCTTTTAATCTATGATAATTATTTTCCAAAGCATCCAGGTCAATTTCGGCCCAGGTTCTTCTTAATGTCGACTCCATTTCAAAGTACCTCCTGCATACCCTTCTACTATACCACTTTTTCGCAAAAAAGAAAGAGTTTAGCGCAAAGTCCAAACTCTCTTTTCTCATTTATTTGATTTCACTGTCGGTACCGGTTTCCACCGAAAAGGTTTCGATAAATTTGGTAGGATCCTCATTCATGGCAAGCATGGTCTCTGCAGCATATAAAATCATGGTTCGGGGATTATGTTTGGTCAATGTAGTATCCCGATCCAGATAGGCACGAAAATGATCGATCTGATAAATCATAATGTCTACAATGGAATAACCTGCCACCTTTGTCTCACATAGGAATTGACCATTTTCCAAATAAGCAAACAGTTCTTTTGTAATTTCCGGACTGTTCTGAAGTCCGTTCAGCAGTTTTTCGGTACGCTCTTTGTCCATTTTTGCTTCCGATGCAATTTCAATTACCTGCTGCTTTTGTTCTTCGTTCATTCTTTCTCCTCCCATCTTCCCTTATAAAATATCCAGAAGTTCTTTGCGAAGCTGGTCTCTTCGATCTCCCAGCATCAATAACGCATGATATTTTTCGTATGAATCATTATGGAAATTCACAAAGAAATTGGCAGTATCGGTATTTAATGTAAGCTCTGTTACAAGCACCAGCATTTCATTGCTTTCCTCTCCGAAAATGGATGCCATTTCCTCGAAGAGATGATTGATTCTACCCTGCTGTACGGAAACCTTCTGTTTCAGTGTTAAAACCGCTTCGTTGTAGAAATCCTTTACTCGGATTCCCTCCAAAAACTGTGTGTTCAAATCCTGATAAAAAACAATCATCTTCTTCTGATAGCGTTTCTCCGGTGCTGTCAGGTTGCCCGCCTTCTGCTTCGTGGAAAGAATGGTCTCTCTGGCGCGAATCAATCGGGTAATATCCGCTTCCTCCAGGGTGTTTTGCTCCTGTTTTTCTATTAATCCGGATACGGACGCTCTGGCTTCCTTGATCAAAGCAACCATGCTTTGAATCTCCTTGATTTCTCCCTTTACCTTATCCAGAAGTAATCCGGTAAGCGCAAGTCGTTCATCCATCTTGGCTGCCGCGGCCGCCTTCTTTGTATTCTCGGATACGGTTCCCTCAAAAATTGCCTCAACATCATACTGTTTCTTGTATTTATTGTATAAATCATAATAGGCCGCAAATTCCTTTACCACCGTATCATGACGAATATACTGGCCTACCAGTGTATCCGTTACCTTTTTGCCCTCTTCCTCATATAGGAAAATAATGTCGGACAAGTCCTCCCAACCACGGGCCGTTACATAATTTTTACCGAAGGCAGTGGTTTCCACCTGATAAAAATACTCCATATTGCTTTCCAAAAAGCTGACAATGGCACCGTGAATCCCCTTATCAAAAGCATATTTTTTCCATGCGGGGAAATCTGCCTCTACCTGGATTACCTTCAGTCGGTCCAGTGTAACCACATCAAATTCACGCACCGCTTTGTTAAATTCCGGTGGATTACCTGCCGTCACAATTACCCAGCCTTCCGGAACACTGTGCTTTCCAAATACCTTAAATTGCAAAAACTGCAGCATAGATGGATACAAGGTCTCGGATACGCAATTGATTTCATCCAAAAACAAAATACCCTCTTTCACGCCGCTGGCTTCCATGGTGTCATATACGGATGCAATGATTTCACTCATGGTATATTCGGATACGCTTACGGTCTGCTCTCCGTACTGCTTTTCCTGAATAAACGGAAGACCCAGGGCGGATTGTCTGGTGTGATGAGTCATGGAATAACTCACCAGTGCGATATTCAGTTCCGAAGCCACCTGACTCATTACCGCTGTCTTACCGATACCGGGTGCACCTAAAAGGAAAATCGGGCGCTGACGAACCACCGGAATTTTATAATCCCCAAATTCGTCCTTTTTTAAATACATTTCCACCGTATCTTTTAAATATTCTTTTGCTTCTGCAATATTCATACGCTAAACTCTCACATTTCTTAATATTTCGTGCTACTGCTCCAGCACAATCTGAATGGCCCAGCCGGGCACCGGCATACGATAATCATCCGCTCGGTTAAAAACAAACATACAGTCATAATCCGGAGGGGATTCCGGGTAGATTCCATAACCATCCGTAAAGTAAATCAGACCCTTTAGCTTCTTAAATTCCCCGGTTCGTCGGAGCGTATCAATATGCGCAAACACCGGACGATAATCCGTAGCGCCAAAGCCCTTCACCGTAAAGTCCTGAGAAATCGTCTTCAATTCCGCTTTGGAATGAATGGCCATATCCTCCGTTACCTTGGCGTCACATTGAATAATGTGGACCTTCAGTTCATCTGAAAAAGCTACCGATTTTTCCAAAATATCGTAGGTTTTTTGCAGGAAATCCTCTACATCCTTTCCACGCACGGAAGCAGAAGTATCAATGGCAATCACAAACTCCTTGATTTTCTTCTCCTCCACATATTCCAACGGCTCGATAAACGGCATGCCGTGGTATTCCTTTAATCCATAGGTATAATAAATATAATCAAACTCATCCGGGTTTACGCGAATCTCCTCGTTCATCTGAGCAAAGCGCGCCAAAATCGCATCATAATCATAACGCTTCTTGGTACTTTCCTTCAGGTTCATCAGAATGCTTTCACTACCTACCACGTCCTTGGAAAAAGACTTTAACTCCGCCTTCACCCGCTC
This sequence comes from Lachnospiraceae bacterium UBA1766, assembly GCA_002314715.1. Taxonomy (GTDB): domain Bacteria; phylum Bacillota; class Clostridia; order Lachnospirales; family Lachnospiraceae; genus Acetatifactor. The sequence goes on along the minus strand of DCGY01000073.1, from coordinate 7,610 downwards.
CGCAATCTTCTCCCAGTCTTTCTCGGATAGGTTCAGAACCTCCTCGTTTTTTTCCACCGGTTGAACATGTCGGTCAAAAGAAAACAATTTCCCGTACTGTTCCTGGGAATCCCTGGAAATACCACCCACCATAAATTCCCGATAAATGGCCTCGGCAGTGAGCTGGGGAACCCATTTTGCCAGACGATTCAGAATAATCTTTTCTTCCCCATCCCGAAGCAGAATACCTTCCGGTATATCCAGCTTCAAAATAATATTTTCCACCGCAATGTCTGTGGCGATATCCCAGTACAAAGCCTCCGGCTTATCCGTGCGGTACTTATGCAATAGAATGGAATGAAACAAAATGTGTAACAGTAACCGGAATGCATATGCCGGTTCATCCTTATATTGTATCAGAAGCATAAGCGGATCGTAATAAACCACATTACCAACTACCTCTACCCCATTGATTCCGTTTTTTGCCTCAAACGTCAAACTTGTAAGTGCGGCATCAAAGAATCGGAAACGAACAATAATACTGTCCTTCGCAATATGAATTATTTTTTCCGCATACTCTTTAGCCAGTTTTTCGTCAACCATTGCCGCACCTCCCTTCCGACTTTTTGGCAATCTCTCTACGCTTCCTGTTCCCTAATATACTCATCCAGAATATATGCTGCTGTGGCAATCATCATTGGGCAGGGACGCTTCTCGTAGTATTCCTTTGTCCGGGTCTCCGGCACCGGTGCATCCGATTTATGGTCCAAGCCAAGAAGTTCTCTGCACACAATAGCGCCATTCATCTCCCGAAACCTCCGGGCCAGTTCCTGAATGCGGGCATAATGCATTTTCTTCCCCTCTACATCCTTGGGGCCATCATACCCGTATAATACACCTGCTACAAAAAACATGCCGGATACCGCACCACATACCTCCCGCAGTCTTCCCATTCCGCCTCCGAAGGAAGAAACCATCCGAAGCATAAGTCCCTGTTCTATCGGAATGATATCCTGAAAAGCCATTGCAATTGCCTGGGTACAGTTGTAACCCTCAAAGAAATAATCATAGGCTGATTTTGCACGACTGTTTTGTAATATTTCCTCATTGTTCATAGTATCCGTCCTGTCGCTTTCTCATTTGACATTTTCGCCCTCTTTCGGCAATCTGCAAATATTTCTGCTTATGATTATAGCGCATAAAATACTTCGGTGTCTATCCCCTAAGCATACAGAGAAGCCGCCACACAAACCTTTCCATAGCCGGTCCGTTCATTTGGATAGCGTTCCTCTCCCCGAAGAGGCAATGCCCCGCTTCGAAGATAGGCTTTTAATTTTTCTCCGTAAAGGTAAGGGTCTTCTCCCCGGACGATTCCCCATTCCATCAAAAGCGCCGCCGAACCGGCAACAATGGGGGTTGCAAAAGAAGTCCCGGTTACCGGCGCATAGCCTCCATATAAAGCAGGTGCCAATACGTTAACTCCCTGAGCCACCACATCCGGCTTCGCATACCCCAGGGGGATTCCCTCCCCACCATAAGCATAACCTCTTCCGGAAAAATCCGCATATCCGTCATATCGATCGTCATAGGCTCCCACCGAAATCACCTTGGAAGCAGTGGCCGGAATGGTAAAGGTTCCCTGAAATGTCGGTCGTAAAAAACCGGTATAACTGCTCCGAACCACTCCGGAGGGCAAATACATGGCATACTCTCCGGTGACAATTTTTTCCGGACGAATCAAAATCTTCCAAATGCCACTGTTAATATATTGATTGACCGGAATAAATTCCACATAGATTTCCTGATAGACCGAATAGGGAGTCGGCTTTCCAAAATAGAACAAAAGCTTTGTAGCTTCCACTCGAACAGAATAGCTTCCCCCTTCCGTATCCGGTGAAAAAACCACTTCATTTCCTGCAGGAGATATCAGATAAACCTGAAAGATATCCTGTGCATTTTTCCAAAATTGTACACTTAGGTTTTTTTCGTATTCTCCTATAGCAAGCTCCTGTATGGTTTCCCCGGTAACAAACCCACTCACATGCCCGTTGGAATTGCCTTCGTTTCCTGTTCCCACACAAATAACCGTCCGTCCGATTTCTCCTGCATTATCCAAAAAACGCTCCAGAAGGGAGCTTCCGCTATGGGATCCATAGGTATTCCCAAAGCTTAAATTGATGACCAAAGGCATTTGCAATTGTGCCGCTTTTCGAAGTGCATAGGTCACCCCTCTCATGATTTGTGTGGTTTTTGGAAAACCGTTGGGTTTGGCCTGACCCAGCTTTACAATCAGTAAATCTGCTTTGGGCGCCACACCCTCATAAACTCCCTCCACAAATCCGGCCAAAATCCCGGTCACCGCCGTACCATGCCCGGAGCTGTCAAAGCTCGGAAGCAGGCCATACCGTTTCCCACTGTCTACCTCCTCCAATGCCTGATTGATTTGCTCTCTGTCAAACTCCACCCCCATGGAATACCCCTCCGGTATTTTCTGATTGCCTTCCGGCATTAGCGTCTGATCCCAAAGGAATTGTATTCTCGTACTGCCGTCCGGATTCCGAAAATCCTCCCGTGTGTACTCTATGCCGGTATCCAAAACAGCCACCAGGACTCCTGTCCCACTTAAAAAGGGCTCGCGAACCGTAATGCCGGATATACAGGCATTGTCCGCGGGCCCTACCGTGTCAAAATAATATTGCTTCGGTTTTTCCACATATTCAATTTCGGCAGCATTTTCTACCAGTTCAATCTTTCCAACGGGAACATTTAATATCGCATATCCCGCAATCAGATATTCCACAAGGATACCCTGCCGTTCCAGCCGTTCCAAAGAACTGCTGTATTTTACGATTAATTCCCAGCTGTCTGTCTCGGCATCAAAACCAACATTTAAATCATTGGTTTCCTCCCGCTCTTCTTCTCCGGTGGATAGTGCCAAATTCAAGACATTTTCAAACTTTCCGTTCATAGGCGTTTTTTATTAGTTTATTCCGCCTTTTCTTTTCTGGTGAAGAAAATTCCCAGACCGAGTACGACAATGAATAAAGAGATAAACTGCGAAGTAGACAAACCGCCTACCGCGCCTCTTAAATCGCCTCGTAAAAATTCGATTCCGAATCTGCCGATACTGTAAAGAACCAAATACAAAGCACCTACTCTGCCGGGTTTTTTGTTCTTTTTTGCAAACCAAAACAAAATAGCTGCAATGCAGAACATGCCTGCGGACGAAATCAGCTGTGTGGGAATCATTTTCACATGATTAGGCGCATATTTGGAATTTTGGAAGACAATTCCGTACCAGGCATCGGTTTCGATTCCGTAGCAACAGCCGGCCATAAAGCAGCCGATACGACCAAAAGCCTGGGTAATAGCCACACTGGGAAGAACAATATCGAAATAATCCAGGAAAGGATATTTCTTGATTTTCACATAAAGAGCTGCTGCCAGTGTGCCCCCGATGATTCCTCCATACACGACAAAACCGCTGCTGGAAAGGAACGCCATGGGATTTTGAACAAAGCTCTTCCACTCCACAATGCAGAATAAAATTTTAGCACTGACAAAGCCACCCAGAACACAGACGAAGGTCAGGGGATACAGGAAAGCAGAATCCATTCCTCTCTTCTCCGCCCTCTTTTCTGCCACAAAAAGAGCTACAATGACGCCAATCGCAATAAACAGTCCATACGAATGAGCCGTAAAAGGACCTATTTGAAATAAATCATTATACATCGTAATCCACCTAACCTATCTGCGCATCTGTCTCTGCGCTTTGGTGAGTTCATCCAACACATGATCTATGTGATTTCGAATAAACTCCCTATGTTCGTCTTTCACCAGGAAATACAGATAGGAATCTTTTACGAAATCCTGCGGAAGACCACGACCCACAATTTTAAAATTGCAGAATCCTTTTTCAATATATTTTTCCACCTCATCATTGGTCATAAAAGCAGGACGCTTCATGCACTCTTCAAAGGTTCTTCTCTCATTGGATTTATTGGGACAATGGAACTGTGTTCTCTGGTCAAATTCCAGCTGTGACAGAGACTCGTCCCGATAATGCTCCGCACGGGAGGGACAATTGGGATAGCAAATCTCATTTACCAGAATTTCCAAACGATCCGCAACCGGCTCCAGCTCCTTGATCACCTTCTCGTCTCGATTCAGATCATAATCGAGAACCACCAAATGGTAATCCTTGGCAATTTCTTCCTTTAACATCGCCAGATCGGTCATGCGCTTGGTAGTAGATGAAATTAGTTTATAGCTTGGATACTCCTTGCGAATATATTCCTCCAAAACAGGTCGATTTACCAATACCTGATTAAAACCGTTATCTGCCACCTTCATAATCATATTGCAATAGGTGTCATACACATGTTTTTCTTCCAGCAAAGAATTGGTCCAGGTGAAGCGAACCGGCACATTTCGACTGTTATAAAGTTCTACCACCCGTTCTACATCCGCCTTGGTAGTAATTCCGAAAACCGCTCTCCCTCCGTTCCAAATCGCACCCGGAATGGTTCCATAAACAGAGCCGATTTTATATCCGTCCCGAAACTTCTCCGGATAAGTCGCCATGGTACTGAGCAACACCTGATTTAATAAACGAAAATAACAAAGTCCCGGCAAATGCCAGTAAATTTCACGTTCCTGATTCATAATTGTACCCCATTTTCCCCAGCTTCACTGCAAAGTTATTTCCCGGCTTTACAACCGGAACATCCTGCGCATCCGCCGGATATTGCCTGACCTCCCATTTCGTATGGTGTAGTCAGCATACAAATAGCCTGAGAAGAAATTCCCTCTTTTGCACCGGTAAAGCCAAGACCTTCTTCTGTCGTAGCCTTAACATTCACCTGGCTTACATCAATACAAAGCGCATTTGCAATATTCTCCCGCATCTGGTCAATATATGGTCTCATTTTGGGAGCCTGTGCTATTATTGTAGCATCTATATTCTCAATTAGGAAGTGGTTTTGCAGTAATAAATCACCAACTTTTTCCAAAAGCAGCAAAGATGAAATTCCTTTATAAGCCGGATCGGTATCCGGAAAATGTTTTCCAATGTCTCCGAGGGCAGCAGCACCCAATAACGCATCCATGATTGCATGTAGCAGCACATCTGCATCCGAATGTCCCAAAAGGCCTTTTTCATAAGGGATTTTTACTCCGCCCATAATCAGATTTCTGTCTTCCACCAGGCGGTGTACATCGTAACCCATTCCAATTCGCATATCGACTTCTTCCTTTCTTTTTCAGACAATTCTATGTTCACAAATGAGCGACCGTCTCCGATCGCTCATTTCATTAGTCTTCTTTCTTTGTCCAGTTCATCTTTCTGGTTTTAATATTTCTTTTCGGTTCTCCGTTTTGACGAACATCCTTCATATATTTCTCCCAACGGTTCTCCTTTTTTCCATCCTTGTTGTCCCGTCGGTTTTCTCTTGCATAAGAGCGTGTGGTTTCCTGGTCCTGATGACGGCGTTCCTCTCGCTTCTCGAAATCTCTTCCGTTGCGGCGTCCGTCTTCGCGCTTCTCAAGGTCTCTTCTTCCGCCACGTCCCTCCTCACGCTTCTCAAAGTCTCTTCCGCCACGACGTCCGTCTTCACGTTTTTCAAAGTCTTTTCCGTCACCACGTCCGTCTCTGCGGTTTTCTCTGCCAAATTCTCGTCTGCCTTCTCCACGTCCCTCTCTGCCACGGAAGTCTCTTCCCCGTCTGCTGTCACCGTGCTCCTCAAAACCTCTTCCACCGCGACGACCTCTTGGTGCTTCTCTTCGAACCGGTTTATCTTCTGCGATTTCTTCGCCCCGGTCTCCAACCTCCAGCTTCAGCATCGCCGCAGCAAGATCTAAGATATCACATTCCTCTTCCTTCATTTTGCGCTGAAGGTAGGCCTTCATCAACTCAATATCTTCATGCTCATGGAGCTCCCATGCAGAATTTAAATACTTATCGGCCTTCGCCTTTAAAACCTTGGCTGCACCCGGCAATTTCTTCTCTTCCACCGTAGTACGACAAGTTCTCTCGATTTCACGAATACGGAAGATTTCTTTTGCCGTCACAAAGGTAAAGGATCTGCCGGACTTTCCGGCACGACCGGTACGACCGATTCGATGGACATAATATTCAATATCCTGTGGTACATCATAATTGATAACTGCTTCCACATTGTCTACATCAATACCTCTGGCAGCCACATCGGTAGCAATTAAGATATTGGTACTTCCGTTACGGAAACGATTCATGGCTACATCTCTCTGATGCTGAGACATATCGCCATGCAAACCTTCTGCCTGATAGCCCTGCTTTTTGAGCATTTCAGCCACTTCGTCTACCTTCACCTTGGTATTACAGAAAATCAGACAAAGCTTGGGCTGGTAGTATTCCAACAGACGAACGGTTGCGGCATCCTTATCTTCTCTCTTAATTTTATAATATTTCTGAGATACCAAAGGAATGGTAAGCTCTTTGGCAGCTACCTTAATCAGTTCCGCATCCTTTTGGAAGCGATCGGTAATATCCAAAATCGGCTTAGGCATAGTAGCGGAAAAAAGAGCGGTCTGATGCTCGTTCTCCATCTGTCCAAGGATTAATTCCATATCTTCACGGAAGCCCATGTTTAACATTTCATCCGCTTCGTCCAAAACCACCATACGCACATCGCCAAGTTTGATGGTATGTCTTCTCATATGGTCCATAACACGTCCGGGAGTACCTACGATAATCTGCACACCACGAAGTCCCATAATCTGTTTGCCGATTTCCTGACCGCCGTATACCGGAAGAACCTTGATTCCCTGCATATATTTTGCAATCTTACGAAGCTCTTCTGCTGCCTGAATCGCCAACTCTCTGGTAGGACATAGTACAATCGCCTGTAACTTACGAAGCTCCGGGTTTACCCGCGACAAAAGCGGGATACCAAAGGCTGCTGTTTTGCCGGTACCGGTCTGTGCCTGCCCAATAATATCCTTTCCTTCCAAAAGCTTTGGAATCGCCAACTCCTGAATGGGGGAAAGCTTTTCAAATCCCATTTCATGAATCGCGCGAATAATTCGATTGTCCAATAAAGGCTCTATCGTCTCAACGCTTGCGCTATCAGCCACTACTTCATTTTCTTCTAAACTTACTGTCTGTTCTGTAAAATCCATTCTAAACCTCTACACTTTCTTTGCAATCTCTCCCTGTTCGGAAAATGCATACTTCATTTGGAAAAAGCATCGAAAAAGAATGTTTCCCTTTTTCCCGATGTATTATCTGTCTACTATGAAATTAAAATGCATCAAAAAAAACATTCTTCAATGATTTCGATGTTCTTTTCCCTTTATGCAAGAGAAATATATCATCGAAAAAAACTATTTAGCTAATTCCGATGTCATTCATGCATAACAGCGGAAAATCGCTCATCGGAACAACTAACAATTCAGCATCTCGATGCCTAATACTTCGTCAATCAAACGTCACAAATCTTTCAGGTGACAATTCTTACTTACAAACTCCCTCTGCTTCGCAGAGTCGTCACTTCGTGCCTTATGCGTTTGCTTCGTATACGCTCGGGTGAAAACAAATGTCTGCTTCGCAGCCGCTTGTTTTCCTTCCTCTTACTTACAAACTCCCTCTGCTT
>DCGY01000027.1:27277-91608 GCA_002314715.1 Lachnospiraceae bacterium UBA1766 | reverse complement strand
TACCTGCCACTTTACAATATACAGATTTTTTATGCTGCAAAATATGTAAATGATGGTGCTCTGGTGCTTAAAGATTATGTTCCCGGCGAAATCCTTCAAGAGGAGAAAGATAATTATAAAGTTATCAAATTTAGCTCTGATTATAAATATGGCCAGAACGATATAACCAATTATTATATGCTGGTTGATGAAGAGAGAGGATATGTAATTGTAGTAAGTGGTACCGCGTCAATGGATGAGATTGAGAAAATTGCTAAAAATCTCGATGTACGTGAAACAGGCAATATTTTGAAAACAGAGAATTACAATGAATATGTAGAATTAATGGATTGTGGAAGAGGTTAATACGATTTCACAAATAAGTAGGGAGATCGACAAACAGTTAAGAAAACGAATATGATTTATGAGAACTCTGTTTTGACCATAATGGTTGGAACAGAGTTCTTTTTTGTAGCGAGGATGACAATTGATCGAAGAACAATTGCCTATCCCGAGAGTACATGAAGAAGAAACATAAGCTGCAACGCAACGTCAGTCGCGAAGCGGCTGGTTTCTTCGAATGATAATGTTCCGAAGCTATGTAGAATATGAAAAACCTATAAAAAAGAATGCATTTTATATTTTTTCGGGGTGGTTTTCTCGTATCGTTTAAATTGCTTACAAAAATAACTAGGTGAATGAAAACCTGTTTTATCAGCAATTTCTTCAATTGTGAGATCTGTAGTAAGAAGCAGTATTTTGGCCTCCTGCAGACGCTTCTTTGTAAGGTATTCAATTGGCTTGGAATTGAGAGAGTTACGGAAGAGGAGGCACATATGTTGCTTTGATATTTTGCTCATATTGCACAGCTGTTCAAGAGAGATATCTTCCATATAATGTTGATGAATATACTCAACAGACTTTAGGAGCGAGGGGTTATAGCAGGTCCCAAAGGATTTTTCTTTGGCGAGTCTGTTGAACTCCAGGAGGAAGCTGTACAAAATTCCGGAGGCGTTCATTATTCCGTACAAATCATCGGCAATGATTGCTTCGTGCATGGACAGAAACAGAAGGTCCAGACGATTTGTATCGTGTAATTTAATAATGAGAGGTTTGTGTAAATCGAGGTTTGTTAGCGTTTGCGGAATTGCGGCACCTTCGTTAACTCCATCAAAGACAATCCAGTGAATATCCCAGATATCTTCGTTTGCATAGTATTCATGTGGATAATTCGGCGGTAACAAAAAAGCGGTGTTTTTATTAATCAGGTAATTCGTGTCGTCAAAGCGCAGAGTACCACTTCCGTGATTACAGTAAAGAATCTGGAAAGTGGGATAGCCTTCTTTGCGAATAATGTGATCCTGGCGATATTGCAGACCCATATTAATCAGGAAGATGGGAAGCATTTTTACATTGTCATATAGGGGGAAATCGTAGAATACCAAAATAAAATACTCCATATTCATATTGTTATATTTATGGAATATAGTTTAATGACAAACGCAAGAGAATGCAATATACTTTTCTTATAATTATGAATTATTAGGTCATAAAAAGTCATTAAAAAGAATTGGGGTTACAATATGAATGATGAACAATTAGTACAGATTTTTCCATCGCAAAGACAACTGGAACACCAAAAGCTGGAGTTTTATGCATTTGTTCATTTTACGGTAAACACTTTTACCGGAAAGGAATGGGGAGATGGTACGGAGTCTCCGTTAATCTTTCAACCGAATAAACTGGATGCAGAGCAGTGGGTAAAAGCCGTGAAAAGCGCAGGGATGAAGGGACTTATATTGACCTGTAAGCACCATGATGGGTTTTGCCTGTGGCCTAGCCGCTATACGGACCATACAGTGGCTTCATCCCCTTACAAAAATGGCAAAGGAGATATTGTGAGGGAGGTGGCAGATGCCTGTAGAAAGCATAGTATCAAATTTGGTGTGTATCTGTCGCCGTGGGATAGAAACAGCCGATTGTATGGGCAGGGAAAGGCATATGATGATTTTTTTGTAAATCAGTTAACCGAGTTGCTGACAAATTATGGAGAGATATTTTCTGTCTGGTTTGATGGAGCATGTGGGGAGGGTCCAAATGGCAAAAGGCAGGTATATGATTGGGAACGATATTATAGTGTCATTCGTTCGCTGCAGCCGATGGCCTGTATTTCAGTATGCGGTCCGGATGTAAGATGGTGTGGAAATGAGGCAGGCTATACACGAAAGGCGGAGTGGAGTGTTGTACCTAAGCGAGCAATGAATAGTGAGATTATTGCTGAAAAGAGCCAACAGACTGACAGTAATGCCTTTCGGGAGAGACGTGTTGATGCCAGAGATGAGGACCTGGGAAGCAGAGAGATTTTGGCCAATGAGAGGGAATTAATTTGGTACCCGGCGGAGGTGAATACATCTATTCGCCCCGGATGGTTCTATCATGAGGAAGAGGATGATAAGGTGAAAACCTTAGAGAAATTGATGCATGTCTATATCCATTCTGTAGGTGGCAATGCGACATTTTTGCTGAATATTCCCCCGACGAAGGAGGGACTTTTCCATGCAAACGATGTACGCAGACTGGCAGAGGTTGGCGATTGTATTCGGACGATGTTTGAGACGAATCTTATAGATCGAGCTCTGTCGGTAGAGAAGAGAAACGATGACACAGAGATAGAAATCTGCTGGAAGGAAAATGTTTCCATCGGCGCTGTCGTGTTGATGGAAGATATTACGAAAAGTCAGCGAGTAGAATCCTTCTACATAGAGGCATTCACAGATGGTGCTTTCCGGAAAATATATGAGAATACAGTGATTGGATACAAGCGGATAGCGATTATCGATGGGCTTGTAACAAACAAACTTAGAGTCGTAATCAGTGATTGCAGACAAAAACCGTTTCTTTCCGATATTGGAATCTATGAGCATAAAGGAGGCAGTAGGCAGTGTTAAGGATAAATTTGGATGAAAAATGGATTTATAGAAAAGGATTTCTGGATTGCCTGGGAATGTTGGAGAACACAGAGGGCATTTCCGTTAATCTGCCCCATGATGGCATGATTGCTACTAAGGTGGATGCGGATGCACCCGGTGGCTATGATTGGGGATATTTTCGAGGCAATTGTGGAAATTATACCAAATATGTATTCGTTCCGGATGAATGGAAGGACGAGTGCGTAGGTCTTCGATTCGACGGTGCGATGATGCACATAACCGTCGACATTAATGGATATAAAGTGGCAAGTCATCACTATGGATATTCGCCCTTTTATGTTGACATTACGCCTTATATTACCTTTGGGGAAGAGAATCGAATTACCGTTAATTATAACACCGGAGTAGAGCCGAGTTGCAGATGGTATCCGGGTGCAGGATTATTTCGCAGCCTGGAATTGTGCCATGGACCCAAGGTACATGTGGCAAATAATGGCGCTTCTGTTGTTACCAAGGAAATTGATGGTGATATTGCATTTCTTGAGGCACAAATCGAGGTTTGTAATGAGAGCGTTTCTAATATACTCGCTGAAGTGTTCGTGGAGATAATGAAAGAGAATACCACTGAGATGTGCGCAATTGCAAAGCGCATGATTCAAATTAATCCGACGAAATCGGAAACCGCAATGATTCCGATTAATTTACAGAATCCAAGCCTATGGGATGCCGAGAACCCTAATTTGTATCATGCAAGAGTTACAATTCATGTTGTGGGAGAATATCGTACGCACCTTATGGAAAACTCACAGATTCAGGGACAGAAGGATGATGTGGAGGATTTTTGCTTTGGTGTCAGAACAATTACCGTTGATGCTGTCAGGGGCTTGCGAATCAATGGGAAGATGGTGAAATTGAAGGGCGGTTGTGTTCATCATGACAACGGATTGCTAGGGGCCGTTTCGTTATATGCATGCGAGGAACGTAAAATAAGAAAACTTAAATCAATAGGTTTTAATGCGATTCGTACCGCACATAATCCGCCATCTTCTGCATTGCTTGAAGCGTGTGACCGTGTCGGTATGTATGTTTTGGATGAAGCCTTTGATGCCTGGGGAATTGCAAAGAGAATTGGTGACTACAGTAATTACTTTGAATATGAGTGGGAAAAGGATGTAACGGATTTCATGAAAAGAGACAGACTGCATCCGTCTGTTATCATCTGGTCTATTGGAAATGAGATTCCGGAGCGTGGAGGTTTGGCAAACGGATATACGCTTGCGACTGCAATTGCGAGAAAGGTTAAGTCAATAGATGCCTCACGCCCTGTCTGCAACGGAATCTGCTCGTATTGGAGCGGATTAGATGATTATCTGTCGAAGGGAATGGATCACACCCAAAATGCTGCAGAGGATCCGAATACCAGGAATTGGGAGAAGAGAAGTGAACCTTTTACAAATGGGTTGGATATTGTTGGATATAATTATCTGGAGGATCATTATGAATCAGACCATGGGCAGTATCCGGAACGAGTAATTCTTGGGACGGAGACATTCCCGCAGGAAATAGGTTTCCGTTGGCCAAAGGTACTGGAATTGGAATATGTAATCGGTGACTTTACCTGGACTGCATGGGACTATCTGGGAGAAGCCGGCATCGGTAAAGCTTTATATTTGGATCAGGAGGACCCTTTCCTGCAAAGAGGTCCCTGGGGTGTAATGCCACCGGCAACAACGGTGTATCCATGGCGACTGGCCAATGATGCGGACTTCGATATTACCGGAAGAATTCTTCCGCAGGGAGAATACAGAAGCGTGGTGTGGGGAGACGATAACACCTATTTGTACTCCATGCACCCGGATACCTACGGAAAAGAAGAATTAATGAGTATGTGGGGATTCCCTATGTTCCGGAAACATTGGAATTATAGTGGATATCAGAATAAGCCAATCGAGGTTGTGGCTTTTTCTTCTGCGGATGAAGTGGAACTTCGAATGAACGGAAATGTCATTGATAGAAAGAAAGTCAATAAAGTTAGAGCGGATAAATGCGGACAACCATTTGTGAATACGGTGAAATTTAGCACTACCTATATTCCGGGTATTGTTGAAGCGATTAGTTATATAGATGGACGGGAGGTAAGTCGCAGTATTCTTAAAACGGCGAAGACTGCCGCAGGAATTGTCCTGACTGCGGATAAGGAGAATCTTATTGCTGACGGACACGACCTTCTTTATGTGGGGATAGATGTTGTTGATGAAGATGGAAATGTTGTACCGGACGAAGAGGTTAGATTGACTGCAGAGGTAAGCGGAGCCGGTTATCTCGCCGGCTTCGGAACCGGGAATCCGGTTACAGAGGAAGATTATACGGATATCTATACAGACACATTTAGCGGACATGCCATGGCTATTGTCAGATCAGGATATCATGCCGGCGAGATTACTATTACCATACGAGGAGAACGAGGAGAATGCAATTGGAGTGAATCCTTTGTGATTGCAGTAAAATGATAAAATGTGTGTAAGAGACAATCGAGACCAAAAGTGATATACTATTATATATGATAAAGGAGGTTGAAAATGACACTTTTTTTTATTGTGATTTTTTTACTATCAATTATATTGTCGGTTTTCTTCGGAAGAAAGAAAAAGAAGATCTTTATGGTTTGTAGTATTATAGTGGCTTTGTTGTGCTTTCTGATGCTTGCGGCTATTGGATTACTGCTTCTGGGTATAGACTAGATATTATATTAAAAAATACATAAGAAGCGTTCATCCGAATAAACTAAAAAATCAAAAAATCTCATCCTTGCAAGCTGCAAGGGTGAGATTTTTTGCATTAATAAAGAAATCATAGAGTAAAATAATGGCTTGGAAAATGAAAAAAAATAGCGAAAGATTCCGATATGCCTTTCTTAATAATCAAGGGAAGATAAGGGTATACTATCTCTTAAATCATTCCAGGATGATAACATTGGAGTCTTTTTTGTAATTTGCATTAACGCTATCGGTGGTAATAATTGTAATATCCGAAAACTGTGCAAAACGAACGGGAGCAGTCACGTGAAATTTGGAAGGATCGGATAAAACATAGGGGTTTCTTGTATGTGCGATGGCCAATTCCTTGATTTTGGCTTCTTCGATATCCGGGGTGGTAATTCCGTTTTTGTGACTAACTCCGTTTGCTCCAAAAAAGCCGATAGAAAAGTTATATTTTTCTGCAATGTCAAAACAGGATGGCCCCACAAGGGCTTCCGTTTCAGCCTTTAAAAAGCCACCGGTTAAATAGACCTTAAAGCCAAGATTTACAAGCTTGTATGCATGCAAAATAGCATTTGTAACAATGGTAATGTTTTTTGCGGTTATGAAATCAATCATAAGGCCGGTAGTGGTTCCCGCATCCAAATAAACATAGTCGTTATCTTTTATAAGTTTGGCTGCGTATTGAGCAATTTTCACCTTTTCATCATGATTCAATTCTGCACGCTCGGATACCATATTATCGGTAAGAATTTGCGAGGGCGCACTAACTGCACCACCATGTACCTTGGTAATCAGTCCTTTCAAATCAAGCTCTGTCAAATCTCTTCTTATCGTAGCTTCTGAAGCATCAAATTCTTTCATCAATTCCGCAGCGGTAACGGCTGATTTTTCATTGATATAGTTGACGATTTTGGCTTTTCTCTCTTCGGCAAGCATCTTTTTCTCCTTATTTGGCGGTTTGAAATATCGAAATGACGATTTATGAACGAATTATAGCTTATAAGTATCAAAAAGTCAAATTATTTGAGCGCTTATAAGGAAACCAGGCGTTATTTAGCCTCTGAATAGAAGAAAATGAAGGAAAAACAGATGGAGAAATGATTTCTGGAATCTTTCTTTTATGTGCTTTTTGTACAAATTACGGGGTGTAAAATTGTATTTATTGTGGAAAATGAATGCTTTTGCGAATATTATGAGTGAATATGATTGACAATGACGAAAAATGATGGTAACCTCATATCATAAGAGAAACGCATGAGCGTTGATGAACGGAAAATATGTGATGCCAGGGGCGGCTAATAATAGCCCGGAAAGGATTTGAAAATGAAGAGTTTTCAGTATGTGATTAAGGATGAAGTGGGAATTCATGCAAGACCGGCAGGACTTCTTGCAAAAGAGGCAAAGAAGTATGCAAGTAAGATTACACTCACAAAGGGTGAGAAGTCTGCAGAGGCAACAAAACTTATGGCTTTGATGGCAATGGGAGTGAAGTGCGGGGAAGAAATTACTGTTTCCGTTGAAGGGGAAGATGAAGAGACAGCCATGGCGGAAGTAAAAAAATTCTTCGAAGCAAATCTATAATCAATAAGACAACTGTTAAGAGGTGTAGGTATGATTTATACAGTAACTTTTAATCCATCCATCGATTATATTGCATCTGTGGATCATTTTAAGATTGGTCGGGTAAACAGAACGGTAAAGGAGATCCTTTTTCCGGGTGGCAAGGGTATTAACGTTTCCATTGTTCTTCAAAATCTGGGAATTACCAGTACTGCCTTGGGCTTTGTAGCAGGGTTTACGGGTGAGCAGATTAAGAGACAAATAAATGATTACAAGATTCATACCGAATTTATCCAAGTGAAAAATGGTATCTCCAGAATAAATGTGAAGTTGCGCTCGGATGAGGAGAGCGAGATTAACGGAATGGGACCGGTCATAGATGATGAAGCATTGGATCAGTTCTGGAATCGCATCGATCAACTGGAGGCAGGTGACACCCTGGTACTTGCAGGAAGCATCCCGAATACACTTCCTTCCACAATTTACAGAGATATTATGAAAAGACTGGATCATAAGGGGATTATGGTGGTGGTAGATGCCACAAATGATCTTTTGGTAAATGTGTTGGAATATCATCCGTTTCTTATCAAGCCCAACAATTTTGAACTGGGAGAAATATTCGGAATTGATAACCTGACGGATAAGGATGAAGTGGTTTATTATGCCAAGAAGCTTCAGGAAAAGGGCGCGCGAAATGTTCTGATTTCCATGGCAGGAGAAGGTGCTGTTCTTGTGGCAGAAGACGGATCGGTTTGTAAGGCTGAAGCACCGAAGGGAAAAGTCAAGAATTCTGTAGGTGCAGGGGATTCCATGGTAGCCGGTTTTTTGTATGGATATTTTACTACAAAATCTTATGAGAATGCTTTTTTGTATGGCTTATGTACAGGAAGTGCCAGTGCATTCTCGGATGATTTGGCAACAAGAGAAGAAGTAATGAACTTAATGGGGCAGTTTCAAAAATAAAACGGAGGGTATATATGAAAATTACGGATTTATTAAGCACGTCGGCTGTAAATCTTAGTGTGAAAGCAACCGGCAAGGAAGATGTGCTTCGCCAGGCAGTTGCACTTATGGTAAAACAGGGGAATATTTCAGACCAGGAGCTTTATCTACAGGCTGTATTGGCAAGAGAAGAAGAGAGTACGACCGGTGTAGGAGAAGGAATTGCAATTCCTCACGGAAGATGTGACGGAGTGACAAAACCGGGCCTGATAGCAATGGTGATACCGGAGGGTGTTGAATACGAGGCATTGGATGATGAACCGGTAAATCTGCTTTTCCTGATTGCAGCAGATACAAAGAGTGGTTCGGCACATATTGATATTCTCAGCAAGTTATCCGGAATGCTTATGCATGAGGAATTTACAAAGGCTCTGAAGGAAGCGAAGACCCCTGAGGAATTTTTGGCGGTGATTGATCGCGCTGAGGATGAGAAGGATGCGAAGGTAACGGAGCAGACGGAAGCGGTCTCCGGTCAGAAAAAGATTTTGGCTGTTACAGGATGTCCTACCGGTATTGCACATACCTTTATGGCAGCAGAAGCCATTGAGAAGAGTGGAAAGGCACATAATTGCTTTGTAAAAGTTGAAACCAGAGGTTCCGGAGGAGCCAAGAATGTTCTTACCGATGATGAAATTGCTACTGCAGATTGTATTATTGTGGCAGCGGATACAAAAGTTCCTATGGAACGCTTTGACGGTAAGCGATTGATTGAGGTTCCTGTTTCGGATGGAATCAGCAAAGCAGATGCTTTGATAGAAAGAGCAATGAAAGGGGATGCGCCGATTCATAAAGCTACCGGTGAGGTCAATGCGTCCTCAACAAAGGCATCCGGCGGAGTAGGCCATCAGATTTATAAGCACCTGATGAATGGTGTTTCCCACATGCTTCCTTTTGTTGTGGGTGGTGGTATTCTGATTGCCATTGCATTTTTGATTGATGGTCTTGCACTTTCGACAGAAGAATTGCAACAGGCCGGTTCTGCATTTGGTACGGTTACACCGCTTGCGGCAATGTTTAAGACAATCGGTGGCGCAGCATTTGGCTTTATGCTTCCAACCCTTGCAGGATTTATTGCGATGAGTATTGCAGATCGCCCCGGACTTGCGGTGGGATTTGTAGGTGGATGTATTGCGGCGAACGGAAAGTCCGGTTTCCTCGGTGCGATTGTAGCCGGTTTCCTTGCAGGCTATATTATTAAGCTTTTGATGATGTTATGTAAGAAGTTGCCTAAGGCGATTGATGGTATTAAACCGGTTTTGATTTATCCTGTATTCGGTATTCTGTTCATCGGAATCATTATGACTTATGTGATTGAGCCGGCAGTTGGCGGAATCAATATGACTTTGAACGGTGGATTGGCAAATCTTTCCGGTGTCAGCAGTGCGTTGCTTGGTTTCATTTTAGCAGGTATGATGGCGATTGATATGGGTGGTCCCTTTAACAAGGCGGCATATCTTTTCGGAACGGCGGCTATTGCGGCAGGAAACTATGACATTATGGCAGCGGTTATGATTGGCGGTATGGTTCCACCTTGCGCAATTGCTTTGTCTACCATTCTCTTCAAGAACAAATACACGGCTGAGGAGAGAAAGAGCGGTCCTACAAACTTTGTAATGGGTCTTTCCTTCATCACGGAAGGTGCGATTCCGTTTGCAGCATCCGATCCGCTTCGTGTGATTCCTACCTGTATTCTGGGATCAGGTGTGGCCGGAGCACTTTCTATGATTTTTCAATGTACCCTTATGGCTCCCCACGGCGGTATTTTCGTATTCCCTGTAGTCGGAAATCCGTTATTATATGTGTTGAGTCTTGTAATCGGTACAGTCATTACAGCAGTTTTATTGGGAATTATCAAAAAGAAGGTTGCCTAAAAGAAGAAAGAAGAGCACTATAAAGGTATAGGATACAAGGGGTGAATGCCATGGAGATTTTTGAGGGAAAGTCAATTTATAAAGGGACTGTAATCGGAAAGATCTTTTATTATACAAAGGGTCAAAATCAGGTGAAAAGAGAGCGAATCACGGATGTGCAGGCGGAGATTGCCCGTTTTGAAGCTGCCAGAGCGGTGGCCCAAGAACAGCTGCAGGCATTGTATGACAAGGCCGTAATAGAGGTTGGAGAAACCAATGCCATGATTTTTGAGGTGCATTCCATGCTCCTTGAGGACGAGGACTACAATGATTCGATTCTGAACATTATCACCGGTGAAGAAATGAATGCGGAATATGCGGTGGCTACAACCGGAGATAATTTTTCGGTCATGTTTTCGCAGATGGAGGATGAGTATTTCAGAGCCAGATCTGCGGATATAAAGGATATTTCGGAACGTTTGATACGGGTGCTGCAGAATGCGGGAAATGATATCAATCTGTTTACGGAGCCCGTCATTTTAGTGGCGGAGGATCTTGCACCCAGCGAGACGGTACAGCTTGACAAATCCAAACTTTTGTCCTTTGTAACGAAATATGGTTCTTCCAATTCTCATACAGCTATTTTAGCCAGAACAATGAATCTTCCGTCTTTGATAGGTGTGGAAATCAATGAAAAGTGGAACGGAAAACAGGCGATAATCGACGGCAACGAAGGGAAAATTATCATTGAGCCCGATGAGGAAACTCTGAGCTTTTATCAGGCAATTGTAACGAAAGAATCAGAAAGAAAAGAGTTATTAAAGAATTTAAAAGGACAGCCAAACACCACGAAGGATGGAAAAACCATTCAACTGTTTGCAAACATCGGAAACGTCAGTGACGTGGCGAATGTATTGGCAAATGATGCAGGTGGTATAGGACTTTTTCGAAGTGAGTTTCTGTACTTAGAAAAGAATGATTATCCTACGGAAGAAGAGCAATTCCAGGTATACAAAACGGTTGCGCAAAACATGGCCGGAAAGAAGGTTGTGATACGTACGCTGGATATCGGTGCGGACAAACAGGCTTCGTATTTCCAACTGGATCAGGAAGAAAATCCGGCAATGGGATACCGCGCAGTCAGAATATGCCTTGATAGGGTGGAAGTTTTCAAAACACAGTTGCGTGCGCTTTTCCGTGCTTCCGCATATGGAAATATTTCTATCATGGTTCCCATGATTATTTCGTTAAAGGAAGTATTGGAGGTAAAGCGAATTGTCGCGGAAGTAAAGGAGGAACTTCGGGCAGACGGTATCGCCTTCAAGGACGTGGAACTGGGCATTATGATTGAAACCCCGGCTGCAGTTATGATCAGCGATATTCTTGCCAAGGAGGTTGATTTCTTCAGTATTGGCACCAATGATCTTACCCAGTATACCCTGGCGATTGATCGTCAGAATCCGAAGCTGGATAAGATTTATGATGCGCATCATGAGGCTATTTTACGCATGATAAAGATGGTTATAGAAAATGGCCATTCCGGCGGATGCTGGGTTGGCATTTGCGGAGAACTGGGAGCGGACACGGCGCTAACGGAAACTTTTATTCAAATGGGAATTGATGAACTTAGTGTTTCGCCCTCCTTTGTGTTGCCGGTAAGGAAGGCAATCCGGGAAGCAACCGGTAAATAAAGCGTTGTGAAAAATGTACTGTCTAACAGATAGAATCGGAAACCTCTCCACTGTATGGTGGAGAGGTTTTTTGGATTTTGTAAGTTGGGGCAATTTGTGATATAATTCAATCCATATTGAAATAAAAATGGACAGAAGGAGAGAACGCTTATGTTATCCTTAATTCTGCCATCCTTTCAGGTTGCAGCTTATGTTGGGGAGTGTTTGGAATCGGCATTGAACCAAACTCTGTCAGATATTGAAATAATATGTGTAGATGCATGCTCGGAAGACGGTACCTTAGAAATATTAAGGGATTATGAAGGACGTGCGAAAGTCGGAGAATGGCCGGGCAAGCGGATAGAACTGATTTTGAGCGAGAAGCGCAGTTATGGTTATCAGGTAAATATAGCACTTCAAAAGGCTACGCAAAAATATGTGGCGATTTTGGAAACGGATGATTTTGTTGCATTGAACATGTATGAACAATTGGTCCGTAAAGCGGAAGAACTTCAATTGGATTATATTCGAGGCGAATACGATTTTTTC
Source organism: Lachnospiraceae bacterium UBA1766 (assembly GCA_002314715.1). Taxonomy (GTDB): domain Bacteria; phylum Bacillota; class Clostridia; order Lachnospirales; family Lachnospiraceae; genus Acetatifactor. The sequence goes on along the minus strand of DCGY01000027.1, from coordinate 79,306 downwards.
ACTACAGCAGAGGATGGGAGTCGTTTGTATCGACATGTTCATCACTATGCTCCGGTAAATGAACTTTTGACCAGTACACGGTCGGAGCGAATTATGACCTATGATCAGAATTTATGGAAGGGAATTTACAGAAGAGAATTCCTTTTAGAGAATCAAATTTGTTTGAATGAAACGGAAGGGGCGGCCTTTCAGGACATTGGTTTTAATATGCAGGTGTTCAGTTTTGCGAAAAGAGCATACTATGTGGAGGAGTCCTTTTATCGTTATCGAAGAGACCGAAATGAGTCGTCCATTCATTCACTGAATTGTTTTCGCTTCTATGTACAGGAATTACAATTTCTTCATAAATTGGACCCGGGAAGAGAAAAATTCTACTGGCCCGGAATTTATGAACGGTTTGCCTGTGCGTTATGTGGCGAATACAATAAGGCGGTAAATCAGTTCCAAATCCCCCTGGATTCACATTATTTGGCTCCCTATTTACCGGTACTGTTTCAGGATTTTCAGGAAGCGATGGACGCAGGTGTTTGGCCGGCGCCTACTACTCCTGCAGGACAGGTAAGGGCAATCGTGAAAATAATTGACGAGGGAAAGATGAAAACAAAATCTCGCTACTGAAATCCGAGGGATTGGATATGCGGCAGTTTCATATTCCAAAGTAAGGGACTTAATAATTCCATAAAAAGTCAAGAATTATAAAACGACATGTTTTATAATAGCCTTATCATCGATGAAAAAAATAAACGGAAAGGAGAGAAAATGAGGGTAGAAGATTTGTTGCTGGCACTGGATTACATTGAGGAGCATCTGAAAGGAGAATTGTTTGTTCAGGATATTGCAGATTACTGCTGTTCCTCCTTGTCCGGATTGCAAAAAACTTTTAAATACGTGTTTCATTTATCCATCAATGAGTATATTCTTCGCCGAAGATTTTCTTGCGCAGCTAAGGATTTATTGACGACCAATGCTTCGATTTTGGATATTGCACTCAATTATGGATATGCAAATGCGGAAAGCTTTACCAGAGGCTTTCAAAAAGTTTGGCATGTGAAACCCAGTGAATATCGTAAAACCAGAAAATTTTCCGGACATACCCCTAAGTTTTCCCTCTCTTATTTGGAAGCATCGAAGGAGGATTTTGTTATGCAGAGAATGAAATATGATTTAACCGATTTATACGAAGTTTTGCAGGAACGCAAGAACAATGCTTATGTATGTGCGGATTTATGTCGCCTTATGTGGATTAATAACAATTTGGGAATAGAAGCAGGAGATGCGGCATTGTTAGAATTGATGAGACGTGTAGAGGAAGCCTGCAGTGAAGAGGATATTTTCCTTCGTATCGGAGGCGATGAATTTGTGGTTTTGACCAATAGTCAGGATATGACTCATGCAAATGAAATCGTTGCGAAGGTATCTGCTCAAAATGAACAAGTAGTGAAATGTAAGGATATAGAGTTCCCGGTAAGCATTCACATTGGGGCATTTGTAAAGAATTATAACAAACATGTAAACGCGGCAGAAATGTTTGGAACGATTATCGATGGTATTCGTAATATACATGAAAATGAAAAAAAGTAAGAGGAAGGTCCCCGTCAGATAATCTCTGACGGGGATTTTTTTCAGTCCGGTAAGGAAATGGATTGACCTATGTGGGAAGATTGCTATACTGAAAGAGAAGGCTTTTGAGAGAAGGAGATTCGAATGGGATTTGGAGCAACACTGGGATTGATTTTAGCTTTTTTCGCCGGGTTGGCATTGGTTGAGATGGGTTTTACAGAACCTGATTTAGAAATGGCATCCAGGATTTTTAGTATTATATGCGGAATCATCATGGTACTGCCGGGACTAATGCTTTTTCCGTCCATGATTGGAGAATGGCGAAAAAAAAGAACTGAGGTGCAATCTCAAGTCGGTGGAAAAACAGGTGTGATTGCCGGATGGCTTTCCGCCCTAAAATTTCTTGTATTTATGAAGAAAGAACCGGTCTTGGAGGATCGGGGAGAAACGGAAGAGTTATTGCATTCTTTTCGTGATTCCTTTGATGCTTTCTTTCATGACAAGGATATACGGGAAAATACGTTGCTTCAAAGTACTTCCACACAGGTTTACTGGAACATTTTGGGTTTGCAAAAGAAACGTTTGGACAGAAAGGGACTTACCATGGAATTCTCTTCCCAGAGAATGGCCTATGGCGAATATCCGAAGGTGACGGAAAAAACGTTTTTTGATGGTAAATATCAGATTACGGAGGTTTCGGAATCCGTAACGGCGAAAAAGATTTTTAAAACCGAAGAGAAAGTGCTGGGTCAGGAGCAGTGTACCCGTATTGCAAGATACCGTTTATTGAATGCCAAGAAGACAAATGGCGACAAGATTATATGCCCCAACTGTGCGAATCAGGCTACCAGAGAGAATCTTCTGGATGGTTGTGATTTTTGTGGAACAAAGTTTACCGTGGAAGATTTGGGACTTCGTGTGTCGGATTTTGATTTTCGCAATGATTATGATTTGGAATATGATATTTATCGGGATGCCAGAAGCAGATTTTCTTTGTGGGTGGGATTGCTTGTGGGGATACCAATCGGAATACTCAGTCTGATTGGTGCGATTGGCGCAATTCTGGGCGGAGCTGCCGAAGGTTCCGGCATTTTTATGATAATTGTTTCTATTCTTTTAACGGTTGCTTTTTTGGTATTTGCAATGGTTACCCTGTCGCTTTGTTTTTTTTACTTTTTTGTATTTCCTGCCATTCAGGCGATTGCCTCCGCCATTCATCTATCCAAATATCGGCTTGCAACACTGAAGGAGTCCAAACGAACGGATGAGGTAATCGAAAAGAAAATAAAGGAGACAGATCCCTTGTTTTCGCTGGTGGGCTTTTATTCCTCTGTGTAAAACAAGCTCTCCTGTATTTTTTACGGTGAGAATGATGCCCAGATGTGTGCTTTCGCCCAGACGGGAATGGGTGAAGCGAATATCCTCCAATATCGGGATATTTATAAGGATGTGATCAATGCGGAAACGGAATGGATTCGCGTATATTCCTGCGTAGAAGAGAATGGGTTGCTTAAAATGAATATGGAAGCCCAAATGCAATTTACAAAAGAGCATAAGGGTAAGCTTACCCGTATGAGGCAGAATATTCAATTTCAGGTTGCGAAGGATGCAAAATGCAAAACCCAGGCAATTTGTGCGCCGTCCTATTTGCGATGCTCCGGTTGTGGCGCGACGCTTTCCGCACTGGAGGGAAAGAAATGCCCTTATTGTGGAAAGGAACGAAAACTGATTGAAAGGGATTGGATGATTACCGCCTATCGTCAGCCGGTGATTGTATAGGCCGTCAGCCATTTGCTCGTAAAAGCAGAAGCTATGAAAAGAGTTTAGAAATTTTTAATTTGAGTTTTTCTTTTCAGTAAGGTAATATAATGTTTATCAACTTTATGATGCAAATTGTCGAGTGCTATTTAGCAGCGGAAGAACCAATTTTGGGGCGAATCCGGAAATGGAAGGCTACCTCAGCCTAGCCCGTCAGCTAATTTCGTCAGGCAGAGGAATTGCGGTAAATTTAAGGGAATTTATGCTGTTCTTTTTGTGCCATCGATTTTTTGTCGGTGGCATTTTGCGTCTTTGGTATTTGGAAAGGAGAAAAGAATGGACAAAATGGATATTAAGGATTATGCAAATCGAAAGAAATCGGTTTGTATTGAAAATGATTCGATATCGGAGGATTTATTCAAGAAATATTCCGTCAACAGAGGACTGCGTGATGTTAACGGCAAAGGGGTTCTGACAGGCCTTACCAATATCTCACAGGTACTGGCCTTTAAGGATATTGACGGTGTAAAAACGCCGATTGACGGAGAATTGTGGTACAGAGGTTATAAGGTGAATTCTCTGATTGATGAAATCGGGGAAAAAGAGTTTGGGTTTGAGAAGATTGCTTACCTGTTGTTGTTTGGAAAGAAACCCAATGAACAGGAGTTTGAGGAGTTTTCTCAAATCATTGCGGAAAACAGAACACTTCCTACCAATTTTACCCGTGACGTTATTATGAAAGCGCCTTCCAGGGACATTATGAACAGTATGACAAGAAGTATATTGACCCTGGCTTCTTATGATGAAAATGTTGCTTCTTTGGATTTGGAAAATTCCATTCGGCAGTGTTTACTTTTGATTTCCCAGTTCCCTATGTTGGCCATTTACGGTTATCATGCGTACAATCATTTTGAAAATTATGAGAGTATGTATATTCATAGACCGGATTCCAACCTGTCCACTGCAGAGAACATCCTTATGATGCTTCGTCCGGATAAGCAGTATACGGAATTGGAAGCAAAGATTCTGGATATTGCCTTGATTCTGCATATGGAGCACGGTGGTGGAAACAATTCCACCTTTACAACCAGAGTGGTTACCTCCGCAGGAACGGATACCTATTCTGCCATAGCGGCGGCGATGTCTTCTCTGAAGGGACCCAAGCATGGCGGAGCGAACATCAAAGTAATGGAAATGATGGCAAATATCCGGGAAAATGTAAAGGATACCCAGGATCGGGAAGAAATCAGAGCATATCTATCCAAAATGTTGGCAGGAGAAGTGTTTGACCAAAAGGGTCTGATTTATGGGTTGGGTCATGCAATTTACTCCCTGTCCGATCCCCGTGAGAAGATTTTTAAGGAATATGTAAATCAACTGGCACATAACAAAGGCAAGGATCGGGAAATGACCTTCTATAATTTGGTAGAGGAGGAAGGTATCAACCTGATAAACGGCAGCAGGCACATCTATAAGGGCGTTTGTCCCAACGTGGATTTTTACAGTGGCTTCGTATACGACATGCTTGGCATTCCCGTAGAACTGTATACACCATTGTTTGCAATTGCAAGAATTGTAGGATGGAGTGCCCATCGTATTGAAGAGTTAATTTGCATGAATAAGATTATTCGTCCTGCTTATTTAAGTGTAATGAAAGAATTGGAATAAAAAGAATCCCGCTTCAAGGCAGAATCTTGAAGCGGGATTCTTGTATTTAGCCGATTTTTCATGTAAAATAAAAAGGTATTCGAAAATGTACCTTGAAGGAAACGGAAGGAAGAAAGAAATGCTGAATCAAATGATGAAGAGTGTACTGGACATGGACAGGGCTTCGGTAGTTATTTGCGATTTAAATCATACCATCATTTATATGAATCCTGCCGCAATCCGAAGACATGCAAAAAGAGGTGGTAACCTGGTAGGACAAAACCTGCTGGCCTGCCATAATGCACAATCGGTGGATATTATCTGCCGTGTCATCCAATGGTTTCAGGAGAAGCCGGACCATAACATGATTTATACGTTCCGGAATGAAAAAGAAAACAAAGACGTGTATATGGTAGCTCTTCGGGATGAAAATCAGAAATTAATCGGATACTATGAAAAACATGAATACAGAGACAGAGAAACAGAAAAACCTTATGATTTCTCTCATTCTTTGGTATAAACAAAAAGGAGGATACAACAATGCAGGAAGTTTATGATTTTTTGAAGAAATGCGGTACCTATTATCTTGCAACCGTAGAGGAGGATCAGCCCAGAGTAAGACCTTTTGGAACTGTGGCAATGTTTGAAGGAAAACTCTATATTCAGACCGGAAAGAAGAAGGAGGTTTCCAAACAGATTCAGAAGAATCCGAAGGTGGAAATCTGTGCCTTTGCGGATGGACAATGGATTCGTGTAGCAGGGAAATTGGTTCGTGACGATCGTTATGAGGCAAAGAAATATATGCTGGATTGCTACCCGAGTCTGCAGGCAATGTATTCTGCCGAAGATGAGAATACAGAGGTTCTATATTTTGAAGATGCACAAGCTACTTTTGCTTCCTTTGGCGGAGAGCCCAAGGTAGTTCGTTTCTAAAAAGGATGAGAGAAGAGTCATGAAAAAAGATTTTGATTTATTGTCATTGGGCGAAATAATGCTTCGTTTGTCACCGCCGGATAATGAACGAATTACCAGAGGAAATTCCTTTAGCAAGCAGGCAGGTGGAGCAGAGTTGAATTCTGCTACGGGAGCCGCTATGCTGGGACTTCGCTGTGGTATTATTTCCAAGTTGCCGGCAAATGATTTAGGTATTTATGTAAAGAACCACGTGCGTTTATGCGGCGTGAGTGATGATTATCTGGTGTATGATGATGATAAGGATGCTCGATTGGGAATTTACTGTTATGAAAACGGAGCATATCCCAGAAAACCCAGAATTGTATATGATCGAAAGAATTCGTCTATGACAAAGATTTCCGTGGAGGACTTTCCGGACAGTCTTTACAGTGCCACCCGGTGCTTTCATACCAGTGGTATTACCCTGGCGCTATGCCCCCAGGTTCGGGAAACTGCTGTAGAAATGATAAAGAGATTTAAAAAACAGGGCACAATCATTTCCTTTGATGTCAATTTCCGGGGCAATTTATGGAGCGGACAGGAAGCTAAGGAATGTATTGAGTCAATTTTGCCATACGTGGATATTTTCTTTTGCTCTGAGGATACGGCCAGACTGACCTTTTTAAAGGAGGGGGATGCCAAATCCATTATGAAGAGCTTTACCAAAGATTATCCGATTTCCATTGTGGCTTCTACTCAGAGAATCGTACATAGTCCCAAGCGCCACACCTTTGGATCCATCATTTACAGTGCAAAGAATGATACGTTCTATGAAGAGCAACCTTATGCTGACATTGAGGTCGTAGATCGAATCGGAAGCGGCGATGCCTATATTTCCGGTGTGTTATATGGTCTGCTTTCGGACGATGGGGCACAGGATTACCAAAGAGCCTTGGAATACGGAAATGCTGTCAGCGCATTAAAAAATACCATACCCGGTGACTTGTTGTGTACGGATTTGAAGGAGATAAACGGTATTATCGCAGAACATAAATCTACAGGTCGAAAATCGGAGATGGATCGATAGAGAGACATAGTCAATTGTTCGGAAGGGAAAAGTATGGAGCAGAAGAAAGCAGTTCCGGCACCGTTTCATAAAGGTGTCAATTTTACCAATTGGTTGGAATATAGAAGTGCCGACCAAATTGATGAGAACTTCTTTACCAGGAAGGATTTTGAAAATGCAGGGAAACTGGGCTGTGATGTAGTTCGTTTGCCGATTCATTTTGAGAAGATGTGCGAGGAAGCCAATGGTTATCGGATTCCGGAGAAAATATTCGGTATTTTGGATAGGGTGGCTACCTGGGCAGAAGACTTGAAAATGTATGTAATTTTCGACTTCCATAATTCTACCCATGTGGATTCCGGTACATCGGATACGGTGGAGGATATACTGCGTCCGATTTGGTCTCAAATGGCGGAACATTTTAAGGAAACTTCGGAATATGTGGTATATGAACTGATGAATGAACCGCATAATATCGAAATTTCCTTATGGAATCAAATTGTTGAACGAATCTTTCAAATGGTGCGTTCTATTGATACAAAGCATTATATTATTGTGGGTGGAGCGGACTGGAACAGTTTTGCTGCAATGAAGACCTTGCCGGATTTCCGGGACGAAAAGGTTATTTATACGTTTCATTTCTATGATCCCCATACCTTCACTCATCAGGGAGCGGGTTGGTGCCATATGGAGCGTGTGGTAGGAATTCCGTTTCCGTATGATCCGGAAAAGATGCCGACGTTACCGGAAAATCCCACGGAGCGTGAGGAACAATGCTTTCGGGACTATCCCCAAAACGGAACCCTGGAAAAAGTGATTGCTTTCTTTGATCAATATGTGGAGTTTAGCAGAGATAGAAATGCACCCGTTTACTGTGGGGAATTTGGCTGCTTTGCTCCTTTTATGTCCAACGAGCAGAGAGTGGCCTGGTATCAAATCATTGTGGATTTGTTGGAAGAGAAGGGAATAGCCAGAACCAATTGGGACTACTATGGTGCATTCGGTATATTTTCTTTCGACAGAATGCGTACCCCCAAGGGTTGGAGAAAACCGGAATTTCCGGAAGATTTAAACGTAGAACTGTTAAATGCGTTGAGACTTTGTACAAAAATTGATTGAAAAATGATAAAACAGTGGTTATAATGTGTGAATTGTGAAATGTATCAATTTGCAGACAGAAGGAATTTTCAAATGGCTTTATCGGTTTTTCAAAACGTCATTATTATGCTGGTATATATGTCCTTTGGTTTTGCTTTGTGTAAAACCAAGTTAGGAACACCCAGCCATGCCAAAACCTTGTCGGGGTTGTTGATTTATATTTTGGGCCCGGCTATGATTATCAATGCATTTATGAATACTCCTTTTTCCGTGAGCACGTTGTTGGAAATCGGCATTTTCTTTTTGACCACGCTGATCATTCAGTCGCTGTTTTTTGCATTGTTGATATTGGTCTTCCACAAAAAGTATTCCGATGGAAAATACCGAATAATGACCATGGCTTCGGTTCTTGGAAATGTGGGATTCTTTGGCTTGCCTCTGATTACCGGCATTTTTCCCAATGAACCGATTGTGGCCTGTTACAGTTCTATTCACGTTATGAGTATGAATTTGCTGGTGTTTACCGTGGGGAAATATCTGATTACCAATGATAAGAAATATATTTCTCTGCGTGGAGCGATTTTTAATCCCACAACCATAGCAATTTTGATTTCTTTACCGCTATTTATACTACAGATAAAAATACCGGACTTTGCGGGTGCCCCCCTTAGTCTGTTGGCAAAGATGGTAACGCCTATTTGTATGATTATTTTGGGCATGCGTCTTTCCACGGTACCGATTCGGGAACTGCTTACATGCAAACTGGCTTATGTGGCTTGTTTAATGAAATTGGTAATCTATCCCTTGTTTGCTTACCTTTGTGTTTGCTTTTTGCCCTTCTTCAGTGATGTTTTTAAGGTAACGGTATTTGCCCTGGCATCCACTCCGGCAGCAGCGGTGATAGAATCTCTGGCAGAGCTGCATGAGTGTGAACAGGAGATTTCCGCAAACATGGTTTTGCTGACGACAATTCTGAGCACAATTACCATCCCGATTATTTTGATGATAGCGTTTTTGTAACGGAAAGGTCCGGTTTTTGCCGGGCCTGTTTTTTTACAGTATGGAAAGAATTTCGGAAATGTATTTTGCATCGGAAAGATATATGTTAAAATACTTGTTGTAACAGTCTGTTTCCATAAGTACGGAGGGTATTTATGCAATATAACATGAATTATGAATTTTCAGCAGTTATAATTCTTACGGTTCTTCTGATTTTTCATAAATTACAATATACAAAGAATACAAAACAGAATATTGCATTTCGAAAGCTGACAATCAGTATGTACGCCGCTACGATAGTGGATTTGGTGACCGCATATACAATTGTTTACAGCAATGTTGTGCCCCTTTGGCTGAACTATCTTTTAAATGCGGCATATTATGTGCTGACCCCCCTTTGTCCGTATTATCTTCTGCAATATGCGGAAAATTATTTTCAGGATAAAACCCGATTTCGTATCATTGATAGCTTGAATCAGATTGTGATTGTGGGATATATTGCATTAGCGATTACCACTCCGTTTACCAAGTGGATGTTTTATTTTGATGAAAACAGAATTTATACCCATGGACCTTTGTATATTGTCCTGTTTCTGGTACCCATGTTTTTTGTTATGACGGCCACGACTGTTATTATTGCAAACAAAAAATTAATCAAAAGGAACTATTTTGTTTCGCTGTTGGCATTTGTGGTGGTAGCAGAGGGAGGAACCGCATTACAGTTACTGGTGTTTGGAAATACACTGATCAGTTATTTTGCAGGTGCAGTTGCAGCGATGATTCTGTACTTTGCCATGGAGACACCGGACTACGATAAACTGATGACGACCATGGAAGAATTGGAACAAGCCAGAAAAGATGCGGAATTTGCCAAGCAGGAGGCAGACAGTGCCAATGCCGCCAAAAGTCAGTTCCTGGCAAATATGTCTCATGAAATCAGGACTCCCATAAACGGTATTCTGGGCATAAATGAGATTGCCTTGGGGGATACCGAAGATGAAGGGATTAAGAAATATTTGTACGACATTCAGGACGCCGGTAAATCACTTTTGGCACTGGTAAATGAGGTCCTGGATGTATCCAAGATTGAATCCGGAAAGATGGAATTAATCAATCAGCCCTATAATGTGGCCGGTCTGATTTACAGTGTACAAAATATTATTCGTTTCAAGGTAGAAGAGAAAAAGCTGGATTTACAGATTGTAAATGATACGGAGATTCCGGCTATATTGATTGGTGATGAAAGTCATATTCGTCAGATTATGACCAATTTGCTGAGCAATGCGGTTAAGTATACGGATGTAGGTACCATAACCCTGAGCATTGCTTTTCAAAGAGAAGGGGATCAGGCCGGAAATCTATTGATTTCCGTAAAAGATACGGGAATGGGAATTAAACCGGAGGATCAGAAAAAAATATTTGGTTCCTTTGAGCGTTTTGATTTGAAGAAGAATCGGAACGTAGAGGGTACCGGATTGGGCCTACATTTAACCCATGGATTGGTACAGTTAATGAATGGCACCATTGAGTTAAAAAGTCTTTATGGGGTCGGCTCTTTGTTTTCTGTGTCAATTCCGCAGGAAATATTTGATGAGACGCCTATGGGTGATTACCAGAAATTTATGGAGCAACATATGCTGGAAAAGCCGGAGGAAGTTGTTGTTTATGCGCCGAAGGCAAAGGTTCTGGTGGTGGACGATGTGGAGCTGAATCTGAAGGTGTTTGAAGGCTTGCTGAAAAGCACGGCAATTCAAATTCAAAAAGCAAATTCCGGAATGAAAGCCTTGGAACTGGCCAAAGACACAGCCTTTGATTTGATTTTTATGGATCATATGATGCCGGAGATGGATGGTGTGGAAGCCTTTCATGCAATTCGAGAGCAGCAGGGTGGCAAAAATGTTGAGACACCTATTATTGTATTGACTGCCAATGCAGTTAACACCGCAAAAGAAGAATATACAAGGATTGGGTTTACCGATTATTTGGCAAAGCCCATTGACAGCAGTCTTCTGAAACGACAGATTATTTCCTATCTGCCGAAAAATTTAATGGAAAAGAAAGCTTGATGAAGTAAAGAAAATGAATTTTGATAAGTATGAAAAATATATGCAAAAAACCATCGTAGTATGGTTTGGAGCGTTTATCTGTTGTGCATTGTGGGGAAGTGCTTTTCCCTGTATTAAAATAGGCTATCAATTTACCAATATTTCTTCGGATGCAACTGCCAGTCAGGTATTGTTTGCCGGTATTCGATTTGTTTTGGCAGGTATCATCGGAATCGTTTTGGGGAGCTTTTTGGAAAAGAAACCGTTGGTTCCTTCCAAAGATGCAATTCCCTCCATCGTTATATTATGCATGTTTCAAACCGTTCTGCAGTATGTCTTCTTTTATGTGGGACTGGCAAGAACGACCGGTGTTAAGGCCTCCATTATTGAGGGAGTAAATGTTTTTGTGGCTGTATTCGTATCCGCTATTTTATTTCGTATGGAGAAAATAACCTTGCGAAAAATCATAGGTTGTATCATAGGATTTGCGGGTGTGGTACTGGTGAATTTAACAAAAGGCGGATTCGATATGTCATTTACCGTATTGGGAGAGGGTTTTATTTTCCTTTCCACGGTTGCTTATGCTTTTTCGTCTGTATGCCTGAAACGTTTTTCCAAGAAATATAACCCGGTAATGCTCAGTGGGTATCAGTTTCTTGTGGGCGGGCTTCTTATGAGTTTGGGCGCTGTTTTGCTGGGAGGTACGATTCCACAGATAAATGCCCGGGGAATTTGCATGCTGCTTTATTTGGCCTTTGTTTCCGGATTTGCCTATTCCTTATGGGCGGTACTTCTTAAATATAACCCGGTTTCCAAGGTGGCGGTGTTTGGATTTATGAATCCGGTAATTGGTGTGATTTTATCGGCATTACTGTTACAGGAAGGGAATTTGCTGGGATTAAAGAGCGTAGTATCTCTGGTGCTTGTATGTATCGGTATCTTTATCGTTAACAAAAAATCAAATGCAAAAACGGATAGCAATTGAACAATTTGCTATCCGTTTTCTTGTTGAACGATGAAATAATTACGATGTCGGGATATTTAAAAACCTGCATTTTCCTTGTCCTGAATTGCACCGTAGTAGGCGTATTTGGGACTTAGGGATGCATCGTAGAGAAGAGGACTGTATTCTTTTCGCCAGGATGCACTGTCAGAGTAACCCCAAAAGGTTAATGCATCCATATTCAGGGTACCTGCATCGATTCGTTCCAAAAGTCCTTGAATCAAATTATAATAGAATTTTCCTTGTTTTTTTAGGTTTTCTTCGTTGGCCTCCAAGGGCTTCTGATAGGCACCAAGGCAAACATCCAATTCTGTCAATTCGATCTTTAATCCCAATTGGGAAAGACGGTCTACGGTTTCAAAGTAAGCGGTTAAATTGTCGCTGGTATATAAATGTGCCTGAAAGCCGATTCCATCAATGAAAGAACGACCGTTTTCGTCCTTTAAGCTTTCTGCAAATTTATAAAGCGTTTCCGTTTTATACTGTTCGTTGTAATCGTTGTAATACAAATCGATGCTTTCCGGAGCATATTTGTCAGCAAGGTAGAAGGTCTGCCATAAATAATCGTCGCCGATGGTTTCCAACCATTTGTTTTGACGCATGGTACCGTCTTCCATCCATGCTTCGTTGACTACATCGTAGGCATAAATTATTTCGGTGTAGCCTTTTTCTTCCAAAAGCCGGAAAACCTGTTTTATGTAGCTTTCCAATCGTTCCAGCATCACTTCACGGGATACCAGGGCTTTGGATTGATTAAAGTCTTCATAAAAAATCCATTGAGGAGTCTGGCTGTACCATACTAATGTATGGCCACGTACGGACATATTGTTGGCTTTTGCCCAGTCCAGCATTTTGATGGCATCTTTGTTGAGTTCGACTACCAGGTCACCGGTTTTCTGACTTTTGGTGCGGTTAAAGAGATAGTCCGGCTTCATGGCGTTTTCCATGGTAACACTGTTAAATTGAGAAGTGATTAGGGTGGAGGATTTTTTGTTACTGGTCATCTGGGGAGTAAGACAGGTTCCCGCTTTGATTCCGTGCTTGGCAAACAAATCTTTTATGCCCTCCGCCAGGACGGTTTCCGAAGAGGATTCCGGGGTGGATTCAAGGGTGGATTCCGAAGAAACTTCCGTATCGGAAGTAAACTCCACAAGACTTTGCGATTCCAAAGATGCGGAAGGATCCGTAGGTGTTTGGCCACATGCGGCAATGGACAGTGTCAGCAATCCGGCCAATAATAAAGCATATGATTTTTTCATTGAAAAAGCCTCTTTTCTATATAGCGTTTTCTATGAATTTTACCCTTTGAAACGTGATGGTGTCAATGCAACAGGCGGCAAGTGGCAATTACAGAGAAATGAAAAGCTGAATTGGGCAATTAATAGGGAATGCTGCTTCTTGATTCCAAAAGAAATATAAAATATAATGTTTTCAAATAAATGTGTTTAAGAAACAGATGGAGTGTGTCATATGAAGAAAAAACTGATATATGGGCTGTTGGGAGCCTGCTTTTTGATTTTGGCCGGATGCGCAGATAATAGGCTTCCGGTACAAGATACCCCTACGGAAGGTACAGAGATTCAGGAAGAGAGTTCATCGATAATGGGGGAGGAAACTTCGACGGAATCGGAAGAAGCGATTTCTTCGGATGTTTTGGAGGAATCAACACAGGAGAAAACCAACCGGAAGGATTTGACTTCCATAAATCCCTATAATTACATGGTTTATAATTCCATAGTATCCAACGGAAACAATCATCGACTTAAGACCGTATTGGAAAAATTAAAAAACGGAGAAACGATTAAACTTGCTACACTTGGAGGTTCCATAACAGAGGGTGCCGGTCCCAAAAGCAATGACGATGGTTATGCTTATCAATTTGCAAAACGATTGGCGGATGAATTCGGAAACGGTTCGAATGTGGAGTTTGTAAATGCGGGACTCAGCGGAACCCCCTCTGCATTGGGTGTGATGCGATATCAGAAGGATGTGCTGGAACCTTTGGGCGGGGCACCGGATTTATTGATTATCGAATTTGCGGTGAACGATTATATGGAGGTCACAGGCGGAAGGGCACTGGAAAGCTTAATCTATCAGGCCTATACGGATAATGAAGACTGTGCGGTTATACTCATCTTTTCGGTATCCAGACCCGGTTACTCCGAACAGAACAACATGATACCTACCGGTATGTATTACGGCGTTCCCATGGTTAGCATGAAAAACGCGCTGGATAGCGGAAAAATGACGAAGGAAGAGTATTTTTCCGACGATTATCATCCCACCAAAGAAGGTCACACGTTAATGTGTGATTGCCTGATTCGTCTTTTGATGGTAATCGAGGAGGAAAAAACGGAGGAAGTCTTCGAAATACCATCGGAAGCAAAGAAAAGTCGGGATTTTGCATATATGACCTTGGTAACCGGTTCCGATGAGGTCCCAGAGAACAATTCAGTTCTTTCCTTCGGCTCTTTTACGGAACAGGACAATGCGGTACAGTCCTGCTATTTTACCAAGAAATCTTCCTTCCCCGAGAACTTTATGAAAACTTCTGCAGATAATCAGCCATTGGTTATGGAGATGAACTGTAAGAAGATATTATTGAATTATAAATCGGCCAATGATTCGAGTTTCGGAGAAGCACAAATCTATGTAGACGGACAATTGATGACTACCGTAAACGGATATTCCGCAAGCGGCTGGAACAATTGTACGGTAGCCCTTGTTTTGGATGAGGAAGAGGAAGCCAATCATCAGTTGGAAATTAAAATGGCACCCGGATCGGAAGAGAAAAAATTTACGGTTCTGGCGGTGGCATATCGATAAAAGTTACGGAATCTCTTTGCAGAAAGGGATTCCGTTTTTGTTTACATTTGGGGTGAAAATGTGGTAAAATATAACAGAATATCAGTAAGATAGGGGAAGTTTACACATTTTTTGATTTATTTGTCAGAGATGTGTTTAAGAGGATAAAAAATGAACGAAGAGATTACAAAAAATATCTATATTTCCGGCCATCGAAATCCGGATTTGGACAGCCTGTGCAGCGCTTATGCATACGCTGTGTTGAAAAATCAAGTTGACCCACAGCATCATTACATTGCAATACGTTGTGGACACTTAAGTGACAGTGCCAAAAAGATTTTTGCAAATTTGGAAATTTCCGCACCACCATATCGAAGTAATATTTTTCCGATGGTATCCGATGTGGTGTTAACTTCCGGGGAGCACATTCAGGCAGATGCTTTGCTTAGTGATCTGGCAGACAGCTACAGTGATGCCAATCCTTCCGCCATACCGATTTTTGAGGGAAATCATTTTTATGGACTGTTAAGCATTGATGATATTTCCGACTGGATGATGAAGAAACTTGCGGAACATAAAAAAATCGATGAAGTACCCAAAATCCGAGATTTAATGAGAGAGCAGGAAGCGCCGATTATGGCAGATGAGATGTTTGAGGAGGCCAAGGCAAAACTGTCTTCCTCTAAGAAACGTGGTTTGGCGGTGGTTGGTGAAGACGGTTATGTGGGCTATGTAACCCGTAGATGTTTTCTGAAGGTACCCAAACATAATCTGATTTTGGTGGATCATAACGAACCCAGACAAAGTATTATGGGTGTGGAAACTGCCAATATTGTTGAGATTATCGACCATCATCGTTTGGATGCGGTAAAGACGGACTTGCCCATCTTTATTGATGCGGAGCCTTTGGGAAGTACCTGTACCATCGTGTATCAACAATATCGTATGCATGGAATTGTTCCGGATGAGATTACGGCGAAGGTATTATTGACAGGTATGATTTCCGATACATTGATTCTTCGAAGCCCTACCACAACAGCCATTGACGTAAAGGCTGCCCATGAGCTGGCTGAAATCTGCAAGGTAGATTTACAGGAATTCGGTCTTTCCATGTATAGCTGTATGGAGGGACTTAAGAACCGTTCTCCCGAAGATGCAATTGGTTCTGACTTTAAGATGTATAATGAAAAGGGTGTGAAGTTTGGTATTGGACAGTGTGAAGTTACCACTCTTCATGACCTGCCGGATTATAAAGAAATTTATTTGTCCAAGCTGGATGAGTTTCGACAGAAAAATGGTTTGGATTGGGCAGTGCTGATGATTACCGATGTATTGAAGGAAGACAGTGTCCTTTTGGTAACCGATTACAAGGCGAATCGTAATTTGCAGTATCAACAGCATTCCAACCGTATTTATGATATGCCCGGGGTAATGAGCCGAAAGAAACAGCTGTTGCCGGCAGTTTTGTTTGCACTTGGATTGTAATCAGGAAAGGAATGGAAAGCCTATGTTTTATTTACGACCGTACAAAGAATGTGACAGTGAGATAATTGTAAAATGGATTACATCCGAAAAAGCTTTTTATCAATGGTCTGCCAATCGTTTGGGAGCCTATCCGCCATCCAATCAGCTTCTAAATGATTTTAAGAAGACAAACGAGATGGATGATACGGTTTTTCAGGTTACAGCCTGCAACGATGAGGGACCGGTAGGTTTTTTGAATATGCGTTTTCTGGGTGAAAAGAAGCGAGCAGTTCGCTTTGGGTTCATCATTGTGAATGATAAGCTGAGGGGGATGGGATACGGAAGAAAAATGATTCGTCTGGCCCTCCGATATGCTTTTGAGATGTTAAAGGTAGAGCGTGTTACCCTTGGTGTTTTTGAAAATAATCCAAAAGCATACCAATGCTATAAGGCATGCGGGTTTAAGGAAGTAAGTACAGAGAAACCCAATATTTACGATATTATGGGGGAACAGTGGGTCAATATAGAAATGATGGCCTCTTCCGTAAACGACACCGAGGAAAACAATCAGGAGGAGACGATTCCTGAGGAAGTTATTGTAAATGAGATTATTAACAGAAATCAGTTTCACTATGCTTATCAGCCAATTGTAAGTGCAAAGACAGGCGAGATTTACGGATATGAGGCATTAATGAGAGCAGAATTGGACACCCCGATTTCGCCACTTACTATTTTAGACTGCGCAAAACATAGTAATCGTCTGTATGATATTGAAAAAAGCACCTTTTTCAATGTTTGCAAAGAAATCAAAGAATGTAAAGAGCAGTTTGGAAACAAAAAGGTTTTCATCAACAGTATACCCGGTAATCTTCTGAAGGAAGATGATTATTTGGAGTTGGATGAGCAGTATCATGAGTATTTTTCGCATATATTTGTGGAAATAACAGAAGCTACCGAGCTTAGCGATCAGGATATTTATGTGTTGCTTCGAAGAAGTCGCAAGAGTGGATTTAGTGTTGCGATAGATGATTATGGAACAGGATATTCCAATACTACGAATCTGCTGCGATATTTGCCTAATTGCGTAAAGGTAGATCGCTTATTGATAACGAATATTCATCAGGATTCCAAAAAGCAACACTTTGTCAAAGGTATTGTGGCATTTGCAAGGGAAAATGGATTTATGGTTTTGGCTGAGGGTGTTGAAACTGCGGCGGAACTTCGATGTGTTATTCAGATGGGCGTGGACTTGATTCAGGGTTATTATACCGCAAAGCCGAATTTTGAAATTATACCGGATATTGATGAACGGATTAAGCATGAAATTATCAATGCAAATGTAATCGGTCAGAATCAATTTGATCGTAAGATTTATGTGGTAACAGAGGAAAACGAACTTCCCTTGATGCGTATTGCATTGGAGCAATATACCGGAATTGTTATTGCAAAATCAGATTTTACCTTAGTCGGTAATTCAAACTATATTGCTTCATTGAACGTAAAGATAAAGGATGGAACCAGATGTACATTGCATCTAAAGGATGTAATGCTGGAAAGCTTTAGTGATTTCCCTTGTATCGAGCTGGGAGAAAATGTTAATTTGACTTTGTTTTTGGAAGGAGACATTTTGCTCCGTAAATTTGGTATCTGTGTTCCTGCTTCCAGTGAACTTCGTGTGGTAGGTCCCGGCAATATGACGATTCCTGTGAAAAGTATGGATAGTTACGGAATCGGAAATGCATGGGATGCGCAGGTGGGTGATATTCACTGGTCCGGAAGCGGAAAGCTGGATATCCAGGTAGATGCGATTAATGGTATTGCTATCGGTGGTGGAAAATTCGGTGGCAAAAAGGGTATTCATATAATGTCCGGTGAAACGAAAATTGAATTGGCTAGTGCCCGTTCCATCGGCATTGGTTGCGTCAGCGGAGATATGCCGATTTCCCTTCATGATTGTAATGTTCAATTTGTTTTGAATACTGAAAATGGAACGGCGATTGGCTGTATTGATGAGATAGCACATGTGAAGATTTGCGATTCCAAGGTTACAATTGACGGAAACGGAAATAATATAACCGGTATCGGAGGAGCACAGGATAAGGGAGCCAATATTTTATTGCAAAATGCAAAGATTTATTCGGAAATGAATGGACAGCATCTTTGTTTAATGGGATCACCCAACGGACCGGTAGAAGTAAGAGCAGACCGTTCGGATTTGAAACTTATTGGAAAGGGTAGTCAGGTTATCGGCATCGGTTCGGAAACACATGAAGGCATGTTGGAAATGAAAGATTCCAAGCTGGGTATTAGTATTCGTTCCGCAGAACCGACGATTTTCGGATTGCCGGAGGATAGGATTCGTTTTGAAGGTGGAACACAGGAAATTATTGAAAATGAGTAAGTGAGAGCTTGCAGAAGAATGTGAGGTCCTATGTATTCAATCTTTACTGTAATTATGGTTGTCGAAGGAATTTTGGCAGCTTATTTGGGAATACAAACATTATTGAAAAAAGGCCGTGACAGACAGATTAAAATGCTTTTGTTTGGAGCCGGTATATCAAGCGCACTATGGGCGTTGGGATTTGGAAATGTGTATGCAACTTCCGTTACGAGATTCGCTTTTTATTCCAGAAATATCGGTATGGTCGGTGTGTTTGGAGAGCTGATTTTCTTTACCATGTATATTTGCCTGGTAACAGAAATACCCAAGTGGGCAAAGCGGGTAGGGCATTTCTTTACCTTGCTGGGAATTCCGTTGCTCTTTCTGACAACCCTGCCCGGTCAGGCAAAATTTTATTTGATTGATTTGGGGATGACGTATTCGCTAACACACGGATGGATTAACGTAAGTTATACAGCCTATGTGATTTTGAGTGCAGTACTGATTCTGGTATTTATTCTTTATCTGATTCGGCATACAAAGCTTCGCAGAAAAAAAGCCCTGGGAAAGGAGCTTCTCTGGCTGGAATTTTTCATGGTAATCGGAATGGTGTTGGATACCATTTTCCCTATGGTTGGCTGGCCACCGATTCCGGGTTCCAGTATTGCTCAATTTTTTGCCTATGTGGTAATTGTTCGGGCTACCAATCATTTTGAGAAAAATCTGATTACGGTTCCGAATATGTCCGAATTTATTTATTCCTTCGTCTCTATGCCGGTTTTGATTTATAATACGGATTACAAACCGGAATTAATGAATGATGCCACTTGTGACTTTTTCCGAATGTCGAAAGAGGAAATACGTTCCGATAAGGATAAAGTGTTTTCCTATTTTGGACTGGATGCCAAGTCGGT
Organism: Lachnospiraceae bacterium UBA1766; assembly: GCA_002314715.1. GTDB lineage: Bacteria > Bacillota > Clostridia > Lachnospirales > Lachnospiraceae > Acetatifactor. The sequence goes on along the minus strand of DCGY01000027.1, from coordinate 59,673 downwards.
TATGGACTATGACGAAGAAAAGAAAGAAATTCAGGTGGAAAGCCCGGATAAGGAATACAGTTGTATTATCAAGATAGACAAGATTCGGGATTCGTTGGGAGATGTTATCGGCTATATCGTTTTACTGGATGATATTTCCGAACAGATTCGAATGACCCGGGCGGCTGAGGAAGCAAATCGTGCAAAAAGCGTGTTCCTGGCCAATATGTCGCATGAAATCCGAACCCCTATGAACTCTATTTTAGGGTTTTCCGAGATTTTGCTGAAGGGCGGACTGACCGGTGAACAGGCCGAATATGTGGATAATATTCGGGAATCCTCCAATAATTTATTGACGATTATTAACGAGCTTTTGGATATTTCCAAAATTGAATGTGGCAAGATGGAGTTGATAGAGGAGCCTTATTCGACCAGGGATTTGATTGATAAGGTGGTTACTCAGCTTAGTACGCAGGCAGATCAGAAAGGCTTGCTTTTCCGATGTGTGATTGATGAAAAAATGCCAAAGATGTTGTACGGTGACGGCATAAAGCTTCGTCAGGTAATGGTTAATTTGTTAAATAACTCCATAAAGTATACGCAGAAGGGTGTTGTGACTTTGCAAATGGAAACCGAGAAGTTGGACGCATCCGATCAGGTAAGGTTGACCATTAAAGTAATGGACAGCGGTTGTGGCATGGACATGGAGGAGGTTGACAGGGTCTTCGAAGCCTTTGAACAGGTGAATCAGAGGCTGCATACCGGTATCGAAGGAACCGGACTTGGACTTGCTATCGTGAAAGGCTATGTGGAATTGATGCATGGAAATATCCATGTGGAGAGCACACCGGGAGTGGGCTCAATCTTTTCGGTGGAAATACCGCAGAAGGTGCTGGATGAGACACCAATTGGAGTATTCACTACGGAACACAAGACAAATGTTACCTCCAGTATCAGTGATTTATACTTCGATGGAGTGAAGGTGCTGGTGGTAGATGATAATCCTACCAATCTTTTGGTGATTCGAAAAACGTTGGAATGTTACGGCCTACAGGTGGACGTAGCCGATAACGGCCGGAAGGCGATTGAATTGGCCGGTCAAAATTCTTATTCGTTGATTTTTATGGATCAAATGATGCCTGAAATGGACGGAATTGAGACCATGAAGTACATACGAAAGAAATATCCGTTCTATCAGATGGATGGAAAATCAAAAATTCTGGCATTGACCGCCAATGCGGTTTTGGGTACCAGAGAGCAACTTTTGGGAGAGGGCTTTGATGAGTACCTAAAGAAGCCCATTGAATTTGACCAATTGGAAAAGGCCCTGATTACTTTTTTGGGAGAACAAAAAACGGAAAATGAGCCGATAAAGAAGGCCCCAAAACAGGAGGAAAATAACATGACGGACGAATTTAAAGTAGAGGGTGTGGATACCCAAAAAGGAATTGGATATTGCGCGGAGAGTCTGGAGGTATATTACGAAGTACTAAATCTTACGGTTTCCTCCGGACGGGAATATATTGTTAAAATGCGGAATCGATTGGAGAAACTGAAAAACTACTCCACGGAAGAATATACCACCAATCCGGATTTACAGGAGGAGTGGAAAAACTATACAATTGAGATTCATGCCATGAAGGGTGGTTGCTATAATATTGGTGCGGATACCATGGGAGACTTTGCCAAGAGCCTTGAGATGAATTCAAAACACAGTGAGTATGACCAGGTGTTCGCAGATCATCCCACCTTTGAAGTTCAGTTCCAAACATTGCTGGATCAGATTCATGCGGAATTAAAGCGCTTGGGAGTTGCGGAGGAGGAAGAAGAACAGACCAATTTCAAACAGGAAATTGATAAAATCTGTGAGGCCTGCAAGCAGTATGATTTCCCCACTGCGGAGAAGCTTTATCGCAATATGGAAAAACAAAGCCGGTCGGAAAGGGAGACGGAAGCTTTGCAGAAAATTAATCATTTCCTGGAGGAAATGGATATTGATGGTCTCCTGGAATATGTGGAAACAATGGAATAATGAAAATCAGGATAATAGACTCTCACAGAGATTTCAGCCAGTCCAGACGTGCAAGGATTCGGGATTTTTTCATGGAAAGCAAAGGACTGGATGCAGATGCAGCAGAGAAACAGGTAGCATTTTGCGAATGGTTTGAAACAGAATATGCGGTAAAATGGTTTGAAGTATTTGCAACACATAAGGGGCAGATTGTAGGTTATTTGCGTTGTATGCGAAGCGAAAAGAAGGCTACGGACTGGCTGATTGGAGACGTGTATGTAAAGGAAGCCTATCGGGGGCGTAATGTAGCCACCAAAATGTATGAGCTGCTTTTCGATACGCTGGCAGATTTTTCAGCTACAGAGCAAATCTATACCTATGTAGACCGTTCCAATAAGGCCTCCATCGAATTGCACCGCAAACTGGGCTTCCAAAGAAGCAACAGGAAGGAACCTTTCAAAATTTTCGTACAACTGGAAAATGATTTGGTATTTTGCAAAAAGCTGGTACAGTGGCTGCCTATTTCGGATTTCGATGCGGGAATGGTTTTGCTGGAGCCGATTTGGGATGCTTACGAGGAAAAAACAGGACGATTAAAAGCCGGAAGAAAACAGCGATTGTCTAAGTTGTTGCGTCAAACTTTGCAGGAGGATGAAAATTCATTTTTGACCGCCTGGTGCGGAAATCGATTGATTGGGTTCTATGCAATTTCGAATCAAGAGGAAATCGAGTTTACAACAGAAAAAGTATGATGTGATTTGGAACCGGCACGATTAGAACAGGAGGCAGGAGACTTGGAGCAGGATACGGGGAAACGGCTTTATGAAATATTGAAACAGTCTAAACGCGTGGTGTTTTTTGGCGGCGCCGGGGTTTCAACCGATAGCGGTATCCCAGACTTTCGCAGTAAAAACGGACTGTATAATCAGCATGATGTGAATTTTGACCGGTATTCGCCGGAGTATTTATTGTCCCACAGCTGTTTGCGGGACCGCCCGGAGGTGTTTTTCGAATTTTACCGTCAAAAGATGGATTCCAGACCATTTGCGCCTAATGTAACCCACCGTTTTTTGGCACGGTTGGAAAAGGAGGGCATTTTATCTGCAATTGTGACGCAAAATATTGATGGACTGCACCAAAAGGCCGGAAGTGAAAAGGTCTACGAAATTCACGGAACGACTCATCGTAACTATTGTGCGAATTGCGGAAAAGAAGCAGGAGAGGATGCAATTTTTGAAAGTACCGGAATTCCCAGGTGCCCTGCCTGTAATGGGGTTATTCGACCCTATGTTACATTATATGAGGAAGGCCTTCCGGAGGATGCGGTAAGCGGTGCCATTTATGCAATTAAGCAGGCAGATTGTCTGATTGTGGCAGGAACGTCTCTAACGGTTTATCCGGCCGCCTCTTATGTGAACTATTTTGGCGGAAAGCATTTGGTGGTTATCAACAAGGAACGATTGTCGTTGGCACAGAAATCAGAAGACTGCCTGGTAATTCAGGACGGTATGGGGCAGGTTTTTCAGGAAGTCGGCAATTTGTTTTGGGATGATTTTCAATAAAAAAGAATGAGAGATACAGCAAATATGGAATATACATTAACGAACGGAATTATTACGATTGGAGTATCATCCAAAGGAGCAGAGTTAAAATCACTGGTCTGTGAAGGCAAAGAATACATGTGGCAGGCAGATCCCAAGTATTGGGGAAGAACGGCACCGGTGTTGTTTCCTATGGTTGGCTCTTTAAAAGAGAAAAAATATCAATGTGACGGCAAAGAATATCAGATGGGACAACATGGATTTGCAAGAGATATGGAATTCGAGGTAATAAATCAAACGAAGGATTCCATTACATTACGCTTGTCGGATAATGCTCAGACAAAGGAAAAATACCCTTTTGATTTTGAACTGGAGATTACCCATAGCATTTGGGGCAGAAGTGTACGTACTACCTGGAGGGTAAGCAATCCCTCTGTAAAACCATTGTATTTTTCCATCGGGGGCCATCCTGCTTTTCAATGTGAAATGGAAGGCTATGAATATCACCTGTATGAAGATGCGGCGCCGGCAAAGGAGCTTACTTATCGACTCCTAAGTGGGGATGGAATTGTGATGCCCGAAACCTACACTCGAAAATTAAGCGCAAAGGGAGGCTTGGAGATTTTGCCGGAGCTTTTTGAAAAAGATGCTTTGATTGTAACAGACTCCAAAGTACGAAAGGTTGCATTGGCTGATCCAACCGGGAAAGAATATTTGACGGTACAGTATGACCAGGATACTACAATCTTTGGACTGTGGTCACCGGCCGGAAAAGCAGCTCCCTTTGTATGTATTGAACCTTGGTATGGGACTGCAGATTGGTCTACCGATACCGGTAATTGGAAAGAAAAGAAATACATGAGGCGCCTGGACCCGGCGGAAGTATTTGAAAGAGGATATACGATTTTTGTTTAGAAAATGATGGAACGAAAGCCTTGAAACAGTGCAGAAATGCATGCGGTTTCAGGGCTTTTTTCTTATACCTTTGGATAGAGGATGATTTTTTAAAAAAATAATATTGACATATAGGTATGTTGGTGGTATGGTTAGTTACATAAGTAATGAACCATACAACAAATGAACATAAAACATAGATGGGAGGGATTGGTTTGCAGGAATTATTTACGCAGGAGAAATCCATTTATCTTCAAATCAGTGAAATGATTGAGACGGATATTCTTCGGGGAATTCTTCTGGAAGAGGAGCGAGTGCCCAGTACCAACGATTTCGCGAAACTATATGCCATTAACCCGGCTACGGCGGCGAAGGGAGTCAATATTCTGGTGGACAACGGAATCTTATACAAGAAAAGAGGAATTGGTATGTTTGTAAGTACAGGAGCGAAAAAGATGATTTTGGAAAATAGAAAAAATGCCTTCTATGACAATTTTATAAAGGGATTGGTTGAGGAAGCACAGAGACTTGGAATCAGCAAAGAAGAACTGACAGAAATGATATTGAAAACAAATTAGGGGGATATGAGAATGAGCAATCTGGTATGTGAAAATGTAGTAAAGAAATATAAAGAAAAAGAAGTATTAAAGGGAATAAATCTTTCTATTGAGAAAGGAAAGATTTATGGATTGATTGGAAGAAACGGAGCTGGAAAAACAACCTTGATGTCTATTATGACAGCACAAAATCCTGCCACCCGTGGAACAATCACATATGACGGAATGGAGGTATGGGAGAACCGTGAGGCACTGGATCATCTGTGCTTTTCCAGAGAAATTAATTCGGTAACCTCCTTTGGACCCAACAACCAGAAGGTAAAGGAATACTTCCGTATCGCTTCCGTTTTCTATCCTCACTGGGATAGGGAATATGCCAAGGAATTGATTCAGCGATTCGGAATCGATGAGAAAAAAAGAATTATGAACTTGTCAAAAGGTATGATGTCTATGGTTACGATTATTATCGGACTTGCCAGCAAGGCAGACATTACGATTTTGGATGAGCCGGTTGCAGGTTTGGACGTTGTGGCAAGAGAAGATTTTTATCGATTGCTTTTGGAGGAGCAGCAGGAATCCGGCCGAACCTTTATCATCTCCACCCACATTATTGAAGAGGCTGCCGACATTTTTGAAGAGGTAATTATTCTTCATGATGGACAGATTTTATTGAAAGAGAATACCATAGATTTGTTGGACCGCTGTGCACATGTTTCCGGTTTGGCGGAGGAAGTAGATAAGGTTACCGACGGATTACATATTTGCCATACCGAAAATATGGGTAGAAGTAAGGGTGTAACTGTTATGCTGGAGCCCGGACAGAAATTGGAAAAAACAGCGGAAGTAACCATTCAGCCCATTTCCTTGCAGAATTTATTTGTTGCAATGTGTGGCAGAGAGGCATAGGTGATGATATGAAGGGCTTTGATAGAAATATAAAATATGTTTTTGGAATTTCTATGAAGATGTTCCTGACCTTATTGGTTTTGTGTGTTTTTAATGTTTTCATATTGGGTGGAATGAACCGGGATAAATCTGTGGGGTTGGAGCAGGTGCTTACAAGTTTCCTACAGGTAATCAGTAGTGTATCAAGTATTCTGATAGCCATTCAAACAATGTCCGGTGCAACACTCTATATTCATCAGCAGGTATCGGTAGGAAGTACCAGATTGCATGCGGTACTGGCGATTCCGGTCATGGATCTAATGACGATTTTAGAGGTATTAATAACGGTGTTTGCTTTGAGAGGAGTAGGATATTTGCTTGGCTTTGAAATGTCCCCCATGAGCATCGTGGGAGTGCTTACCCCGCTCTTTTTGTTCTCCGGATTATCTTTTGTGGTTTGTCCCTTCATTATTCGATTTGGCAGAAAAATATATACCATTGCAATCATGCTATTCGCATTTGGCTTTGGATTGCAAAACTCTCTTTTTATGAGCGGAAAATCCATCCGGTTAGAAAACAAGATTGGCATGATAGTATTTGCCATCAGCATATTGGTATTGGCAGTTGGAACAATCGTATTTATTTTAGCGGATCGTAAGTATGAGGTTCGCGTTTAAGGAGAAAATGATATGGAGCGTGTTTTGGGTTTTTTCGATAAAAAGAGCTTCTTGCTTAGCGTTCTGGTATGCTTTGGAGGCTATCTTTTTGGAAATGTTTTGCATGAAATCATCCTGTTTTTTGAAATGCGTAAACCGGTGGAAGAACAGGAGATGACCGTGTTTCCATTGGGCACATTAATGCTTACAATTCTGTTCTTTTTGTGTTTGGTTATTATTCGTACGATGGAAATGGTAAAACAGTCTCAGTTATGTATCAGCATGGGAGCTACCAGACTGGAGTTCTATTGCGCAAGCATTTTGAATTTATGTATATGGGCCTTGGTTTCCCTGGTAAGTATTGTGGCAGGTGCTTTGTTGGAGGCCCTGAAGTTTAAGTTGCTTTATTCTACGGTATCCTGGGAAATTAACTTTTTGAATCCATTGTTTTTGTACTATATTATCATTTTGCTGATTCCCGGGATTTGCATAGGTATGCTGCTTGCAGCATTGAATATTCGATTTGGGAAAAATGCTCTGTGGGTATTTTGGGGTATTTATATGGTGGTTGTTCTTTTCGCTACAAGGCTTAAAGAACTGATTCAGAAAATGATTGAGAAGGGAATGTTTGACTGGCTGTTTCGATTGGTTTCCACGGTATCGGGAGGGACATTTTTATTGGGCCTTGGAATAGCTGCCTGTGTAGCTTGTCTTGTTGGAGGCTGGTTTATCATTCGTAAGCTGGAAGTAAGAGTATAAGGAGAAAAGAGAGAAAATGGAAGAATTAAAAGTGGCAAAGAAGCATTTTTCAAAATTGGGTTTTTTGATGTTGTTATGTACAGTGGTGTTAAACGGTGTTCAGTATGGTGCAGTTTGTTTGGGACGTGCCATTGCACCGACGGTGATGAAAGACATTAATATTGCCATCATCGTGCAGACGGTTCCTATGTATGTTTTTGCAATGCCTTTTATAATGTGGTTGATGTGTAAAGTTTGTGACGGAAAAACACCGGAAAAGCATTCCATGACAAAGGGACAGTATATCGCCAGTATTCCCATGGCTTATGCGATAGTGGTCATTACGAATCTGGTCGGCACAATGATTACCCTCATTATCGGCGCTGTAAAAGGAAGTGCGGTTCAGAATCAGTTGATGACATTGTCTTCCAACTTAAACATTTATGTGGCAACCTTTTTTATGGCTATCTGTGCTCCGATTATGGAGGAATTATTATTCCGTAAAACCCTGGTTTCCAGAATTTTGCCTTACGGTGAAAAGAAAGCTATTTTCTTATCGGCTCTGGCATTCGCATTATTTCACGGTAATTTGAATCAATTTGTATATGCATTTACCTTGGGATTATTCTTTGGATTTTTATATGTAAAGACAGGAAATATAAAGATTACCATTTCGCTTCATATGTTCATTAATTTCTTCAGCGGTGTTTTGTCCACCAAGATTATGGGGCTTGTGGATATGACGAAGTATCAGGAAATAGCGGCTTCCGGCGATATGGTAGCGCTAATGGAGTTCGTCGGTGCAAATGCAATTGGTTTTATTCTCTTACTTCTCTTTGTAGTATTTATTTACGGAAATGTTTTCGTAGGAGCGATTTTGCTGATTGTTAATCGAAAACGCTTCCGTTGCAGTCAGGAGTGTGATATAGTAATTCCCAAGGAAAAAACATTTCAGACGATCGCCCTTAATATCGGGGTGGTGCTGTTCCTCGTATATTGGGTTGCGGCGATTATTTGTCAATTGCTGGATATTCCCTTTATCTAAAAGGGAGATGCTACGGAAAGAAAAAGGAAGTGCAGTGAAGGATGAGTTATAAATTGGAGAAGGGTGCTCCCGCATCCATGGAAGGTAGATTGGAAAAGGAAATACGTTGCTATAGCTTTTTGGATACGCAGGGAGTGGAATACTGGCGATGCGATCATGCGGATGCAAATGCCAATACCATGGAGGATTGTCTGATTATTGACAGTATTTTGGAGGCAACTGTTTGCAAAAATCTGTTTTTGTGCAATCGGCAGCATACCCAGTTTTATTTGCTGATGATGCCGGGAGATAAGGTGTTTAAGACGAAGGAGCTGTCTTCTCAACTGGGATGTGCCAGATTAAGCTTTGCTTCTCCGGAAGAGATGGAGCAGTATTTAGATATTACTCCGGGATCGGTCAGTGTACTTGGACTTATGAATGATCATGAAAACAAGGTCCAGCTTTTGGTGGACGAGGATGTGCTCTTGGGAGAATATGTTGGTTGTCATCCCTGTATTAACACTTCCAGTTTGAAATTACATACAAAGGATTTGTTTGACGGACTGATTCATGCCATGCATCATGAAAAAATCGTAGTGAAGCTGGTAGGAACAGAAGAATAGAAGAAAAAACAGGTGGTGAACCCCTAGGGTTTGCTGCCTGTTTTTTTGATGCGGACCAAGGTTGTGTTGTGCTTTACGGATAATAGAAAAAGTGGTATAGTTATCCTAGAGTATTTATACCCTTTTGCCTTAATGGGGAGGAAAACAGTATGACACAAATACCTTCAGAGAATTTTCGTTTGGAAACTGCATTTCAAATTGCCGAGAGCATTCCCGGTGGCTTTTTTGTGTATTATGCAGATGAAGAAGAGGAAATTATATATGTAAATTCCAAAATGGTTCAAATGTTTGGATGTGAGGATGAAGCGGATTTTCGTCAATTTGTAGGAAATTCCTTTCGGGGAATTGTATGTGAGGACGATTATGCGGAAGTGGAGAAATCCATCCAAAAACAGGTGGAGCAAAATAACCGGAACGAAGATCAGGTAACCTACCGAATTCGACGAAAAGACGGTCAGATAAGATGGATAAAGGATTATGGCAGTCTGGTAAACAGTCCCCAATTTGGAAACGTTTTTTATGTATTCGTCAGTGACATTACAGAGGAACTGGGAGAAGAAATTGAGCAAAAACGTCGGGAAGAGGTTGTAAAGGGAATTGGATTCAACTACAATGCAGTTTTCCTTTTGGAGCTGTCCACAAAAGAGCTGATGCCCTACAGCATTAATGGGAAGGTGGCACAGGATGTAGATGCCTATTTGAAACAGGGGAATGATTTGTATGCCATTGCAAAATACTATGCAGAACGGTATATGGAGTTGGATGACCGGGCAGATTTCCTGGCTGCGGTAGATATTGATAACATAAAAAATGAATTGCAGAAAACCAATTATTACAGTTATACCTTCCATCGAAAAAATTCGCAGGGTGATACGGAACTGGTGGAATTATCCGTCCGCAATCCCCAAAGAGGCAAAAATGCAGGGAATGTTATATTGGCTTTACGGACAATCGATGAGGGCATGATCGTAACGGAGGATGAGCGGAATCAGCTCCTGTTAAAGCAGTTGGATGCGCAAAAGAAAAAGCAGGCTTTTAAACAACGTATTACAGATGTTTTGATTGACAATTATACGGATATTTACAGTGTCAATCGTTATTCGAAACAAATCACCATATATCGTCTGATGGGACAAGCCAAGAAGATGATTGAGGCGGTGCAGGAAACATTGGTATATGAGGAATTGTGCCGCGCATATATCAATAACGAAGTATATGTGGAAGATCGTTCACTTATGTTTCAGGCAATGGATTTTGAGGCGATTTGCAATGCGGTCAAGGTGAAAGAGGAATATCGAGTTCACTATCGTGTTTATCGCAACAATGAAATTCATTATTTTTTTATGCAGATTTCCAGGGACGGGGATGCGGATTCCTTTGAAAATATCGTTTTTGCTTTTGGCTGTGAAGATATCGATATGAAGCAAAAAGAACTTCAGAAATGTCTGGCTGCAGGGAATGTAAAGCGTTCCGTTCTTGTGGTGGAAGATAATCGTTTGGCCAGAGAATTGCTTTGTGAGGTTTTGAAGAACAGTTATGATGTGATTATAGCCTGCGATGGGTTGGAAGCAATCGAAATCTTAAAGGCAAGATATAATGAAATTGCCATTGTATTACTGGATTTAATCATGCCCCATATGGACGGTATGGAGGTGCTGGAACAGATAAAGGATGATCCCTTGCTTTCTTATATTCCGGTAATTGTTCTGACGGATAATTGTGAACCGGAGACAGAAGAAAAATGTTTGGAATTAGGCGCGGTGGAATTTATTTCCAAGCCCTATGATGCATTCCGAGTGCTGGGCAGAATGAAGAGCATTATCCGTTTAAAAGAGACGGCTGCCATGTTGTCCACCATTGAATATGATGAGATGACCGGATTATATACCAGACAGGCATTTACACACCATATATCCACCCTTTTGGCGACATATCCGGAAAAAAATTACAGTATTTTCGTAACGGATGTAGACAATTTTAAGCTGATTAACAGTATCTATGGTGAAATGATAGGCGATAATGTCATTAAGTATTTGGCAGAAGCCTTTAAAAAATGTGAAAATACAGAATTGCTGGCTCGTTATGCAGGTGATCAGCTGATCGGTATCTGGTGCACAGACAAGGAACATAATACCTTGGATGAATTAAATGCTTTCGCGGATCGGGTATGCAATTGTGCTCCGGTTTCCAATCTGAATCTAAAAATCGGAGTTTATGAATCAATTGATCGCAAATTATCTGTGGCAGCAATATGCGATCGTGCAATAAGTGCTGTAAAAAGCATTAAGGGTAAATTCGAATGGAAGGTGGCTTCTTATGACGGACCACTAAGCAGGCAGCACGAAAGAGAACAGATGATGGCGGCAACCTTTGACAAAGCCATCGAAAACGGTGAATTTGATGTTTGGTATCAACCCAAGTATGATGCGGTTAAAGAGACCATTATCGGTGCGGAGGCATTGGTTCGCTGGAAGAAAGAGGATGGAAGTTTTGTATCTCCCGGAGATTTTATTCCTTTGTTTGAGGAGAATGGGTTGATTTCGAGACTGGATGAATATGTATTCCGAAGAGTTTGTGCGTTCCAGAAGAGACTTTTAAATACCTTAAACAGGAGAATTCCCATTTCGGTGAATATGTCCAGAACGACCCTTCATCACGGAGATGTGGCATGGCATTATTTAAATATTGTCAATGCGGCAGAAATACCGATGAAACTGGTTCCTTTGGAATTGACGGAAAGCGCGGCATACAGAAGTATTCAGATTAAAGAATTGACGGAGAATCTGAGAGATGCAGGTTTCTCTTTGCATATGGATGATTTTGGCGCCGGATATTCTTCCCTGTCCAGTTTGTATCGTTTGCCATTTGATGTGATTAAGCTGGACAAAACCTTAATTGATTTTATCGGCGACGATAAGGGAGATCGAACCCTTCACCACATTATTCAATTGGCTCAGGAATTTGGAATGAAGGTTGTGGCGGAAGGTGTGGAAACCAGCGAACAGTTGGAATTTTTGAAAAAATTAAATTGTGACGCGATTCAGGGATTTTATTTTTCCAAGCCTGTAACACAGGAGGAGTTCCTTGAGTTGCTTCGGAAAGAAACAATGGAATGATACATCAGTTTTTGCCCCTAACAAGAGAAGAAATGCAGGAAAGAGGATGGACACGGCCCGACTTTGTTTATGTAATCGGGGACGCATATGTGGATCATTCTTCTTTTGGACCTGCCATAATCAGTCGTGTATTGGAGTCCAGAGGGTATAAGGTTGCTATTATTTCTCAGCCGGATTGGAAAGATGAGGAGAGTGTGGCAGTGTTTGGGGAACCTCGCCTTGGCTTTTTGGTCAGCGCAGGCAATATGGATTCTATGGTGAATCATTACACGGTAAACAAAAAACACAGACAAAGTGACGCGTATACCCCGGGTGGAGTGATTGGCAAGCGCCCGGATTATGCCACTGTGGTGTATTGCAACCTGATTAAGAAACGCTTTAAAAATTCTCCGGTGATTATCGGCGGAATCGAGGCAAGTCTTCGTCGTTTGGCGCATTATGACTATTGGTCCAATAAATTAAAACGTTCTGTATTGATGGATTCCGGTGCGGATTTATTGATGTACGGAATGGGGGAACTGGCGATTGTGGAATTGGCAGATGCGCTGGATGCGGGCATTGCAATTCAGGATATAACTTATATTGCCGGAACGGTTTATAAAGCAAAGGATGTTTCCGGGGTTTTGGAAGGGATTGAACTACCGGAATTTGATGTGCTAAATCAGGATAAAATGGCTTATGCAAAAAGCTTTTACATCCAGTATCAGAACACGGATTTTTATTCTGCGAAGCCCTTAATCGAAAAATACGGGGAAAAGCGGTATGTGGTTCAAAATCCACCTGCAAGGCCCTTGACCATGCAGGAGCTGGACGATGTCTATGAATTGCCTTATATGAATACCTATCATCCTTCCTATGAAAAAGATGGAGGAGTACCGGCTATTTCGGAAATAAAGTTCAGTCTTACCAGTAATCGGGGGTGCTTTGGTGGCTGTAGCTTCTGTGCATTAACCTTTCATCAGGGACGAATCGTACAGGCCAGAAGTCATGAATCCCTGGTTAAGGAGGCCATTTCGATGACCAATCAGCCGGATTTCAAAGGATATATACATGATGTGGGAGGCCCGACAGCAAACTTCCGTGCTCCGGCTTGTGCGAAGCAGATGGAAAAGGGAGTATGTACCAATAAACAGTGCCTGTATCCCAGTCCTTGCAAGAATATGAAGGTGGATCATACGGATTATATTGCACTGTTACGAAAACTTCGAAGCTTGCCTAAAGTGAAAAAGGTGTTTATTCGTTCCGGAATTCGTTTCGATTATGTTTTGGCAGATAAGAATGATGATTTCCTGAGAGAATTATGTAAGTATCATATAAGTGGGCAACTGCGTGTGGCACCGGAGCACATTACGGACCACGTGCTGGATTTAATGGGAAAGCCCCAAAAGGCTGTATACGACGAGTTTTGCAAGCGGTTTGAAAAGATAAATAAACAACTGGGCATGGAACAATATCTGGTTCCCTATTTGATTTCTTCCCATCCGGGCTCCGATTTAAAGGATGCGATTGCACTGGCAGAAAGCATACGGGACATGGGATATATGCCGGAGCAGGTGCAGGATTTCTATCCAACACCATCTACCATATCCACGGTAATGTTTTATACGGGAGTGGATCCCCGTACCATGAAGCCGGTCAATATTACTTCCAATCCTCATGAGAAGGCTATGCAAAGAGCGCTGATTCAGTATAAAAAACCGGAAAATTATGATCTGGTAAAGGAAGCACTGTTAAAAGCCGGCAGAGGAGATTTGATTGGATTTGAGAAAGGTTGCCTGATTCCGCCAAGAAAGATGGGAACTAAGACTTCTAAGCAGGATGCAACCGAAAAGAAGAGAGATAAAAAAGAGAAGGTATCCCCAAAATCCGAAAAGTCAAAAAAAACAGGTATAAATTCAAAAGCAGACAAGACACAAAAAAGCGGATATAAACAGAGGATACAAACAAAAACAGGAATTGACAAAAAGAAAAAATAGAAACCTTTCGTCGAGGAATGAATTATGAAGAAGAAAATTGCTGTATTTGCAACAGGATGGGGAAATGAAATTTTATATCATTTTCTTACAGGGGCGAAAAAAACATTTGAAGGACATAACACGGATATGTATTTGTTTTTGTGTCATCCGACTCTTTCGGATAAGGATACACATTTTCGTGGAGAAGTTAATATTTTTCAATTGCCCAAGATGGAGAACTTTGATGGCGCATTGGTATTTGCGAATGGAATTGATTTCCAGGATATTCTGGGAGATATTAACAGACGCTGCGCAGAGGCAAAGATACCTGTGGTATATACCGGAAATGATAAGCAAAATGGATTTTTCGTGGGCTCTGACAATTATGTGGGATGCAGAGAGATGTGTGACCACTTAATGGATGCCCATGGAGCGAAAAAATTCATCTTTATAGCAGGTAGCCGGGATAATATGGATTCCAATACCCGAATGCGAGCCTTGAAAGATGCGATGGAAGCCCATGGACTGGTTTTGGAAGAGGAAAATATTTTTTACAGTAATTGGGGTCCCAATGTCTCAATTGAATTTGTAAAAAAGAGAATAAAAGAAGGTTACACCCCGGATGCGGTAGTATGTGCAAATGACAGTATTGCCATGCTGTTATGTACCGGAATGGAGGAGTTTGGATATCAAGTTCCCGGAGATATTATCGTAACCGGATTTGACAATGATCCTTTCGCACAGGTATATGATCCTGCCATTTGTTCGGTGGATCAGCGCTTTGACCGAATCGGAGAGAAGGCAGCCCAGACTATTTTAGATACCTTTATGGGAAAGGAATGTCCACTGAAGCAGACCATTCCATGCGAATTTGTACCCAGTGAAAGCTGTGGCTGCACCCAGGCCAGAGATTTTAGTCTGATTCGTAGGAAAATCTGTAAGGCAAAATATATGGACATTGCCCGGGAATCCTTATTTGATCAGAATATTTCCATGATGGAACGTACCATTATGCAGGGGCGGACATACCTGGATTTGACCGAGAACTTTCGACAGATTCATTACGGCTTCAGTGGTTATCAAAAGGATGCCTTCCATATTGTTTTGGACCCCTTGTTTGAACAGACCATATTTAATCAAGAGCGATCACTTCGGGAACAGGGGTATCCGGAGGAAATGGATGTGATTTTCTCGATTAAGGAGAATCAGGTAATCACTGACAGACAATTCGAAACATCAAAATTGGTTCCGCAACCCTTTGAGGATGAGGAAAGTCATCAGTATCTTTTTCTCCCGCTTCATGAAGAGGAAAAGAATATGGGATATATTGTATTTTGCGATGACTTCGAAAAAATTGCCATGGATGTCAGATTGCGTAAATATATTGAACGAATGAATTTGGTCCTTGGAAAGTATTATCGTGATTTGCGTGTTTCTGTATTACATAATCGGCTTGTGGAATTGACGGAAACGGATGCGCTTACTCATGTGAAAAATCGTACGGCCTACAGACAAAGAGAAGTGGTGATGCAGCGGAAGATGGAAACGGATGATACCCTTTTGTTTGCGGTTGCAGTATTTGATATTAATAATTTGAAACAAATAAACGATAACCTTGGACATGAGATGGGAGATGAATATATTATCCAGTGTTGCAGGCTGATTTGCAAAATTTTTAAGCATAGTGCGGTTTACCGCATTGGTGGCGATGAGTTTGCGGTTGTCTTGGAGAACGAGGATTATGAGCATCGTGAAAAACGCATGGAACAGCTGAATGCGGAGCTTGAGGAGATTCAAACAAAACGATTACCGTCTTATAAAAAGGTATCTATAGCCTTCGGTATGCAGGAATATATATCCGCTAAAGACAAGGAATATGCGGATGTATTCAAAAAAGCAGATGAGGCGATGTACCGTAAAAAGGCAGAAATGAAAAAGCAAAATGCGGTTTCTTTATAGGGGGAAAAACATGTTTTTGACGAATTACAGACTCAAAAAGTATGCGAAGGAAAACTACGGTGAAGTTTTGCATACCACTTTGAATCCGGAAGGCCCCGGTGTGGTCAGAATTCATATGATACCGCCGAAGCCGGAAGAAAAAGTACCTGCGGAGAGTGTTGCGATTATCAACGGACAGGATATTGTTCCGGTAAATGCGTCCTGGAGTGTACTCCTGACAGAATTTATCAAGCAAATCAATAAGTTCCATGGAAAAGCTATTTCCGAAGAGGATACGAAACAAATATTACAGGCAACTGTAAAGGGTGTGCATAAGGTATATCCGTTTGTCGGTAAAAAAAGATTGGAAACGGATATTTATCGTATTATGAATGCATTTAAGCAAATAGCTTACAGAGAAAAGGTGGATGAAACCATTGGCTATTTGAGCATTGGAGAGTATGCTCCTTTTATGCGTGCACCTCACCGTATGGATTTGCTTGTCAGTGCCATGACCAAGGAAGGACAGTGGCATTGTAATCAGAAGTGTATTCACTGCTATGCGGCCGGTCAGACGCAGGCAGAGGAAGAAGAACTTGGCACCAAGGAATGGATGAAAATCATTGATCAGTGTCGAATAGCCGGTATTCCACAGGTGACTTTTACCGGAGGAGAACCTACTATGCGAGAGGATTTGGTGGAACTGGTTGAGCATGCCAAGTGGTTTGTAACCCGATTAAATACCAATGGCATTCGCTTGACGAAGGAGTTGTGCAGTCGATTGCAGGCGGCGTCTTTAGACAGTATGCAGATTACCTTTTATTCCGCAAAGGAGGAAGTGCATAATAAACTGGTAGGGGCAGCCAAGTATCAGGATACCTTACAGGGAATCAAAAATGCCTTGGAGGTTGGAATAAATATCAGCATTAACACTCCTTTGTGTGTGGCAAACAAGGATTATACGGAAACCTTAAAATTCTTAAAAGAATTAGGTGTTACATATGTTACCTGTTCCGGATTGATTACAACCGGAAATGCCTGCCTACAGGAATCCGAGCAACTGCAATTGTCAAAAGAGGAAATAAAAGAGATTTTAAAAGAGGCTGTGGATTATTGTTTTGCCAATGAGATGGAAATCAGCTTTACTTCACCCGGATGGATTGAGGAAAGCTTCTTTCAGGAATTGGGAATCAATACTCCAAGTTGTGGCGCCTGCTTAAGCAATATGGCAGTTACTCCTTCCGGAAATGTGGTTCCCTGTCAAAGCTGGTTATCGGATGACGTATTGGGAAATATACTTCAGGATTCCTGGGAAACAATTTGGAATTCGGAAAGATGTAAAGAGCGGAGAGCTTTTTCGGCAAATATGCTGGGAGAGTGTCCATTAAGGAGGAGCCATGAAAAATAAACTGAAAATGCTTCTTTTCGGGCTGTTGGTTATGGTCCTCTTTTGGAGAGCGGATGTTTCGGCTTCTGCAGCAACCCCGACAGATAAAATTATCAATTATGTGATTACAGTGGACGTGCAGGACGATGCCACATTGGTTCTGAACTATCATATCGATTGGAAGGTTCTGGAGTCCAAGAACGCAGGCGCAGTCAGCTGGGTACAAGTCGGTACACCGAATAAACATTATATTAGTTATAAAAAGATGTCCGATAATATCGTGTCAATGAGTATGACCACCGGTTCGGAATCCAAGGCGAAAATATATTTTAATAAAAGTTATGAAGCTCCGGAAGTAATCAGCTTTGATTTCCAGGTGGTCCAGGATTATACGTATCAGATGAATTCTCCGGCTTCCGGTCAAACGAAGTTTACCTTTACCCCCGGCTGGTTTTCGGAGATTGCGGTTGAGAATCTGACCATACGTTGGAATGCGGATCAGGTAGACAGCTGGAGTGAGGGATGTATCCTGGAAGATGGATATCTGAATTGGAGTACGTCTTTAAAAGCGGACGAAAAATATACAATTCATGTCATTTATCCCAATGACGCATTCCAATTTGACCCATCCAAAATGTATGAGGAAAGTAGTGGCGAAACCTCGGAGATGAGTGACGCGACAGCGGGTGCCATTGCGTTTTTTGTGATTTTGGCTGTGATTATTTTTATCTGTGCAATGACCAGTATTGCAGGATATTCTTCCCAGGCGAAACTGGGTGTAACTTATGATACCAAAATTACCCGTACCAAGATTGAGTACTACCCGGTTTGTCAGGGCTGTGGCGGTGAAAGAACCGAGGGCATGGACAAATGTGCTCATTGCGGACGCAGTATGATTAAAAGTACAGAGGTGATTCAGGAGACCAAGACGCCCAAGCAGGACCAGGAGGCCTTGAAGTATTCCACAGAGGGCACCTATCATTATGGTAGCTCCCCCCATACCTATGTACGTGTAAATGTAAT
Source organism: Lachnospiraceae bacterium UBA1766 (assembly GCA_002314715.1). Taxonomy (GTDB): domain Bacteria; phylum Bacillota; class Clostridia; order Lachnospirales; family Lachnospiraceae; genus Acetatifactor. Next base: position 41,346 of record DCGY01000027.1, on the reverse strand, counting down.
ACGTACTCCCAGACCCAGACCGGTAAATACAACCCATCACAGCAGTTGTGCGCACAGTTCCTGTGCCTGCGCCTGCGCTTGTGCCTGTGCTTGTGCCGGTGGCGGACGTGCAGGATGTTCCACCAAGGATTTTTATAATACCGATCTGAAATTAAGAATGTTGGAGCGGTTGACAAAAACACGTAAATAGGTTAGCCTTTAAGGGCGTTAAATGAATATACTTAGGAAGGCAGCATAATATGAATGTAGCAGAATTACCAATTTTGGATTTTATCCAACAGAATATGGCAGGGGGGATTTTAGACCCTATCATGATTTTTATTACCCATTTGGGTGATGCGGGAATTTTATGGATTTTGGCCAGTATAATCCTGTTGTGTTTCCCGAAGACCAGAAAAATTGGCGGTGCCATTGCGCTTAGCCTTGTAGTGGAGGCATTAATCTGTAATGTGGCATTAAAGCCATTGATTGCCAGAACCAGACCTTACGATGTAAATGAGGCCATGAAGTCCCTGCTTTTGATTAAGGCGCCTACGGACTATTCCTTCCCATCCGGACATACCGGTGCGGCTTTTGCAACGGTGGGAGCATTGTTCTTTATCAAATGTAAGGCGTGGATTCCCACAGCAATTCTTTCCGCGTTGATTGCATTTTCCAGAATGTATCTGTATGTACATTATCCTACGGATGTTTTGTGTGGTTTGCTTCTTGGTGTGGCATCTGCATATGTGGGTTGCAAGCTGTTAGAGTGGTTGACGCCGAAGCTTGCTTCGAAGTTTGGAAAGAAAAATAAATAAAGATTATTTTACAAGGACATCGGTTTTGCCGATGTCCTTTCTTATAGCGAGGAAAGAAAACAAGCGACGCCGAAGGCGGCATTTGTTTTCACCCGAGTGTATATGAAGCAATTGCGGAAGCAGCGAAGCTGCGACTTACGCCGAAGGCGGAAGGGAATTGTGAATTAAGAGGAAAGAAAACAAGCGACGCCTTCGTGAAGCAATAAAATAAAAAAACTGTTGACATACAACTGATATAGGTGTATATATAACATATAAACAGTAAAACGAAAGGAGAAAACAGTGAAGTTATTACAAAGCTCGGGAGTGCCGATTTATCAGCAGATAGCAGATCAGTTTAAAGAAGAGATTTTAAACGGTAAATATAAAGATGGTGAATACCTTCCTTCCATTCGTGGATTGGCGGCGGATTTAAAGATTAGTGTGATTACTACTATGAAGGCCTACGAAATACTTCAGAGTGAAGGATTGGTAACAGCCATGCAGGGCAAGGGATATTATGTCAATGCCCAGGACAGTGAAATGTTAAAGGAGCAGCATATGAGAAAAGTGGAAGAATCTTTATTGGAAGCCATTCATGCAGCAAAGATTGCAGGGCTTACCGGAGAAGAATTGGTTATGATGTTAGAAACCCTACAGGGTGTAACGGAAGAATAAAAGAGGGGAATCAGAAATGGAATTTGAATCAATTTTAACAGCAAAGAGTATTGTGAAAAAATATAAAGGATTTACCTTAAATGTGGAGAAGTTCGAAATACCAAAAGGTTTTTCCACGGCACTGATTGGAGAGAACGGAGCCGGTAAGACTACCTTACTGAACATCCTTTCCGGAATCCGCAGAGATTTTAAAGGAGAAGTGGTTTACTTTGAAGGAAAGGGCTTGGAGGACGAAGGTGTTCGCGACCGAATCGGATATACTTCCACCAGCAACTATTATTTCAGTAATTGGAGCACGAAGCAGGTAAAGGAAATCAATAAGGCACTTTTCGATGATTTCGATGAAGCAAGATACGATAAGATTATTACGGCATTGGATATTCCGGTAAACAATGTTAAGTCTATTAAAGGCTTGTCAGACGGAAACAAGGTGAAATTAATGCTGGCAGGAGTTCTTTCCAGAAAGACGGATTTATTGATGTTGGATGAACCGGCATCGCCCCTGGATCCTTTGATGCGAAGCAAGCTATGTGATATTATCCATAAATACATTGAGGAGGGTCAGGGAGAACGCAGTGTTTTCTTTTCAACCCACAATATTTCCGATATGGAAAATGTAACCGATTATGCAATTATTATGGATAAAGGTTCGATTTTGGAGCAAGGGTTTGTAGAGGAATTAAAGGAAAAATACATCCTGGTGAAGGGAGAAACGGCAGATTATGACGCCTGCAAGAATGTTCTCCTTGGAATCAATAAAAGCAACTATGGATTTGAAGGATTGTGCGAGAGCAGCAAGTTAGATCGTCTTGCAGGGGTAAAGGTTGCATATGAAACGGCCACACTGTCCCAAATTTGCGTGGGTTTAATGAAAGCCCATTCGTCTATCATGGATTTTTAGGGGAGAAGAATATGTTACATAATTATCGAATTTATTGCTCCGGAATATATCGGCTGTTTATTTGGCTGGTATATCCACTTTGCGCTATAGTGTGTTGCATCGGTTTACAAAACGGATTTTTTGGATTGCAACCGGAATTAAAATTGAATGCGTTGATTCCCCTTTCCCTTTTAGTATTCGGCTGCATGGCCTGCGAGGTGATCTTCGACTGGTTTTTGTTGGGTGGCTGTAATAATCGTAAGATGGTGCAGCTGGATTTTTTAAAGGTATCAAACAAGGGGACAAAATTGTATCGGGATGTGCTGGTGATGGACGGCATCCGGAAATGTTTTACGATGGTAATGATTAGTGTGATTGATATTTTATACGGAAGGATTTATGGGAATCTGGAGTTGGATTGGGAAATGATGGTATCTATTGGGGTAACGGTTACTCTGGGACTGATTTTTATCTATTTAGGATGTTTTATCGCAAGATTTTTTACCGTGTTTTGGGGAAATCTGGCACTTGCCTATGCAATGAATCTGGTAATCGGTATCGTTTCTTTTTTGTACAATATGATATTGCTCAATTCATTGATTTGGGTTGGAATCAATATATGTCTTATGGCCGGATTGCTATTCTTGAATATATGGTTTGCTTTGAAAAAAATGGAGGAAAGTTATTATGATACAAGACATTAAATGGGCATTTCGGATGTTGCGATTTGTACCAACATTTGTTTACTCAATAGTTATTTTAATTCTTTTTGAATTAATGGGTTTCGCGTATTTTATGCTGTCCGGAATGGGAACATTAGGGGAAAATAACGTAAATCTTCTGTTTTTAGGGATTTATTTTTTGACAGCAGGTCAGCTAATGTTTTCGATGACTGTTCCGCAACTGACTTGTACGGAATTAATTGCTGCTTCGGGACGGAGAAAGATTTTGGACGTGAGCGGATTTGTGGGAGTCAGTGCATGCCTGGCAACGATGATTTTTGTGCTGACCGCAATTTTTGCAGCGGTGTTATCCAAAACCAGCTATAAAGACATTCCGATTTTCGGAGGAATTATGTTGCTTACCGGTATGACATCCGCATTTGTTTTATTATACACGGTAGCGAGTACACGTTATTTTTGGCCGGCAAGTGTTGTGTTTTTTTGTGTTGTATTTTTGGTTGGGAAGGTTTATATGGAAAAAAGAATAATCAGTATGGAACTGCTTAAAAAGGTCCCTACATGGGTAGGAACCATTGGAGGATTCCTGATTATGACAGGCAGCTTCTTCGTTGCCTGGGGCTTGGCTTATTTGCTTCGAAAAAAGCCTTTTGACAAGCACGCATTAGGTATGCTGTTACGCAATAAATTGAATTAGTTACAAAATGTGGGAGTTGTATCAAAAAAAGATACAACTCCCCTTTAATTGGGAGAAAATGCTTGTAACAAAGGGGAAAAAGGGGTATAATATTGACAAAATATGAAAGCAGGTAAGTGGAATGGCATTAGCAAATATGGAGTTCTTTTCTACATCCTTGAGCCGAAGTGTCAGTTTCAAACTGATTTTGCCCAATGATGTGGCAGGAGAAAAATCAGAGTACTTTAAGCGCCCCATGAAGCTTTTAATTTTGCTCCACGGGTATTGTGGATTTTCCGGAGACTGGTTGTATTACAGTGATATTTATGCGCTGGCGTCCAAATACAATTTAGCGGTATTATTACCCTCCGGTGAGAATAGCTTTTATAATAACAATATTGCAACCGGTAGAAAGTATGCGGACTTCATCGGAAAAGAATTACCGGCATATGTATGTTCTACCTTTGGTATCTCCGACAAGAGAGAGGATACCTTTATCGGAGGATTGTCCATGGGAGGTTTCGGAGCGTTACATACGGCGCTTCAGTTCCCGGAGCGAATCAGCAAGTGCATTGCTTTGTCTTCCGCATTGATTTCCGACATGGTATCAACCATGGAACCGGGATTTGACAATGGTATGGCCAATTACGAGTATTATGCTTTGATGTTTGGTGATCCCAAGAAGCTTTCCGAAAGCGATACCAATCCCAAATATTTATTGGAGAAGTTACAGGAAGAGAAAAAAGAAATTCCTGAAATTTTTATGGCCTGTGGTACAGAAGATTTCCTGTTTGGGCCAAACTGCCAAATGAGTGATTATTTGACAGAAAAGGGAGTGAAACACACATTTGTAAAGGATACCGGCATTCATGATTTCAATTTCTGGAATAAAATGCTGGAGCCTTCCATTAAGTGGGCACTCGAAATAAAATAAAAGGGGAAAAACGTGTGAAAAAGAAGAGTTTGTTAGCATTATTTGCTTTGACTTTATGCGTGGCAACTGCTGCTTGCGGCGGCGAAACACCGGAAAACAATATTACCGACGTATTAAAGCCAATCGAAGTAATTGAATCAGAGTATGTTCCTTCCAGTGAACAGGTTGAATCCAAGACAGAGGAGGTAATAGCCTCCAGCGTGGAAGAATCTGTGGAAGAACCGGACATTCCACCGGCAGAAGGCTTATACCGCAGTGAATTAACCAATGAGTGGATTGACGAAGTATACAAGAATCAGCGTCCTGTAGCGGTTATGGTGGACAACGAGAGTAAGGCACTTCCCCATTATGGAGTAAATAGTGCCGATATTGTTTACGAGATGATGAACAGTACCGCAAACGGTCGTGTAACCCGTTTAATGGTAATTAAGAAGGATTATCAGAATATTACCCAGTTTGGTAGTATTCGAAGTGTACGTCCTACCAACTTTATGCTTGCAGTAGAGTACAATGCTGTATTGTTGCACGATGGAGGTCCTTTCTATATTGATGAGTATTTAACCAGACCCTACAATGCAAACATCAGTGGCGGTTTTGCAAGATATTCAAACGGTAAGGCTTCCGAATTTACAGAGTATGTTACTTATGAGGATTATCAGAATCCTACCACCGGAGCGAAATATCCGGGACTCAAGAAGCGTATTGCGAATGCAGGACTGGATATGAATTACAATGAATACTACACCGGCCCTCATTTTAAGTTCTCCAATAAGGAATATGATTTGGGGAATATGGCAGATGTAATCGTTGCTTCACAGGTAGAGCTTCCTTTCCCGCATAACGGTTCCAAACTGTACTATAATGCAGATAGCAAGACCTATGATTATTATGAGTATGGTCAGTATCATGTTGATCCTCTGGATGACAACAAGGTAACTACCTTCAAGAATTTGATTATCCAGTCTTGTGACTTTTATGAGTATGATAAGAATGGTTACATGGTTTATAACGTAGTAGGCAGTGGTGAGGATGGATGGTTTGTTACCAATGGAAAGGCAATTCCGATTACCTGGAGCAAGGAATCCGAGGAAGCTCAGACGGTTTATAAGGTGAAAGCGACCGGAGAAGAAATTGTATTAAATACCGGTACTACATATGTTGCAATTGTTCCTTCCGATGGTTGGAAGGACCTGGAAATTAAATAAGAGAATCCGAATCCCTTTAGAAAAATGTTCTAAGGGGATTTTTCTTGTCAAAAAGGTAGTTTTGGGCTAAAATTTAGATTATGATTTGTAGAAATGCAATGCTATGGGGGTGTGCAGTGAAAATCAAAACATCTGAAATGGAATACGAAAAGGTCCTGGAATTGCCCGGCTTAACACATCGTAAACCCAAGAAACAAAGTACGTTTTTTCGAAAATTGATGTGCTTTTTATCGCAGGGAGATTTGAAAAAGGCAAACTTTACCTATGATGAAATCGGTATGAGCCAGTTAAAAAGTCAGGAGCCGTGCATCATACTGATGAATCATTCCAGTTTTATCGATCTGGAAATAGCAGCAAGTATTTTTCGGGATAAACCGTTTCATATTGTGTGTACCTATGATGGATTTGTGGGAAAAGACTGGGTGATGCGGAAATTGGGCTGTATTCCCACCAGAAAATTTACTAACGAACTGACGTTGATCAAGGATATGCTGACGGTGGCCAAGGATTTAAAGGAATCCATACTGATGTATCCGGAGGCCAGTTACAGCTTTGACGGGACAGAAACTCCTTTGCCGGAGAGCCTGGGAAAGTGCCTGAAATTATTGCGGATTCCGGTGATTCTGGTGAAAACGGAGGGGGCATTCTCCAGAGATCCTTTATACAATAATCTACAGGTACGAAAAGTGGATGTAAAGGCAATGGTGGAGTATTTCCTTTCGCCCAAAGACTTGGAAAAGATGACGGCGGATGAAATTAATCAGAAACTGAAAACCGGTTTTACGTACGATCAGTTTCGTTGGCAACAGGAGAACCGGATTTCTATTAAAGAGCCCTTTCGGGCAGATTGCCTGAATCGTGTATTGTATCGTTGCCCTTCCTGCAAGCAGGAAGGTAAGATGCTTGGTAAAGGCACAAAGATAAGCTGTAAAGTATGTAAAAAGTCCTATGAATTGACGGAATACGGTTTCTTAAAGGCAGTAAGCGGAGAAACGGAATTCGATCACATTCCTGCCTGGTATCGATATCAAAGAGATTGCGTTCGCAAGGAGCTGGAAGAGGGCACCTATCATATGAATTTAGACGTGGATATTTATATGATGGTCAATACGGATTGCATTTACCATGTGGGAGAAGGTACACTGGAGCACAGTATAGAAGGATTTTCGCTAAAGGGATGTGACGGAAAACTTACGTATCAACAAAAACCCACTGCCTGTTACAGTCTGTATTCGGATTTCTACTGGTATGAAATTGGGGATGTTATCTGTATCGGAAATGAAAAGGTGCAGTATTATTGCTTCCCCAAAGGCAAAGAAGATGTGGTAGCGAAAGCGCGATTGGCGACAGAAGAAGCTTACAAGCTCTGCGTTGTCAAGGATGCGAAAAAGAAGGAAATGAGAGATTGATAAATGAGTAATAATTCGACAAGTCAAAAGTTTGATAAGAAACAAATCATTCGTTATGCGGTGATTCTTGTTGCATTGCTGATTGTATATTTTGTATATCCCTATTTTGTGACGGACAATGGTCAGGAATACGAGGATACCCGTGTTACAGAGGTTCAGGGAAGTGAGGAGACTGTAGCGAGTCTGCCGGCTCAGTACGATCCGGAAGAAAAAACGGATGAGAGTATATCGGAAGTCCCGAAAAGCACGGAAGTCATTGAAACAGTCGAGAGCAAGACAGAAGAATCCGTGGAAAGCATGGAAACACAAACCAGCCAGGCAGAAGAATCCAAGGTAAGTGCGGAAACACAAACCAGTCAGGCGGAAGAACCGAAAAAAACAGAATATCGGTTTCGAAGTAAGAAGCTTTTAAATGAGCATTATGAAAAACATGGCATTGAGATGGGCTTTGCTTCGGCAAAAGAATATGAAGCAGCCGCCTCTGATGTGGTTAATAACCCCGATGCGCTTCATAAAATTGAAAAGGAAGATGGGGACGATATTTATTATATTGAGGCTACCAACGAATTTGTGGTGGTCTCCACAGACGGATACTTAAGAACATATTTCTGGCCCAGCAGTGGAATAAAGTATTATAATAAGCAATAGGAATTGTGCACTAAACGGGCACTATCCGGAATGGTAAAATATAAGCCGGAAAAGACAAGTTCTTTGTAAAAGAAAAATACATATGGAATTTAGATTTTAAACTGCTATTTGGATATTAGATATATCCGGATGGCAGTTTTTTGTTGTATAGGAAATTGTTTCCTGCAGCAAAAACATTCCACTATGGATGCGACGGGGCAGATGCAGTTTATAATATTTTTATAATCAAATATCTTGACAATCAAAATAATATGGTGTATTCTTCGAAATGTAAAATAACTTGATAATCAAAATACTTGATAATCAAATAAAAAGAAAAGAGGAAAAGAATATGTTGGAAAAGTTGGTCGAGATCATTGAGGAACAGTTAAACGCAGAGGGTATTGCTATTACCGAGAAGACAAATTTTAAAGAGGATTTAAACGCAGATTCCTTGGATTTATTTGAGCTGGTTATGGCAATGGAGGAAGCATTCGGAGTAGAGATTCCTTCCGATGATTTGGAGCAGATGACCACTGTTGGTGCTGTAATAGAGTACTTAAAGGCAAAGGGTGTAGAGATTTAAACTTTTAGACGGCAGTTTTTGCAAAATAGAATGTGAAATGCGAGAGAAAAGATGAAGACAAGAATCACAGAACTTCTTGGAATTGAAACACCGATTATTCAGGGTGGTATGGCTTGGGTAGCAGAGCATCAGCTTGCGGCGGCAGTATCCAATGCCGGTGGACTTGGTATTATCGGAGCGGCTTCTGCGCCGGCGGATGTTGTTCGTTCGGAAATTCGAAAATGCAAAGAATTAACGGATAAGCCTTTCGGTGTCAATATTATGTTGCTCAATCCCAATGCGGATGAGGTCGCACAAATTGTAGTGGAGGAAAAGGTTAAGGTAGTTACTACCGGAGCAGGCAATCCCTCCAAGTACATGGATCTTTGGAAAGCAAATGGGGTGATCGTAATCCCTGTGGTTGCAAGTGTAGCCCTTGCCAAGATGATGGAGCGTGCAGGAGCGGATGCGGTTGTTGCGGAGGGAATGGAAAGTGGCGGACATATTGGAGCAACCACATCCTTTGCCCTGATTCCGCAGGTGGTGGATGCGGTATCCATTCCTGTCATTGCGGCAGGCGGGATGGCTGATGGAAGAGGCGTGGCTGCTGCCATGATGTTGGGGGCAGAAGGGGTTCAGATGGGAACTCGTTTTGTGGCAAGCAAGGAGTCCATTGTACATGCAAATTATAAAGAAAAAATCTTAAAAGCAAAAGATATTGATTCTACTGTAACCGGTAATTCTACAGGGCATCCGGTACGTTGTATCCGAAACAAAATGACCAATGAATACAGTCGTCTGGAAAAAGAAGGAGTAGACTTTATGGAGTTGGAAAAGCTTACCCTGGGATCTCTTAGAAGGGCAGTTATGGAGGGGGATGTGGTAAGCGGAACCATTATGGCAGGTCAGATTGCCGGCCTGATTAAAGAAGAAAAAAGTTGTCAGGAGATTATTTCCGAAATCATGGAACAGGCCGAAGGCTTGCTTTCCGGTAAATCGGATTGTGGAGAGAAAAAATGAGTAAAACAGCATTTATATTCCCGGGACAGGGTGCTCAATATGTGGGAATGGGCAAGGATTTTTATGAGGCTTTCGAGGAGGCAAGGCAGGTATTTGCCTGTGCGGAAAGGGTGTCCGGTTTACCTATTCGTGAATTGTGCTTTGAAGAAAATGAGAAGCTGAATATCACCGAGTATACACAGATTGCAATGTTTACAACGGAGGCGGCTATTTTGGCATGCGCAAAGGCGAAAGGACTTTCGGCAGATGTATGTGCCGGTCTTAGTCTGGGGGAATACGGGGCAATTCTGGAATCCCAAGCCATGTCATTGGAAGATTTAATGCATGTTATTCGAAAAAGAGGAATTTACATGCAAAATGCTTATCCGGAAGGCGGAGCCATGACCGCTGTGCTGGGAATGGATGCTGAACAAATCGAAAAGATTTGTGAGGAAACCGAAGGAATCGTCTCTATCGCCAATTACAATTGTCCCGGACAAATTGTAATTACCGGTGAGGCAGACGCAGTAAATCGCGCCTCTGAGCGTTTAAAAGAAGCAGGGGCAAAACGTTGCGTTCCTCTTAAGGTTAGCGGGCCTTTCCATTCTGCATTGCTTGAGGAAGCAGGAAAGCAGCTTGGAGCGGAATTGCAGGGTAGGACGATTCAAAATCCGCAAATTCATTATGTCAGCAATGTGACTGCAAAATATGTAACAGATGCAGGGGAAATCAAAGGCTTGTGCGAAAAGCAGGTGTCCATGTCCGTGCGCTGGCAGCAGTGTGTGGAGGCAATGCTTGCGGATGGGGTGGATCGCTTTCTTGAGATTGGGCCGGGAAAGACTTTATCCGGCTTTATGAAAAAGATTTCACCGAACACAAAGGTTTGGAATATACAGACCGTCGCTGATTTGGAGCAGGTTTTGACGGAATTGGGAGAAGAAAAATGTTAGAAGGAAAAATAGCACTGGTGACCGGTGCATCCAGAGGAATCGGAAAAGCGATTGCTTTGGAATTAGCAGAAAAAGGAGCAACGGTAATTGTAAATTATGCCGGCTCTGAACAGTTGGCACAGGAAACCGTGAATGAGATAAAAGAAAAAGGCAGAGAAGCCTGCTTAATGCAGTGTAATGTGGCTGATGATGAGAGCTGCAAGCAGTTAGCAGAGGAAGTAATCCGCCAATACGGAAGGCTGGATATTCTGGTAAATAATGCCGGGATTACAAGAGACGGACTGATTATGCGCATGTCGGAGGAGGACTTTGATCAGGTGCTGGATATAAACCTGAAAGGTACATTTCATATGATTCGTCATTTCTCCAAGTATTTTTTGAAACAAAGAAGTGGAAGAATTATCAATATTTCCTCCGTAAGCGGTATCTTGGGAAATGCGGGGCAGGCAAATTACAGTGCCTCAAAGGCGGGAGTAATCGGATTGACCAAGAGCGTAGCCAGAGAGTTTGCCACCAGAGGTATTTGTGTAAATGCAGTAGCCCCCGGATTCATTGATACGGATATGACGAAGGGAATGCCGGAAAGTGCACTGGCGGAAGTGAATAAAATGATTCCCATGGGCAAAATGGGAGATGCAAAGGATGTGGCAAAGGCAGTTGCTTTTCTGGCCGGTGAAGATGCTTCTTATATTACCGGACAGGTGCTTTGTGTAGACGGAGGGATGGCAATATGAAACGTGTAGTGATAACCGGAATGGGCGCAGTGACTCCCATTGGATTGGGCGTGGAAGAATTTTGGAACGGTGTAAAAGCAGGAAAGACCGGATTTCAGGTGATTGATTGCTTTGATGCATCGGAATATAAGTGTAAAATTGCCGGTCAGGTGAAGGATTACGATCCGGAAAAAGATATGGATAAAAAGACGGCAAGAAGAATGGAACGTTTCAGTCAGTTTGCAGTCAGTGCTGCGAAAGAGGCAATGGAGGATTCCGGCCTTTTCATGGAACAGGAAGACCCTTATCGAGTAGGCGTCAGTGTAGGCAGCGGTATCGGCAGCTTACAGGTCATTGAGAGAGAATACCGGAGACTTTTGGAAAAAGGTCCCGGCAAGGTTGGCCCTTTAATGGTGCCGCTCATGATCTCCAATATGGCAGCCGGGAATGTAAGTATTCAGTTTGGCTTAAAGGGAAAAAGTATCAATGTGGTAACTGCATGTGCAACCGGTACAAATTCCATTGGTGAAGCATTTCGTACCATTCAGTACGGCGATGCGGATGTCATGATTGCGGGTGGTACCGAGAGTGCCATTTCGCCCATTGGTATCGCAGGCTTTGCGGCATTAACCGCATTGACCAACAGTGAGGATCCCAACCGTTGCTCCATTCCGTTTGATAAGGAACGCAGCGGATTCGTTATGGGAGAAGGTGCTGGGATTGTGGTGCTGGAAGAACTGGAGCATGCAAAGAAACGCGGTGCCAAAATTTACGGTGAGGTAGTTGGATACGGTTGTTCTTCCGATGCTTTCCATATTACGTCTCCTGCAGAAGACGGAGCAGGTGCCGCCAGAGCAATGGAAAATGCCGTGAAGGATGCGGGAATTGCCATGACCGATATCACTTATATCAATGCACATGGTACCAGTACCCATCATAATGATTTATTTGAAACCAGAGCCATTAAGATGGCCTTTGGAGAACATGCATATCATATCAAGATTAATTCCACCAAATCCATGATTGGCCATTTGCTGGGCGCGGCCGGTGCCGTCGAATTTATCACCTGTGTAAAAGAATTGCAGGAAAACTATGCACATGCTACGGTAGGTCTTCGGGAGTCGGAGGAAGAATTGGATTTGGATTACTGTAAGGAAGCTTGTGCATTAACCGGTTCTTATGCCCTGTCAAATTCCCTGGGCTTTGGAGGACATAACGCAAGCATCCTGATTAAGAAATACGAGGGTTAAAAGATGTCAGTATATACCACAAAAGAAATCATGGAAATCATTCCTCACAGACAGCCTTTTTTGCTGATTGATACAATAGAGGAATTAGAGCCCGGCGTTCGGGCAGTGGGAAAAAAGTGCGTCAGCTTTAATGAACCATATTTTGCTGGGCATTTTCCGGGGAATCCGGTAATGCCGGGAGTGCTTATTGTAGAGGCAATGGCCCAGGTAGGTGCGGTAGCCTTGTTGGGGCTTCCTCAGTGGAAGGGGAAAACCGCTTATTTCGTAGGAATTGACGGTGTGAAGTTTCGTAGGAAGGTAGTTCCCGGTGATGTGCTGATGTTGGAAACCAAAATTGTAACCTGCAAGGGAAGTATCGGAGTAGGTGAAGCAAGGTGCCTGGTAGACGGACAGGTAGCGGTAGTGGCAAAGCTTACCTTTGCAATTGGGGACTAAAAGGAGAGATGATTTTGAAAAGACAGTGGAATAATAAAATATTACGACGATTTCCCACGGGTCTTAGCTCTGTATTGGAAAAAAGCATCCTGAGCAAATCGTCACAGAAGTTGGAAACAGTATCAGAAAAGAACACAACAGACTTGGTAAAATGTCCGAAGTGTGGGGCGATGGTAGACAAGAAGCGGGTGGCAAAGCGTCGCTTTACCTGTTACGAATGCAATGGATATTTTCGTGTAAATACGGGAAATCGAATTCGAATGGTTGCGGATCCGGGAAGCTTTGAAGAGTGGTTCCCGGAAATGCCTGTAAGCAATCCTCTCAGCTATGAGGGGTATGAGGAAAAATTGCAAAAGGAACAGGAAAAAACCGGACTGAAGGAAGCCTTTACTGTAGGAAAATGTCGTATCTTTGGGGAAGAATGTGTGTTGGGAATTTGTGACTCCAGATTTATGATGGCCAGTATGGGACATGTGGTAGGGGAAAAAGTGACTTCTGCCATAGAGAGAGCTACCAAAGAGAAACTTCCTGTTTTTTTGTTCTGCTGTTCCGGAGGCGCCAGAATGCAGGAGGGAATCGTTTCCCTGATGCAGATGGCGAAAACCTCTGCCGCAATAAAGAAACACGGAGAAGCCGGACTCCTTTATTCCACCATTTTGACAGATCCCACCACAGGAGGCGTGACAGCCAGCTTTGCAATGCTGGGGGATGTGATTATGGCAGAGCCGGGGGCGCTCATTGGGTTTGCAGGTCCCAGAGTGATTAAACAAACCATTGGACAGGAGCTGCCGGATGGTTTCCAAACTGCAGAATTTTTGGTGGAGCACGGATTTGTAGATGGAATCGTACTTCGTAAAAATCTGAAGAAAACATTGTATTTTCTAATCAAAACCCATGCAATACCCAAAGCGGATAAGTGGGGAGATTTTAAGGGCGAGGATTTTCATTTCGAACTAAGTGAAATTCTGAAAGAGCAAACCTGGAACACGATGCCCATTACGGCCTGGGATAAGGTGAGAGCGGTTCGAAAGGCTGATCGCCCCGGGGCAATTGATTATATGAAATATATCTTTGACTATTTTGTAGAAGCACACGGAGATCGTTTGTATTCGGATGATAAGGCTGTTGTAGGAGGCCTGGCTTTGCTGGATGGGCAGCCTGTTACGGTTATTGCAGATATGAAGGGAAAGACATTGAAGGAGTGCGAATACAGAAACTTTGGGATGCCACTTCCGGAAGGATATCGGAAGGCACTTCGTTTGATGAAACAGGCGGAAAAGTTCCATAGACCC